>NZ_JACAPZ010000017.1:103061-347020 GCF_013385475.1 Pseudomonas sp. G5001
CACGCTGGCCGAACGCAGGCTTCGGAACCCCGCAATAAGTTATCCGGCTATTGTTACTTCACCTGCCCGCCACACACCGGCCACTTATCAATAAGCACACTTGATATTGCAACTTCCCCCAACCTTCTATCTGAACAAACTCTGAACCAGTAACAATTTAAGTCATTAAACGTTGACATCCGGCAACTGCCTGAGTAAATTCCCCGTGCCTGCAACTCAGGGCCATTTTTCAACCTCACAAAAGAAGCCAATGGACACAGTATCTAGTCGTTGTCCGATCACCGTGAATGCGGCGAATCGGGCGCCAAACCCAGAAAAAATGACGGGACTCGCCTTTCCGGCCGAGTAAGCTGCGCTAGAGCCTGACGCTCCAACGTAACTGCCTCACCGGATGCCAGTCCGGTCCCGAGGTGTGTTATGACCTTTCAACTGATTGTTTTGCCTGATCTGCGTACGCTGGCTAACGCCCTGCGCGCCAAATTGTGCCGCGAGCCCGTAGGCTTTTCCCCTACCCGCAGCACCTTTGTGACCTCATCCCCCCGCGTGTGCCCGACTCCCCGGGCACACTGGCGTATCTGCCCCACCACCGGCCACCTGGTCCAGCAATGGGATCACGCCGACCCTCAAGACCCACAGAGACGGGACGTTTCCAGCCTGGTCGCGCAAGCGAGCCTGATGCTGAGCCTCTACGTGGACGCTCGCGCGGCATAAGCCAGCTGGAAACAGCAACTTCCTGATTATCCGTTACTTGATTAGCTGGAGTTCTCTATGGACGAAGCCAGTAGTAGCCCGCTGCGCGTTAGTTAACTAACGCGCTGTTAGCGGGCCTGTAGAAAGTTACCCAACACTTTATTTAAACCGATCGCGAAGTCAGCGACTCGGCATGCTTTCGCTCGCCTGTCATCAGGTAAGTACCGGGTATGTTTTGTCGAAAAATTGGCGACAGGAGTACACACAATGAGCGCAGTAAAAAACCCGAAACTGCACAAGAAAAACGGCACGGATACCGACACCAAGCTGTCGATGCGTGCCGCCCGCGAAGCCCAGAACGGCCTCTCGGCAACCCTCGCCAATGTCCGGGCAACCAAGGATGGCCTGACCGAACTGGATGCCTCTGCTCGCCTGCAACGTGAAGGCTACAACGAGGTGGCCCACGACAAGCCGCCTCACGCCATCGTGCAATTCCTCCAGGCCCTGAACAACCCGTTCATCTATGTGCTGCTGACCCTCGGCGCCATCAGTTTCTTCACTGACTACTGGCTGCCACTGCAGGCCGGTGAAGAAGCCGACCTGACCAAGGTCATCATTATCATGACCATGGTCATGCTCAGCAGCCTGCTGCGCTTCTGGCAGGAGCATCGTTCGGCCAAGTCCGCCGAGGCCTTGAAGGCCATGGTGCGCACCACCGCCACGGTGTTGCGTCGCGAGCAAGTGGGCTCCAAGCCGACCCTGCGGGAAGTGCCGATGCGCGACCTGGTGGCCGGCGATATCGTGCAACTGTCTGCCGGCGACATGATCCCGGCCGACATCCGCCTGATCGAGTCCCGTGACCTGTTCATCAGCCAGGCCGTGCTGACCGGCGAAGCCTTGCCGGTAGAGAAGTACGACACCCTCGGGGATGTGACGCAAAAATCCGCCACGTCCACGGCGGCCGACCAGGGCAACCTGCTGGACCTGCCGAACATCTGTTTCATGGGCACCAACGTGGTCAGCGGCCGGGCGAAAGCCGTGGTGGTTGCCACCGGCCCGCGCACCTACTTTGGCTCGTTGGCCAAGGCGATTGTCGGCTCCCGGGTGCAAACCGCATTTGACCGCGGGGTGAACAGCGTCAGCTGGCTGTTGATCCGCTTCATGCTGGTAATGACGCCGATCGTGTTCTTCCTCAACGGCTTCTCCAAGGGTGACTGGAGCGACGCGTTGCTGTTCGCCCTGGCAGTGGCGGTAGGCCTCACCCCGGAAATGCTGCCGATGATCGTCAGCGCCAACCTGGCCAAGGGTGCAACCGCCATGGCCAAGCGCAAGGTGGTGGTCAAGCGCCTCAACGCGATCCAGAACTTCGGTTCGATGGACGTGCTGTGCACCGACAAGACCGGCACCCTGACCCAGGACAAGATCATCCTCGAGCACCACGTCAACGCCTTTGGCAACCGTGATGATTCAGTGCTGACCCTCGCCTGGCTCAACAGCCATCACCAGAGCGGCATGAAGAACCTGATGGACCAGGCGGTCGTACAGTTCTCCGAGCAGAATCCGAAGTTCCAGGTGCCGTTTGCCTATAGCAAGGTGGATGAGTTGCCGTTCGACTTTATTCGCCGTCGCCTGTCGATCGTGGTCAAGGACGCGCAAAACGATCACCTGCTGGTGTGCAAGGGTGCGGTCGAGGAGATGCTGAGCATTTCCACCCACGTGATGGAAGGCGACGTGGCCGTCGAGCTGGATGATCGGCGTCGCAACGAGTTGCTGGCGATTGCCCAGGACTACAACGAAGACGGCTTCCGGGTGCTGGTGCTGGCCACCCGCAACATTCCCCAGGCACTCGCCCGCAAGCAGTACACCACGGCCGATGAGCGCAACCTGGTGATCCGTGGTTTCCTGACCTTCCTTGATCCACCAAAGGAAACCGCTGGCCCGGCGATCGCTGCCCTGCGCGAAATTGGCGTGGCGGTCAAAGTGCTCACCGGCGACAACGCCATCGTCACCAGCAAGATCTGCCGCCAGGTCGGCCTGGAGCCAGGCGTACCGTTGCTGGGGACGGAAATCGAAGCGATGGACGACGCCACCCTCAAGCTGCGGGTCGAGGAGCGCACGGTGTTCGCCAAGCTGACGCCGCTGCAAAAGTCGCGGGTGCTCAAGACCTTGCAGTCCAACGGCCACACCGTGGGCTTCCTCGGCGACGGCATCAACGACGCTCCGGCCTTGCGGGATGCCGACGTGGGCATCTCGGTGGACAGCGCGACGGACATTGCCAAGGAATCCGCCGACATCATCCTGCTGGAAAAGAGCCTGATGGTGCTGGAAGAAGGCGTGCTGAAAGGCCGCGAGACCTTCGGCAATATCATGAAGTACCTGAACATGACCGCCAGTTCCAACTTCGGCAACGTGTTCTCGGTGCTGGTGGCCAGTGCGTTCATCCCGTTCCTGCCGATGCTGTCGATCCACCTGCTGCTGCAGAACCTGATGTACGACATCTCCCAGCTGGCCTTGCCGTGGGACAAGATGGACAAGGAATACCTGGCCAAGCCACGCAAGTGGGACGCGAAAAACATTGGCCGCTTCATGATCTGGATCGGGCCGACCTCGTCGATCTTCGACATGACCACCTTTGCCCTGATGTGGTACGTGTTCTCGGCCAACAGCGTGGAAATGCAGACCCTGTTCCAGTCCGGCTGGTTCATCGAGGGGCTGCTCTCGCAAACCCTGGTGGTGCACATGCTGCGCACCCGCAAGATCCCGTTCTTCCAGAGCAACGCCGCATGGCCGGTGATGATGATGACCTGCATCGTGATCGGGCTGGGCATCTACGTACCGTTCTCGCCGCTGGGCGCGATGGTCGGCCTGGAGCCGCTGCCACTGGCGTACTTCCCATGGCTGGTGGGCACCCTGGTCGCCTACTGCTGCGTGGCACAACTGATGAAAACCCTCTACATCCGCCGCTTCAAGCAGTGGTACTGATCAACCGCCCCTGAAAGCGCTGGCTATCGGTAGATAGCCAGTGCACGCGGAGACAGACAATGAACACACTTATGAGCTACCTCGACAACGCTGCTCGCGCGCTGCTGGTGTTCGGCCTCGCCCAGGCGGCCAAGGCGGTGATGGTGCTGGGCGTACGGCTGTACGCGCGCAACGTGCTCAGCGCCGTGGAAATGCGCTTCATGCTGGGTTTTTCCAGCAGCTTGAACAGTACGTGCATCCGCTTGCTGCGCCCGCGTCGATAAATGGCAATACGCACTACAAGGAAAGATCACCATGCGCGTCTTGATCTGTGCAGGTCGTCATTACGCCGATACAAAAATGTCCCGCCAGGTGCTGGACGCCTACCACCGCCTGCGCCCGGTGCAGGTGTTGATCCACGGTGGCAGCCAGTTCCTGGGCAGCGACGTGGAAGACTGGGCCCGGGAAACCGGAGTGAATGTGGTGCGTTACCCACCCAACTGGCAACGCCATGGCAAGCAGGCCGAACGCCATCGCAACCAGTTCATGCTCACCGACAGCCGGCCCGACGTGATCATCGCGCTGCCCGGTGGCGACGACACCTCGGAACTGGTGAGCCAGGCCAGGGCCAGTGGCATCCATGTGCTGACTGTAGACAGCTGAATCAACCCTTATTGGAGTATCCAGGCATGAACGAAGAACCCCGTTGTAGCGGTACCCCGTTGCACACTTTTTTCTATTTGAAACACGGCGCGTCCCTGCCAAGTCCGGTCGGGGCGCGCCACCGGCTGTTGATCGAGGTTCACCATGTACAAGAAACACACCCCTGACGGTTTCGCCAAATACCGCAACCGCACCACCCACGTTACCTTCCATCCCCTGCCCGCCTCCAAGCTTCGGGCAGTGCGGCGCAACCTGATTTTCGTCGGCGTGACCGCGGGCATCATGCTGGTGCTCAGCCTGATGTCGAATGCCCATGCGGCAGGCGGCTCCTACGTGGTCGACGACGGCGCAATCAACGCCCCGGGCGAATGCAATGTCGACGCCTGGTTCACCGCCAACCGGCACGCGGGCTCAACCCACAGTGAAACCCTGGCGCCGGCCTGCACCTCCGCTGCCATTCCTTGGTTGCAGTGGACTGCCGCCGTGTCCCGGGCCAACCATGATGGCGACGGCGAAACCCAAGTGAATCCGCAGCTCAAGGCGCAGTTGTGGGCCCGGGAAGACCTGGGCCTGGAACTGGCCGCGTCTGCCGGCGTGCATTACGCGCTGAACCGCCAGCACTCGTTTGATGGCGCGGACTTGAATGTGCCGTTTACCTGGCAGCCCATGGAGGCCCTGCGGCTTAACTTCAACGCCGGCTGGAGCCACGCCTATAACGACGGCGACCAGACCCATCGGCCGACCTGGGGCACCGGGTTTGAATACAGCCTGATGGACTCATTGACACTGATCGCCGAACGCTACGGCCAGCAAGGCGGCGACCAGGCCTGGCAAGCCGGGCCGAGGATGCATATCGGCAAGAATGTGGACGTGGACCTGGTGGTAGGACGCAGTTTGATCGGGGATCAGCATCAATGGCTCACGACGGGGGCCACACTGCGGTTCTAACCCACAGACGATGATCCCTGTGGCGAGGGAGCTTGCTGTGGCGAGGGAGCTTGCTCCCGCTGGGCTGCGTAGCGGCCCCGGAATCTTTGGGAGCGCTTCGCACTCCAGCGGGAGCAAGCTCCCTCGCCACAGCAAGCTCCCTCGCCACAGGCTTGGTATGACCGTAAATAGCGATTTAAACCTGCCCCTTGGCCTGCTGCTCCAGATGCACCTGCAACGCAGGATCAATCTTCAACTGCGCCGCCAGCTCATCCAGATAATTGCGCTCCGCGTCCCGCTGGTCATCCACCAGCAGCACACTGACCAGGTACACCTCCGACGCCACCGCCGGGTCGCCGGCAAACTCGGCAAAATCCGCCGCATTCAACGGTTTGGCCACCTCGGCATCCAGCCACGCCTGCAATTGCGGGTCATCGGTGTGCTTGCCGATCTCGGCCGAGATCATCTGCTGCTCCCGCTCATCAATCTCGCCATCCGCCTTGGCTGCCGCGATCAATGCACGCAGCACGGCGTGGCTGTGTTCTTCGACCTGCGCGCCAGACAACTGGTCAACCGTCTGCAACGCCTGCTGCGGCGCCGACGCCTGTTGCCGCTGCCAGGCCTGATACGCCTGGAACGCCATCATCCCCAACGACGCCAGCGCCGCGTAGTTGGTGCCGCCGGTGCGCCCCTGAGGCGCCGCACGGGTTCCGCCAAGCATGCCGCCCAGGCCACCGAGCAAGCCACCAAGGCCGCCACCGCCTGAAGCCGAAGCAGCGCTGCCGCCCAGCAAACCGCCAAGCAAGCCGCCCAAACCACTGAGCCCGCCCTGAGACCCGGGTGCAGCGCCGCCCTGCTGGCTGGACGAGGCCTGGCCCGCCCGCAGCAATTGTTCCAGTAGATCGCCGGTATTCATGGTGTCACCCTCCCAGGGCGCAGAGTTCCAGATCAACAACAATAGCTGCGCTGCGCGAGAACACCATGACCGCCCGGCAGGCTCGCATTATCATGGCGACGCCCCCCCATCGAGGAACCTCACGTGACCCGTACCGAGCAGATTGCCTTGATGGCGACCTATAACCAGTGGATGAACCGCAAGGTGTATGAAGCGGCCCACGGCCTGAGCGACGAAGACTTGATTGCCGACCGTGGCGCGTTCTTCGGGTCGATCCTTGGCACGCTGAACCACCTCGCCCTGGGTGATCGCGTCTGGCTCAAGCGTTTCGCCGAGCATCCGGCAGGCTTTGCCGCGCTGGTACCGTTAGACGCGTTGGGGTTGCCGCCACGTCTGAATCAACTGGCCTTCGCCGATATCCGTGAACTGTCGGCCCACCGCGCCTGGCTCGACCAGCTCATCATCGACTGGGTGCAGTCGATCAGTGAGTCGGACCTGGATCAGCCCCTGCAGTACCACAACATGGCGGGCACGCCCATGAACAAGAATTTTCATGCACTGCTCGTGCACTTCTTCAATCACCAGACCCACCACCGAGGCCAGGTGACAACGCTGCTGACCCAGGCCGGGCGCGACGTGGGCGACACCGACCTGCTGGCGCTGATGGACTAGTTCAACCGCCGCTGTACTCGGCGTACGCCTGTATCAGCGCGGGGAAATTCTCCCTCTCCGGGAGCTGCGCAAAGCTGTGCTGCGCCGGGGTAGTCGCCCACGGCAGCTTTTCACTGGTCCAGGTTTCAATGAATGGCACATAGCCGCTGGCGTCATCCAGCATGGTGGGACGCAGGTTGATCAGATCTTCCACGCCATTGGGGCGGGAAAACATCCAACTCATGCAGTGGGGGCAGCAGTAGTGGCGGTCTACGCCATGCAACCCGCCGATCACCGGGTTGCCCTGGGTGATGGTGAATCCGTGGCTGGGGATCAGCGCGCTCAGCGAGAACGCGCTGGATGACATCTTCTGGCACCCGGTGCAGTGGCACGCCATGGTGATCAATGGTTTTTCGGTTACGGTAAAACGCACCCGGTCACAACGGCAGCCGCCTTCCTGGGACTCTTGATTGCTCATCTTCCACTCCAGTCACATTGTGTGTGTGACCGGAGGATAAACGAGCGGGTGCGTCGCGAACAGCGATGCCGGTTTCGTTACGGCACAAAGAAGTCCGTCGAAAATGCCAGGTCCTTTTGCGCTTCCAGTGCTGCCAGACGGTCGCTGAGCTGCTTGTGCATCACGGTGTAGGCGTCTGGCCCCAAGGCAATGCGCTTGGGCGCAGGGTGCTGGTCGACGCTGGCAAGCATGATCGCAACCATCTTGGCCGGGTCACCCGACGACACCGTCGTGCCGCCTTCGATCATCCGCCGTGCGTGGCTGGAAGGAGAACGGTCGTAGTCTTCCAGGCGTGGCGCCAGTTGCGCGCTGCGATAGCGAAAACCGGTGCGGGCGCTACCGGGTTCGATGAGGGTGCAGCCGATGTTGAAACAAGCCACTTCCTCGCCCAAGGCGTCGACAAAGCCTTCAATTCCCCACTTGCTCGCATGGTACAGCGAACCACCCGGGAAAACGGCCTGCCCGCCCATGGTGGACAGTTGCAGGATCCGCCCGCCACCCTGGGCCCTGAGGTGGGGCAGCGCGGCGCGCAACAGTTGAATGGAACCCAGCAGGTTGGTACCCAATTGATGCTCGATCTGCCGATCGGTCATCTCTTCTGCGGCGCCGAAAAGGCCGTAGCCTGCGTTACTGACCACCACCTCAATGGACCCCAGCGCCTTGAATGCCTGATCGACCACCCGGCGAATCGCCGGGGTATCAGTCAGATCCAACTCGGCCAGCCACAGCCTTTCGCCATGAAGCGCTCGCAGGTCCGCCATGCTCGCCAAATCCCGGACAGTGCCCGCAACGCGCTCCCCCCGTGCCAATAATTGCTCGGTCATCTCGCGTCCAAAGCCACTGTTGGCTCCGGTGATCAACCAAGTGCGTGATGTCATGATCAAACCCTCTGTAGTGACGTTGGAGACCCCAGCATATCCATCCGACCTAGACGATGAATGCGCTAGACTCCAATTTTTATAAGCAATCGTCTAAATCATGACTGATCCATTTTCCGAGTTGCTCACCTTCATGCAAGCCCGCTCCGTGATGTCCGGCGGCCTGGTGGCGGGCGGACGCTGGGCGATCGCCTTTCCACCGGCTACCCAATTGAAGTTCTGGGGCGTGTTGCGAGGGACGTGCTGGCTGAAGATCAAAGGCGAAAGCACGCCCATTGCGGTAAACGAAGGCGATGTGTTTCTACTGTCGGCCGAAAGGCCCCATGTCATGGCCAGCGACCTGAGTGCAACACCGGTGGATTTGCAACAGATCCTCGACAAGCGAGTGGGTGCCCTGGCGTATCACGGCGATGGGGATGAGTTCTTCATGATTGGCGGCAAGGTGGAACTCAGCCCTGACTCCGAACACCTGCTACGTGCAGCACTGGCGCCCTTCATCCATTTGAATGCCAGGACCCATGCGCTCGAAACACTGCATTGGTTGCTCAATCAACTGGTGCGTGAACGGGAGCATGATCGTCCGGGTGCAGCAGTGGCCTCATCGCAACTGGCGCACCTGATGTTCATCGAAATTCTGCGTTTGCATTTCGAAACCGCACCGCCGCTGTCCGGCAGTTGGCTGCGCGCCATGACCGACAAACGCCTGGCGCCGGCGCTGCGCCTTATCCATGGCGAGCCGGGCGAAACCAGGCCGTTGGAGGTACTGGCCAAGGCGTGTGCAATGTCGCGAGCCAGCTTTGCGGCCTACTTCAAGGACGTCGCCGGGGTCTCGCCGATGGCCTACCTCACCCAGTGGCGCATGCGTCTGGCAGCGCGGGCGCTGGCTGAGGGCAAACGCTCGTTGATCGAGCTCGCGCTCTCGCTGGGCTACAACTCCCAGAGCGCATTCAGCCATGCCTTCAAACGTGAGAT
The DNA here is from genome assembly GCF_013385475.1 of Pseudomonas sp. G5001. Taxonomy (NCBI): domain Bacteria; kingdom Pseudomonadati; phylum Pseudomonadota; class Gammaproteobacteria; order Pseudomonadales; family Pseudomonadaceae; genus Pseudomonas; species Pseudomonas sp. G5001. Next base: position 112,216 of record NZ_JACAPZ010000017.1, read on the forward strand.
CGGGCGCTCGCCGTTGCATTACCAGCAGGCGCTACGGGTGTCGACGGAGGCGCAATACCCTCAAACGAACGCATGGAGCAGCGAACTGTCATAAAAGACAGAGCGGTGAACATCAGCCAATGGCTGCCCCGCCCTGCCCGCGCGCATCAGCAGATTACCGATGCGACGCATCCCCCAAGAAGGAGACGCTTACATGGTCATTCACTTCAAGGTCGCCGGGCATCTTGCCTGCGGTCATCACGGCAACAACCTCCCTTCCAGCACCGAGCTGAATCGGGTCAAGTGCCGTACCTGCCGTAACACCGAAGTCTTCAAGGAAGCCCGCCGCACCCAACGCAACGCCGCTCGGCGTGCCGCGCGCAAGTCCAAAACCGCCCATGCCGCCGGTGACTGGCGCAGTGCCTGGACCCAGCGCCTGACCGACCTGCCAGGCCGTCAGCGCCTGCCACGCGGGTTCCACGGCCAGCCATTCGTTTAAGTTACGCAGCCGGGGCACGACGGTAAGCGGCCAACAGCACGCCCATCGTCATCAACAACCCACCCGCCCCACGGTTGAAATGCTGCAAATGTGCGGGCCGCATGCGACTGAGCAAGCGTGCCCCGCATACCGCGTAGAACATCATGATGCTGACATTGAGCACGCACAGCGCCAGCAACAGGCACGCGTACTGCGGCAGTTGCGCCTGGGTGCTGTCGACAAATTGCGGCAGGAATGCCGACATGAACAACAACGCCTTGGGATTGGAAATCGCCACCAGGAAACTGCGGGTGAAAATACTCGCCGAGCGGGTGCCGCCATCCTCACCTTCGCCCACCGATGGCAACGCCGCCTGGGGTGATCGCAACATCTGCCAGCCGATCCAGATGAGGTACGCCGAACCGATCCATTTCAGCGCCTGAAACAACCCTTCGCTGGCCGCCAGCAGCAATCCCAGGCCACACGCCACCGCCGTCACCAGCAACGCGTCGGCCAACACCGCCCCGGCCATGCCCCAGAACGCCGCCTGCAAACCATGGCGCGAACCATTTTGCAGGGCCAACAGAACCGTCGGGCCAGGTATCGCGATAATCGCGGCGCTCATCATGACGAACAGAAATAAGGTTGCCAGGGACATGACAGGTTCCTACGGGCTGATCAGCTGCGAATCATCCCACCATATCCACTGTGTGGCGAGGGAGCTTGCTCCCGTTGGGTTGCGTAGCGGCCCCAAAATCCTGGGAGCGCTTCGCACTCCAGCGTGAGCAAGCTCCCTCGCCACCGTTTATGTATTGCTCAAGCGAGACCCAATAAAAAGCCCCGGATTGACCGAGGCTGTTGAGGGCTCATGCATCATTGGCGACCGGCCTCGACCGTGCCTTGTAACCCGGTAGCGCCGCGGCATACGCCAGCGCCTGCTCACGGGAACCGAAGGATGCCAGGCGATCAGCCTTGGTACAGACGCGCCACGGGCCGCTGTTGACCTGCACGATGTCATAACCGTTGAGATGCAGCTTGTTCAGCATGGGAGTGCTCATAGTCACCTCTCTCTCCAGAGATAATCCAGGTGTTTGCCCGGTCTACCATACACCCGCTGACGACGAGGCAGCCTACCGGACGTCGAGTCAGCGGTAGGCTGGCAACCCCCATCGCGCGAGGTCAAACGCCTCCAGGCTCAGCAGTCTTCCATCCGCATGCAGGAACTTCTCCTGCGGCATCGCCGGGTCCGGGATGGCCACGGCGTACATCCCGGCCGCCTTGGCCGCAGTGATGCCAAATGGCGAATCCTCGAACACCAGGCATTCAGCGGGCGTCACTCCCAGTCGCTCGGCAGCCACCAGGAAGATATCCGGCGCCGGCTTGGCAGCGCCTACCTGGGGGTCATCGGCGGTGACGATGGCATCGAACAAGCAGAACCAGTCGCGGTGCAAGGTGGTTTTCAGTTCGAAATAGTGCCGCGACGAACTGGTACCCACCGCAATCGGCACACCGTGGGCCGACAAATGCCGCACCAGCGCCTGGGCCCCGGCCATGGCCGCCGCCTGGGGAAACCGCGCATTCATCAATGGTGTGCGTTCCTGCAAGAACGCCTCGGGGCTCATCGGCAAGCCCACGGCCTGCACGATATAGCTGGCCAGTTCATAAGCCCCCAGGCCGATGGTGTTCTGCTTCATGCTCCAGTCAAAGGTGCGGCCGTAGCGGTCGGCAATCAGTTGGGTGACTTCGGTGTAGATGCCTTCGGTGTCGAGCAGCAGGCCGTCCATGTCGAAGATCACGGCCTTGATCGGCGCGGGTAGCGGTGCATTCATCACGGTGTCCTCAGGTGCGCCCGGCGTAATGGTCGATCAAGCGGTTGAGCAAAATCGCCAGCACGATGATCACCCCGGTGATCGCCATCTGGTAGAACGAGCCCAGCCCCAGCAGGTTGAAGATATTGCGCAACACCTGCAGCAGCATCACCGCCACCGCCGTGCCTACCACGCTGCCGCGCCCGCCGAACAGGCTGGTGCCACCCAGCACCACGGCGGCAATTGCATCCAGTTCCAGCCCCTGGGCTGCGGTCGGTTGGCCGACGTGCAGGCGTGAGGTCATCAACAAGCCGGCGAATGCTGCCAGGCCGCCGCAGATGGCGAACACCGCAATCGTCACCGCCCGCACCGGCACGCCGGACAGCCGCGCAGCCTCCAGGTTGCCGCCGGTGGCCAGCACATACTCGCCAAACACCGTGTAGCGCAGCACCAGCCAGGCGATGACGGTGATCAGGATAAAGATCAGCCCCAGCACCGGAAACGCAATGCCAGCGCTGGGCCAGATGTCGATCATGGCCGAGCCGAACGAGGTGAAGCTGGCCGGCAATCCGCCAATCGGCGCACCGTCGGATGCCAGGAAGGTGGCCCCGCGCAGCGACACCAGCCCGGCCAGGGTGATGATAAAACTCGGCACCTTGCCAAAGACCGTGAGGCTGCCCATCAAGGTGCCGATGGCCAGTCCCACCAGCAACGTGGCCGGCACCGCCAGCCAGCCGCTGACCTGCTGCTGCAGGAGCACCGCCACCAGGATCCCGCCGAAGGCACACAGGCTGCCCACCGACAGGTCGATATTGGCCGTAAGGATAACGAAGGTCATGCCGATGGCGATGATCCCGACAATCGCCCCCTGCTGGAACAGGTTGGCGATGTTGCCGAAGGTCAGGAAGTCGTCCGACAGGAACGTCGCCACCACCACCGCAAACAGGAAAATGAACACAAAGTTGTAGCGCATCACCCACTCCAGCACCGCACTGCGACGGCGGCTGGTGAGGGTGACGGGCTTATCGAAAACCGGGCTTGGGTTGCTTGCAATAGTCATGGTTCTACACTCGTTCTACCGATAAGGATGGCCTGGTCGATCTGGTCGCGACTGGCAGTCAAGGGGTCGAAACACAGCGCGTTGCGCCCCTCATGCATCACCCAGATGCGGTCGCAATTGACGTACAACTCGTCCAGCTCGCTGCTGGCGACCAGCACCGCCGCCCCTTCCTGCGCCAGGCTGCGGGCCAGGGCATAGAGGTCGGCCTTGGCGCCGACATCCAGGCCACGACTGGGCTCGTCCAGCAGCAACAGGCGCGCGCCGTCGATCACCCACTTGGCCATGACCACCTTCTGTTGATTGCCGCCGGAGAGCTGGCGTACCGGTTGCTCAAGGTTGTCGAGCTTGGTCTGCAAGCGCTGCAGCACCGGGCCGGCGCGGTCCTTGGCCTGGCGATGGGAAAACCAGTTCAAGTGCCGGGTGTGCACCAGGCAGGCATTGCGGTAGATCGGCGCATCCAGCAGCAGGCCTTCGGTCTTGCGGTTTTCCGGCACCAACCCGACGCCCTGGCGGATCGCCTGGCGCGAAGTTTGCGGCTGATAAGGCTGGCCAAACAGTTCAACATCGCTGTCGTTGCGCCCCACGCCAAACAAGGCTTTGAGCAACGTGCTGCGCCCTGCCCCGTTAAGCCCGGCAAGCCCGACAATTTCGCCCTGGCGCACTTCCAGCCCCTGCACGTCCAGGCCCTGCTCGCCTTGAAGGCGGCGAATATTCAGCGCCAGGTTGTCCCGCGGCGCCTGACGCGGGCTGCGTTCCAGCAGGTCGCGGTGCTCGCCGACCACGGCGGCGATCAGCGCCTGGTCGTCGATCTGCGCCAGCTCGTGGGTTTGCAGGGTTCGCCCGGCACGCAGCACCGTGACCCGGTCGCCGATCTCGCGAATTTCATTCAAGCGGTGGCTGACATACAGCACCGCCACACCCGCCGCAGTGATCTCGCGAATCACCTGGAACACCCGCTTGAGTTCGGTCTCGTTCAGCGCCGCCGAAGGCTCATCCATCACCACCAGCCGGGCCTCACAGGTCAGTGCCCGGGCGATGGCCGCCAATTGCTGGTTGGCAATCGACAGGCTGCCCACCCGGTCGGAACTCGAGAAGTTGGCCCCGACCCGCAACAGTGCGGCCTTGGCCAACGCACTGCGCTTGCCCCGGGAAATAATCCCGAAGCGCTGGGGCGCATAGCCGAGCATCAGGTTCTCTTCGACGGTCATCTGCGGGATCAGGTCGAGCTCCTGATAGATCATCGCGATCCCGGCCTGGCGCGCCTGTTGCGGATTCTTCAGTTCCACCCGCCGGCCCGCCACCGACATCTCGCCGCCATCCGGGCGATGGGCGCCAGCGACGATTTTCAACAGGGTACTTTTGCCCGCGCCATTGGCACCCAGCAGGCAATGCACCTCACCGGGCCGAACGTCGAGGGAGGCATCGGTCAGCGCCACCACATTGGGCGGAAAACGCTTGCTGACATGACGGATATCCAGGGCCAACTCACTCATGATCCTGCTCCAGCAAATAGCGGGCGGTGGCCGCGTCGGTGGCCAGCACATTGACATAGCCGGCCTTGACGCTGGCGTGGACGATGCGGTGCTTTTGCGCGCCAACGCACACGGCAATGGACCAGGCCTTGTCGCGCAAGGCGGCCAACGGCAGGCCCAGGGTGCGGGCGTCGAGTTCGGGCATCACCGGTTCACCGTCCATGCCGATAAAGCGGCCCATGATGTCGCCGACGGCGCCCAGGCGTTCCAGCTCTTCGAGCAATGGCCGGTCGATGTAACCCGACTCCATCAACACCGAATGATCAGACAACTCCCCCAGGCTGAAACACGCCACCGGCGCCTGTTGCCCGAGGCGCAATACCTGGGCGATCACCGGGTCCTGCTCCAGCGCCTCGCGGGTATGCACATGCCCGAGAATCGCCGGCACCGGCAGCAACGTGGCCTGGCCACGGGCAGCCTGGGCGAAGCGCTCGGCGACGTTATGGCTGGACTCGCCCATCGAACGGGTATTGATCGCGCCGTTCAGCAGCACCACGTTGACCCCCTCGTTCCAGCGCGGCACCAGCCACTGGGCCATTTTGGTCAGGGTGCGGCCCCACGACACGCCGATCAGCGCCGGCATCGGCTGCAAGTTGCACAGGTAACGGGCGGCGGCCTGGGTCACCACGTTCAGCGCGGTGTCGGCATCTTCCACATCCAGCACCAATGCTTCACGCAGGCCGAAACGCCGTTGCAAGGCCACTTCCAGCTGCGGCAAGCGCGCCGAGCGAGCGACGATATCGATGCGCACCACCCCGCAATCCCGCGCCTCGCGCAGCAAGCGGCTGACTTGCCAGCGGGTCAGGCCGGTCTCCCGGGAGATATCGCTTTGGGTCTTTTCCAGGTCGTAATACAGCTTGGCCACCTGGACCATCAAGTCATCGCGCTGGGAATCGGCCGACAACCGCGTGGCAAACGTTTCTTCAGGATGGGCGCTCATGCTGCCGGCCTTACGCCGAGCGTGCGGTTCGCCGGTGGCTTGCAACTGATGGGCGCGACGCTGTCGGTGGCGGCGCGGTAGCGGCCCAACAGCTCGATGTATTGCTCGTGGGCGTAAGGGTCGGGCTCGATCAGCCGGCCGATGGTGGTGAAGTCGGTGGCCGCTTCCTGCAAGGTGCCGAACTCGCCGAGGGCGCAGGCGGCAGCGGCGGCGGTGCCGATCAGGGTGAGGTTATCGTGGGGCACCATTTCGAACGGCACACCGGTGGCATCAACCGTGGCCTGCAACCACAACGGGTTCTTCTGGAAACCACCGGTGGCGACCACACGGGTGATCTCGATGCCCTCGGAGCGCCAGGTGTGAAAGATGTTCGCCGAGCCCAGGGCAATCGCTTCCACCGAGGCGCGGTACAGGTCATGCCGGTCATGGTTCAGCGACAGGCCCATGATCGCGCCGCGCATGTCCGGTGAGCGGTACGGTGTACGGTTGCCCATCCAGTAATCGAGCACCAGCAAGCCGGTGGAGCCGGGCTGCAGTTCTGCGGCCTGGCGGATCAGGCGCTGGTGCCCGGCATCGTCGAGGCCGAACATCTTTTGCGCCAGCCAGTTGAGGATCGAACCGGCGGAGACTTGCCCGCCTTCCATCAACCATTGGCCGTCGAGCAAGGCGCCGGGGTACGGGCCCCAGATGCCCGGTACGTCGATGCGTTGCGGGGTGTGCATCAGTTGCACCACCGAGGTACCGCCGATAAACAACAGCTCGCCGGCGCCAGTGGTGCCGGCACTGAGCATTGCCATGTGGGCGTCGATTCCGCCCTGGGCCACCAGCGTGTCGCGGCTCAGGCCCAGATGATTGGCGGCATCGGCGCTCAAAGGGCCGATCCGCCCGCCGACCTTGATCACTTCCTGAGGGAGTTTTTGCGCCAGTTCAGGCACGCCCAGTTCGGCGTACAATTCCACCGGAAAACGCTGCTGCAGGGTGTCGTAATTCCACTTGCAACTGGCATTCAATTGGGAGGCGACCCAGCGCCCGGTCAATTGAAAGTTGATCCAGTCCACGGCCTCGCAAATACGCTCGGCGCGCTGGTAAACCTGAGGCTCGTGCTCGGCCAGCCACATGGCCTTGGGCACCAGCCATTCCACCGCGTCACCGCCCTGGTTCATCATCGGGTGGCTGACGTGGGCCGTGCGAGCCGACTCGGCAGCGGCGCGGCAATCCATCCATAACAACGCCGGGGCCAGGGGTTGGCCGTCCGCCTGGGCAACCACCACGGTGGAGGCTGTGGTGGCGACGCACACCGCCGCCACCTGCGGGTGCCCGGCCTGGGCCATCAACTGCCGGCAGGCCTTGCCCAGCGCCGACCACCAGTCCGCCGGCGCCTGCTCGGCCCAACCCAACTGCGGGTATTGCGTGGCATACGGCGCCTCGGCGACGTGTACCAGTTTGTGGCTGTGCAGGTCATACAAACCAGCCCGCACCCCACCTGTTCCGAAATCCAGTCCCAACAACAAGGTCATCGGTAGTTCTCCTGCGTCTTGTAACAACGCTTTTTGTTTTAAGCCCGGCAACGCACAGCGTCGTCGGGCTTGGCGACACACAGCTGACGCGGCTCAGGGACGGAAAATTACCTTGGCCGCGACTTCGCTGCGATCGGCATAGCGCTTGAACATCGCCGGCAATTCATCCAGCGGCAAGTCGTGGGTAATCATGAACTGCCACTGCAATTCACCGGAAGCCAGCTTGTCGATGGAGGCCGTCCACTCATCGCCCGGGAACGGTGCCGAGAACGAGTTCCAGGCGCCGTGCAGGGAGATTTCCTGGCGCAGGAAGTGCGAGAAGGTTGCGGTGCTGAGGGCCACGTCACTGGTGGGAATGCCGATAAACACCACATGCCCGCCAGCCTTGGTCAGTTGCACGGCCTGGTTGATCGAGCTGGGATGGCCTGCCGCTTCAATCACCAGTTGGCAACGGGGTAACTCGGCATCCGCCGCGCCGCTGAGCAGGGTGTGGGTGGCGCCGGCTTCGCGGGCCATGGCGAGTTTCTCTTCGGCGATGTCGATGGCGACGATGTCCTTGGCCCCCATGATCCGCAGCCACTGGATCGCAAACAGGCCGATCGGCCCGCAGCCTACCACTGCCCCGCTCTGCCCGGCCTTGAAGTCGGCTTTCCAGATCGCATGCAGGGCAATCGCCGCCGGGTCCACCAGGGACGCGGCAATCGGGTCCATGCCTTGGGGCACCTTGATCAGGTTGCTCAGGGGCACATTGACGTACTCGGCATACGCGCCGTCGCGGCGGCTGCCGAAGTAATCGTAGCGCTCCGAGCGGGACGGAAAGCCTCGGGCATATTGGTCGCTGCTGACGTCCGGGATCATCGGCGGCACTGTCACCAATTCGCCGATGGCATAGCCTTCGACACCGCTGCCGATCTCTTCGATAAAGCCTGCGAATTCATGGCCGCAAATCAGCGGCATCACATGGGCGCCCTTGCTCAGCATGCGCGGGATATCCGAGCCGCACACGCCGCAGGCGGCGACCCGAACCAGCGCGTGGCCGGCCTTGACCGCAGGTTTTGGAACATCTTCGACCCGGATATCGCCCGGTTGGTACATGACGGCAGCTTTCACAGTGAATTCCTCTGTTGAGTGACGAGTGCGTTCGACCAGGCACCTCCCGCAAGAGGTGCCCGCAAAAATCCATAGCGTGGCGGCGCAGATCCGTCAGAGCGCGCCGGGGCGGTATTCGCCGAAGGTAGAGTCATGCTTGACCTCGGCCACGTTGGCCTTGGTCACCACCTGGGTGCCGGCGTCGACAAAGTTCGGCACCGACTTGCCGGCCGCCAGGGCCCGCGCCGCCTCGATGGCGACCTCGCCCAGGTAGCGTGGGTCGTTGAGGGCGGTGGCCACGTATTGATCGCCGCTCTGGATGGCATTCAAGGCCTCGGACAAGCCGTCGATCCCGGCCACGAGGACGTCTTTCTTGCCGCTTTCGGTGAGCACTTGCAGCGCGCCCATGGCCATGTCGTCGTTATGCGCGATCACCGCCTTGAGGTCCGGGTGCGCTTGCAGCAAATCCTGCATTGCCGTGACTGCGTTGGCGCGCATGTACTCGCTGTAGGGGCCGTCGATGATCTTGAAGTCGGTGCCGGCCAAAGCGGTGTGGAAGCCCTTGCGGCGTTCTTTCATCACCGTACCGCCGGCGTCGCCCTGAATCTCGATGATCTTGCCCTTGGTCACACCGCGCTGCTTGAGCGCGGCGAGCAGCGCCTTGCCGGACAGCTCGCCCATCTCGGCATTGTTACGGCCAATGGTGGTGGCGACCGGGGCATTGATTGCGCGGTCGACGGCAATCACCGGCACCTTGGCGCGTTTGGCGGCGTCGAGGGCCGCGCCCACGGCGTCGGGGTTCACGGCATTGATGATGAGGATGTCGACCTTGCGGGTCAGCAGGTCCTGGATATCGTTGTTCTGCTTGCTGATATCGCCGTTGGCGTCGAGGAAGATCAGCTCGTCGCCGCCCTTGGCCGCTGCAGCCTTGGCGCCGTCGCGCAGTTGTACGTAGAAGGGAGATTGCAGGGTGACCTGGCTGAAACCGATCTTCAGATCCTTGGCCTGGGCGTTCAGCGCCAGCGCCGAGGCCGCGACAGCCAGTGCAAGGGCCAGCACATGAACAGGTTTACGGGCTATCTGGAGCATGGTGATTCCTATTTTTATTGTTGTCAGGATTCGGGCACGGCCTTCAGGGAGGCCGTGCTCACAAATGTGAACCGCGATCACATTTGAAAAACTATGCCTTGCTCCCGAGAGTGTCAAGGCCAATTTGTTAAATTCCGAACAAATGAAATAAAAATCACAATACTGTTTGAGTCAGATCAGCAGGATCGCCCCGCTGTCCCTGATCACCTGCTGCTGTGCCGCCTCGAGCCCGGGGTCGCTGATCACCCGCTGGAAGTCCGACAGCTCGGCAAAGTGTGCCGCACGTACTTCGTCGAACTTGCTGTGGTCGGCCACCAGCACGCAGGTCTGCGCCCGCGCCATGACCCGGCGCTTGACCTCCACTTCGTTGAGGTTGTAGCAGGTCACACCGTGGGCGGCGCTGACGCCGGCCGCGGAAATGAACGCCCACGCCACACGGATGCCATCCAGGATGCCCGCCTCGGCATGGCTCTCGAAGACCATGTTGCGCCGATGAAAGGTGCCACCGCAGAGGATGATGGTGCAGTGGGGCTTTTGCTGGAGCTTGAGCAATACGTTGAGGGAATTGCACAGCGCGGTGAACTCCAGGTCATCCGGCAACGCCTCGATTATGAACGGCGTGGTGGTGCCGCAATCGATAAACACCGTGTCGCCGGGGCGCACCAGGCTGGCGGCCAGCACGCCGATCTGACGCTTCTCGGCGACGTGGCGCTGGTCCTGTTCGGCGACCTGGTAATCGGGCTCCGGCGGCCCGCTGCGGGTTACGTGCCCGCCCAACAGGCGCAGGCCCTGGGGGCTGTCTGCCAGGTCGCGGCGCAGGGTCATTTCCGATACGCCCAGCAATGCGGCCATGTCACGCAAGTGAATCGCCGACTCGCCCTGCAAGGCCTTGTGCATGGCCCGAAATCTTTCGCTTTTCTTTGAATCCACTGCGTTCCAACCCTCGTTGAATGCGTGCCCTTGATCAGGACAGTCACAAATTCCATTTACAATGTTATTTATTTCACATTTAATGCATCCAACTTAACACAAACCGCCTTTTCCCAGCACCTCATCCTTACAGGACACTTGCCATGCCGACTGACCCGTTGCCGCTCGCGGCCTATATCGACCACACCCTGCTGGCCGCCGATGCTTCCCAGGCGAGCATTCGCCAACTGTGCGCCGAGGCCCGCGAGCATGGCTTCAAGTCCGTGTGCGTCAACAGCGCCAACGTGCCGCTGGCCGCCGAATGCCTGCGCGACTCCGCGCCGTTGGTCTGTGCCGTCGTCGGCTTCCCCCTGGGTGCGGGCTTGAGTGCGGCCAAGGCTTATGAGGCAAAGCTTGCGATCGAGGCCGGTGCAGGCGAGATCGACATGGTGCTGAACATCGGCTGGCTGAAGGATGGCCTGCTGGACCAGGTACGCGACGATATTGCCCAGGTGCTGGCGGCCTGCGGCGCGGTGCCGCTGAAAGTCATCCTCGAGACCGGGTTGCTGGATGACCAGCAGAAAACCCATGCCTGCAGCCTGTGCCGCGAGCTGAACGTGGCGTTCGTCAAGACCTCCACCGGTTTCGGCCATGGCGGCGCGACATTGGCGGATGTGCGCCTGATGCGCGGCGTGGTGGGGGCGCAGATAGGCGTGAAGGCGTCGGGCGGCGTGCGCGACCTGGCGACGGCCCAGGCGATGATCGAAGCCGGTGCTACGCGCCTGGGCAGCAGCTCCGGGATCGCCATCGTCAGCGGCGCAAAGGCGGCCGCGGGCGCCTACTGAGTTGAGTGCAGCGTTGGCGCCCTTTCACACCCCTTTCACAGTCGGGCGCCTATGGTCACCTCAGCTCCTGGTGAAAACCTTTAAGCCCGCGCTCCCCATCGCGGGCTTTTCTTTGCCCGGAATTTATCCGCAGGTCAGCTACAGCCGGCGTGGCGGTGAGCCGGCGCAGGCCACGCCCTCCAGGCAGAATACAAACGGGGCTACCACTTGAATTTCGCCTTTGAGCAGCATTGAGGGTGGAGGCGCAGGCACTGGCGACGCCGCCGGAACGAATCGCTCCACGGCGCTGACGAACAGATCCGAACCTGTATGGCTGATGACTTTGTGGCGTATCAGGTTGCCTTTGGCGTCGACCACGAATTCAACCCTGACCAGGCCGGTCAATCCTTGCAGGCGAGCTTCTTCGGGGTACGACTTGAAGTGATTGAGGTGAGTGAGCAACTGGTATTCCCATAAGCGTTGTTCTGCCAGTTGTTCCCGGGTGGGGCCGCTCGTGCAGGCACAAAGCAGTAAGACAAGTGCGATCCAGCTGTATTTCATAAACGCAGTTCCGTTGACGTTTGGTGTGCAAGGTGAGGCTAATCAAGGCTCGGTGCGTCAGCGTGTTATCCAGGTCGAACAGAATGGCCCGTGGGCACACGAATGCTTCTTGTGGAAAACCAAATCTGCCTCTCAGGCGGTGGTACTGACGATGGAACCGGTACCGCTTCCACCGTCGGAAGTCAGTGCCTGCAACAACGCCGAAGACGCAGACTGCAATGCAGCTGCCGTTGCGGCAATCTGCGCCTGGGCGGCAGCCACGGCGGCCGCTTTGGCGTCTGCGCTTTGATTGCTGGCCTGGGCCTTTTGCATGTTTTGCTGCTGCTCTTGAAGCTGCTTTTGCAACTCCGCAATCTGCTTTTTCAGCGCCTTGACGGTGTCGGACTCCTGCGACGTGGATGCCGCCTGGCCGCCACCTGCAGCGGGCGCACTTTTGGCACCCGTGTCCGGGTTGAGACTCAAGGTTCCAGAGTCTTCGGTCTTGGAGCTATCGCTGACGCTGGCCGGACTTGGGTTGGCGGGTACTGAAGCGAGACTGCTGACGTTCGTGATCATGTCAAATATCCAATTCCGGTATCGATGTTAATTGATCGGCGCTTAAGCTGATTACTTTAACCCGTTATCGACCCTACCGAACCTGGCGACAACAGCGGACCAATTCAGCGGCAAGGTCTCGAAAAGACGTTGACCAGGCTTCCATCCGGATCACGCAGCAATACCGAAGTGTTGCCCCATGGCATGACCGTCACCGGCATCACCACGTCAGCCCGACCGATACGCAGCAGGACGGCCTCCACATCGTCCACTTGAAACTCCAGGATCGCCGAACGGTTGCTGGCGGCGACTGCCAGTCCATCGTTGTGAAGGCGGACCAGGCGCTCATCGGCTATGGCCAGGACGACGCCGTCGAGGTGAATTTCAGCGAACCCGTCAGCCAGGTGCCTTGGCTCGACAGTCGAGAGGTTGTGATAGAACTGAACGAGCCGTTTAAAGTGGTTGGTAACGAGACGAACAGAAGAGAATTTCATCATTTGACCTGACAGGAGTGAGAGAACTCACCTTAATTCAAGCCCGCGTCAGTTCCTGACAGTAGTGTTGTTATCGGCGTTCCAAACGACAGCCTGTGCCACCACCACGTACTCGCCATTGAAGGTTGCCGCTGGCGAGCCGTAAAGCTGGTAACCCAGCGCAAGCGCTTCAGAGACCCGGTGACAGAAGGAGGCATCGTCCTTGCCTGTCAGGATCCGATAGGTAGGTAGGCCTTCAGGAGGGGAATTCTGCATGGGAGCACCTGCTGGAACAGTTAAGGAAAGCCACTTGGCGATCGGGTGACGCCGGCTTGTGCCCGATGATATCAGTCAATGATCACGTCGCGACCCTCGGCCTTCAAGCGCGCGAGATTGTCCTTCATCTGCTGCAACCGTTCAGGCGGATGCCCGTGCCATTTCGTGACCTCCGCCACGACGCGCAAAGGGTCAGTGGAGCGATAGGAAAGCGTGGGATTGCCGGGAAACTTCTTATCCGTCACGTTGGGGTCATCCATGATTGCCCCCGTTGGCTCCACAACATAAATCCGTTCCCGCCCACTGCCGAGCGCCAGCTCAGCCCCCCAGATGGCGGCATCCAGCGTGCCCGCAAAGTAAACCCAGGACAGTGCTTTACCTTCTGTAAAGTTGGACGGGTAGCCGACGCGGATCAGATCGCCGGGCTCCAGGTCGGCCCGGGTGCCGTGAAAGAACTGACGGATGAACATGCCAGCCGTATTTGACATGGGCTCGTTGCTCCGTGGATGAATGTTATGTTTGGATGCGAATGCCCCCATCGGCTGGGTTCCTCTATACCACCGCACCTCAGGAAACCGTTGTGACGAATCTGACCATACGACGCGCCAGTATCGACGACTTGCCTTTCATTGTTTTGCTGCTGGCAAATGACTCCCTGGGGGCTGTTCGAGAAGATAGCAGTCTTCCGCTTCAGAGTTCCTACACACGAGCGTTTGAGGCCATCGACGCAGACCCGAACCAGTTTCTTGCCGTCGCTGTGGCTGATGAAGAGGTGATCGGTACTCTCCAACTTTCTTTCATTCCGAATATTTCTCATCGGGGCGCATGGCGAGCTCAAATCGAAGCCGTCCGCGTGCACGAGCGAATGCGTGGGAGCGGATTGGGCCGGCAATTCTTCGAATGGTCGTTTGAGCAAGCACGTCAGCGCCACTGCCAACTGATCCAGCTTACCTGTGATCGTACGCGGCCAGATGCTCATAGGTTTTATGAGTCCCTGGGGTTCTTGCCAACCCACACAGGCTTCAAGATGAAGCTGTGACCATTGCCCGGCGTTTGATTGCCGGGCCAGAGGGCGGAGTCAAAGCAATACAGTAGCAAGCATGCCCAAGGCGCCGAGGACAAACCCGATGAGTGCGCCACGCCCTGGTGCTTCATGGAACAGCGCCCAGACCACCACGGGCTCAAGCAGCAACAGGGAGGTGACTGAGACCACGGTGACGACCCAGATATCACCGACCGCCACGTACCCCAGCCAATACGCACCCAACAGGCAAAGCCCGGCAAAACACATCAGCACAACGGGAAGGACGAACGCCTCCCATGAACCATGCCCTGTCTGGGCAAGCCTGGCGGTTACCACCTCGCTGTAGATTGCACAAAACTCCCCCACCACCATCAACCCTAGAGCAGAAACTCCGAGTAGTTCTTTGGACATATCAAAAACTCCTTCGTATTCAACGCAATATTTTTCAGCTCCCAGCGAGCAATGCCGCTGCCAAGGAGCGTGTTGCAGTGATACGAAGCAGCCTTGAACAGGCCTGAATTACCGAAGTGCTTTTCCATGCTCATGTCCTTCAAAGGGTGAGTCTCAGCGCCCGGAAAAGGGCGCTCGCTGCGATCATACGTTCCGACAGCCCGCCTGAACAACCTGCCCCCTCTCGGTCTGCCGCGAAGTGCTTCTGCAGGATCAGTGAGCGTTGAACCAGTCGGGGTGCACAACCGGAAAGTGCTTTTTCAGCCAATCCACAAATGCATTCACCTGGGGTGCAAGATGGGATCGGCTGGGGTAAAGCACGGAAACCAGGCGCGGTGTCGGACGAAGTGCGCCGAGTACTTCAACCAGTTCTCCACTGGCGAGGTACGCCCCGACGGTAATCCCCGGTGCTTGAATAATGCCGAAGCCTGCAACGCCGCATTGAACGTATGCGTTGGACTCGTTCACGGTGATACCGCCGCGTGGAGTGTGTGGATGGTCCTCGCCCGCCATCGAGAAGTGCCAAGGCAGCGGCCTGTTGTTTTGACCCGAAAGAAAGCCGACGCACCGGTGGCCGGCAAGGTCCGCCAGGGTTTCCGGTACCCCGTAGGCCTGGAGATAACTTGCAGATGCACAGGTCACCATGATTGCGCTGCCTATTTCCCTGGCTACCAGGCTGGAATCCGGGAGATCACCGATTCGCAATACGCAATCGATGCCTTCCGCCACCAGGTCTACCCTGCGGTCGGTCACGCCGAGTGCCAGTTCGATCTCGGGAAATGCCTCGGTAAATTGCCTGAGGCTTTCCATGAACCCGTGCTGGGAAAACGCTGTGGGAATATCAATCCGAAGCCGCCCACTCAGCGTCGAGCCACTGCGGTCGAACATGGAAGTGGTTTCTGCGATGGTGGCCAGAATCTCTTTGACACGCTCGTAAAATCGTTCGCCCTCAGCCGTCAGCTTGACTTTACGCGTCGTGCGCTGGAACAGGCGCACACCCAGGGACGCCTCCAGTTCCTGAATAGTGCGCGTGACATAGGGACGGCCGGTCTGCGTCGCCTCCGCGACTTTTGTGAAGCTGCCCAACTCCGCCAGCTTGGCAAATACCTGCATCGACTGTAGAAGCGCCATACGTCTGTCCCCGGGAAGCCGGTGAAGGGTTGATTGTTACTCTCCAGAATAACAATGCTGTTGGATTCTGCCCATTTATGCCGCGCTGCGAAACCTCAACAATGGCCCCAACAACAAGGAGGCACTTGCCTCCCCTGCCCATTCACCGTTGCTGGAGACAGAAAATGAAAGCGTGGCTTCTGAAAGATTTCGGTTTGGACAACCTGGTACAAGGGGACGCCGAGACCCCCGTCCCCAAGGCGGGAGAGCTGCTGGTAAAGGTGGGGGCCGTTTCGCTGAACTTCCGGGACAAGGCCATCGTCGATGGCATCTACGAGCCCCACAAGGTGCCCAAGCCATTGATTCCCGTCAGCGACGCGGCAGGCGTTGTCGTAGCAACAGGTGACGGTGTCAGCCGTTTCGCTATTGGCGACCGGGTCAACTCGCATCTCTACTCCCGCTGGCTGGACGGCATGCCTGGGCCGGATGAACCCGACTACTGCTTCGGCTCGCCTTTGCCCGGCGGCCTGGCGCAATACATGATCATCCATGAGGACAGCGCAGTACGTGTCCCCGACAACCTGTCGGATGAGGAAGCCGCGACTCTTCCGATTGCCGCATTGACGGCCTGGTACGCGCTGGTTGATTTCGGCCAGGTCGAGGCGGGCCAAACGGTGCTGGTTCAAGGTACCGGTGGGGTTTCGGTTTTCGCTGCGCAAATCGCAACCGCCCTCGGCGCCAAGGTTATTGTCACCTCCAGTCGGGATGAAAATCTGGAGGCTATGAAAAAACTGGGGGCGGTCGCCAGTGTGAACTATCGCACGCATCCTGGCTGGGCAGAGGAAGTCCTGAAACTCACCGATGGCAAGGGCGTGGACCTGCTCCTGGACGTCGCAGGCGGAGATGGCATCAATCAATCGATCGCCGCGACCAGGGTCGGTGGACGTATCGCCCAGATCGGATTCCTGACGGGCCAGACGTCTGCATTGAACCTGATGCCGATGATATTCCGGCAAACAACCATTCGCGGCATTGCCGTAGCGCCGCGCTCATCGTTCGACCGCATGAACGCGTTCCTGAGCGAGCACAGGATTCGCCCGGTAATCGACCGTGTGTACGCCTTCGATCAAGCGCGCCAGGCATACGAACACTTGGCCAGGGGCGCCTTTGGCAAAGTGGTCATCAAGGTCGGGTAAAGTCGACCGCCGGGCGTTTCACACAGGCAGGTGATTGCTGCGGGATTTGCCCAGGCGGTTCACGAATGACACCAATGGTCGTTCAAAGACCGGTTCCTGTTATTTATGGAGCAACGCAGGTTTGGTGTAGTCGAAAAGAGGCTTTGCGACTAAACCGGTATAGGGGACATCGCCAAATGAGCAAGGGTAGGCCCCCTACCCCCACGGTGGCCGAACACCCGGCGCACCCGGCACATTGAAGGACCGACGCCATGCAGAACCTCAAGATCGCGACATTCAATGTCAACGGCATAAAGACGCGACTGCCCAACCTTCTGCAGTGGCTGGAAAAGGAGCGCCCGGACATCGTCTGCCTGCAGGAACTGAAGGCGCAAGACAACGCGTTCCCCGCTGGAGAACTTGAGGCGGCGGGCTATGGCTCATTGCACCATGGCCAGGCATCCTGGAACGGAGTGGCAATCCTCGCGCGGGATTCCGAACCTCTTTTGATCCATAAGGGCCTGCCGGGAGCCAAGGACGACTCGCAGTCTCGATACCTGGAAGCGGCTGTCCATGGCGTGATTGTCGGATGCCTGTACCTGCCCAACGGCAACCCTCAACCCGGGCCAAAATTTGATTACAAGCTCGCGTGGTTCGAGCACCTGATCTCCCACGCTGCAACACTGCAGGCCAGCGAACATCCGGTGGTCCTGGCCGGTGACTACAACGTGGTGCCCACCGACCTGGACATCTACAACACCCGCTCATGGCTCAAGGATGCCCTCCTCCAGCCAGAAAGCCGTGAGTGCTTTCAAAGGCTGCTTTCCCAGGGCTGGATCGACTCGCTGAGGCAGCTGTACCCGGAAGAGCGGGTGTACACGTTTTGGGATTATTTCCGTCAGCATTGGCAGAAGAATTCCGGGCTGCGCATCGACCATCTGCTGCTCAACCCGGTACTCGCGCCGTACCTGAAAAACGTCGGCGTAGATGCATGGGTACGGGGTGAAGAGCATGCCAGTGATCATGCGCCGACGTGGATTGAGATCTCATCACGGCAAACCCGGTCAAGAAAGAAGCCAAAACGCAGTTGATCACAAGCCACGACGCAGACTATCGGCACGCGTGCCGGTCCCCGACTCACCCATCCCAAGGTGTGATCCGGGCTTACTGATGGGGCACGAATTTCGCGAGCATCAGCCAGCGACTTATGGCCTCAACGAGTTCGGTCTTGCACTCCACTGGCAGCCAATGCCCACCAGGCAGGCTCGCCACTGTGAGGTCTGCGCAGGCCGCGCGCATTGGATCGCCCAACTGATTGCCGTTGATGGTATTCATCGGGTCGTAATCACCGTTCACAAACAGGACGGGCATGGACAGGCGGCCGCCATTGGGTGCGCGATGGGCGTATTCGATGTTGGCATCGTCGTTCAGATACCACGCGCAGGGCGTGCGGAAACCATGCTCCTCGAACGTGCGCACCAGTGCCGCGAAGTCCGTCTCGGGCCAGAGCGCCGAGTCTGGTGGGGTCGGGGGAGCCCGGTGCGCTTCGCCAAACCGCCCGCCTTTGCGGGTCACTTCGGCATTGGAGGCGACCCTGGCGATGCTTGCAGGGTCGCCTCTTCGATAAATCGACGCCAGCGATGCTGCTTTGTCCGCGTCAAGATCAGCCACGGCGGACGCAAAATGCGTGTTGTAGTAGCGGTAATAGTCCCATTGGCCGTCTGGATACTGGTCGACCGGGTAAATCCCTCGGTCAACCAGCGGTATGAGCGTCGCCAGCGCGTTCGTGGAAGGAAAGTACGGAACCGAAACCAGCACAACGCCGCGGCTGCGCCAAGGTTCATGGGCGACCAGTTCACCGGCCACGACGCTGCCCCAATCGTGGCCCACCCAGATGGCGGGCGTTCCACCGAGATGGTCATGCAGCTCTGTCATGTCTGCAACGATGTTTTCAATCGTGTACGCATTGATCGCGGCCGGCGCCGAAGAGCCGCCATAGCCGCGCATATCGGGTGCGACGCAGTGCCAGCCTTGGGCAGCGAACGCTTCCATCTGTGCACGCCAGATCAAACCGAGTTCGGGCCAACCATGCAGGAACATCATCAATGCCCCATCGGCAGGTCCCGACTCCAGATAATGCGTTGTGTGACGGGGCGTACTGAAGACGCGCGAAGTCAGCTTGAAAGTGGACATAGGATCTCCTCATGTCATACCGGCGCGATGTTTCACTGTAGGTCACCTCGAGTGCGTGAGCACCACTGCCCGCGTATTTTCAGGTCGCGCTTATCCTGGGATCGGGAGCAAAAGAACTGAAGCAACCACACGTCAATCAACGTTGTAGAAAATTTGAATTAGCCAGTTGCCCGGCCGGTCAAGAATTATGAACGCAGTAAATCTGACGAGGTAACAGCAATGACTATCCAGGCAGAGACACTCGTACAACTGACCGAAGCCCTGCAAGAGCGAGGCATGCATCTGGTTTCAGATGTTCACTTCACCCGCGCGCCCTATCGGCAGAATCACCTCTGGGTCTGCACCGTAGCGTAACGATCCCTTATGATGCTTGCCTGCCAGAAGGTCGCCAACCGCGACAGATGGATCAATGCGAACACTCTTATGGATAAGCCCGATGCGGATCAACGTTCTGACAATTTCCCTGGCCACCTTGATGATGACCGGGTGTGCCAACCATGGCGCCAAGCCTTCGACGCACGCGCTGGCGACTCAAGATAACGTAGTTGGCATCTGGGCCATGGTTCCTCTGCGCAACGGAATTGCCAACGTGGTCGAATACAGCGCAGATGCCAAGGCCACCTTGCATCCATTCAACTGCGCTGAACCCGGGAAGCACCAGGAAAAAGAAGTGAGCGACTTCAAGGTGTCCGACGATGGAAAGGTCATCCATCTCAAATCACCTTCAGACAACTTCGACCTGAAGGTCCTGGCATTCGACCCGCAGACCATGACGCTGAGCATGGATGTTTCGGATACGAGCCTGACCTTCAACTACGTAAAAGTCAGTAACGTCGCACCGCTGTGTGCCCTTTATCCAAACGCCGCCGCTGAAGCTGCGCGCAAAACCCCTTTCAAGGCCAGTGATTTTGTAGCGGATCCCGGGATACCTGCCCACTCCGGTATGGAGCGATATATTGGCAAGTGGGCAAATGACAAAGGCGAGCTGGAGGTAGAAGTCATCATGGGTCCCAACGGCAGTGCCTACCTCTACATGGCTTCCAGCAAAAACTGGCACTTCCTGTACAACGAGGTGCATTGGGTAGGCGACGAACTGCATTTTGAAAGCTATGCCTATTCAGACCTTCCCTCTCTTTACAGCCACCCTTTCCATAAATCCAAGACCCACAGCATTCTTCAGCCGAGCGGCGACGGAGGATTACGTTATTCGATCTTTATCGATAAGCGCCGGTACGAATTTCTATTGAGCCGCGCGAAGAACTGAGGTTGAGGTAGCGCAGTACTGTTGCGATGACCGGGCGGTGCATCTGCAACGCAGAAGGCAAGGAAGCCTCGCAAACGAAGTGGATTGCGGACCTGTTGAACAATTGCCGACCGGAAACAAACAAGGGCTTGCATCAGCTTTCGCCCGCAAACCCTTGGTTTTAGATGGTGCCCGAAGCCGGAATCGAACCGGCACGCCCTTACGAGCGGGGGATTTTAAGTCCGAAAACTAATCCTTTAAATACATAGACATAGAAGCAATTCCTTTCCGCATCAGAGATAAAAATGACCCTCTACAGCCCAGCAAATTCAAGGGCCGGCATTTTTTTGCGGAAAGGAATTAACCCCTCCCCGGCGTCCTGCCGACCGAACACAAACCACCCAAAGAACGCCGACTGCTAAGCTGTTCACTTCACCAGAGGAACGCCGATGCCCAACTCAGACCTGCTCCCTTCCCTGCTCTCCAAGTTGTACGAAAACCAGTTGGCCCTCGAAGCCTCCATCATGGAGCTATCGAACTGGGTTGAGCAGCGCGGCTCAGCCGATGTAGCGGAGAACATCCGCGGTGCCCTGCACACCATCGACGAGAATGAAGAGTTCATCAAGCTGACCCTGGCCGTCCTCATGGCGCCCGACTGATCGTCGGGTAAACCTGCAGTTCGTCGCCTCAGGCCTTTCGCTTGTCCAAATCTCGAATACTGTACGCGCATACAGCATTCGGAAGTACGCCCCATGAACATCGATGAAGACACCTGCGAGTGGCTTGGCATCCCCACGCCTCTCGAAATGCATAAACAGCATGCCCGCCTACTGGAGAACGAGGTCCAGGAACTGAACCTCCAACTGCGTAAAGCGAGGGCGGACATCTTCGGCCTGGTCGCGATGCTGGCTGAAGCGCAGGCAAAGAAAGACGAATTCTCAGGATATCTAAGGCAGCGCGGCGCCGAAGCAGCGGTCATGCGTAAGCAGATCGACACCCTCACAACATCAGAAAGAGTCAACGTGCGCGAAGTGGAGAGGCTGCGCGGGATGCTGAACGACCTGATGTCCCGCCCGAAAACCATCGTCTAAGCTCAGGTTTCAGATTGAGGGCTTGGCCATGTGCGGAAGACTTTCCCAGTACAGCGGCATTCATGACTTCGTTGCAGCGCTGAGCATGCCAAATGCACTGGCGAACTCCGTGGGTGAGTTACCCCTGGAGCGGTACAACGTCGCCCCGACAACCCAAGTCGCCCTGCTCCACCTGCAGGGTGACCAGCTGCACGCCGACCTGGTGCGATGGGGATGGCGCCCGCACTGGGCCAAGGACCGCGCCGCGCCGATCAATGCCCGCGTCGAGAAGGTGGCCCACGGCCCGTTCTTCCGCACAATCTGGCCGCACCGGGCAATCACGCCCATCGACAACTGGTTTGAGTGGGTGGACGAAGGCGGACCGAAGAAGCAGCCCTACCTGATCCGCCGGCGGGACGGTGCACCCGTGCTGTGCGCCGCCATTGGCCAACTGCCCGACAGCGACGAAGGCCCTGGCGAGCATGACGGCTTCGTGATCATCACCGCCGACAGCGCCGGCGGAATGGTGGACATCCACGACCGGCGGCCCGTGGTGCTGACGCCGGACCTGGCTAGGGAATGGCTGGACCCGGCCACGCCCAAGGAGCGAGCAGAACAGATGGTGCTACACCAGGGCGAACCGGCCGAGGTTTTCGAGTGGTTCAAGGTCGATACTGCCGTGGGCAATGTGCGAAACAAAGGGCCGGCGTTGATACATAAAATAATGAATCAGTGAATGAGCTCTTTTGCCTTTTCAAGACACTCCGTCGCGCTATCCAGCGCCTCAGCAGCCTTGGCCGAATCCGCACTACCGTTCTCTGTGCGCTTTCCAGTAATCACGAACAGGATATCGACGCCGGATTTCGCGACCGACGCGAGGTAATCCGCCCGCGGAAAACGAATCCCACTCTCGTACCTTCCCTGAGCATTCACTTCCACTCCACCAATCGCACCAATGGCAGATTGGGACAATCCAAGTCTAAGGCGTTCAGATTTCAATCTTGCACCGATGCTCATGCCTGTATATCCAAATGGGTGTACTCATGGGAGCCATTGAATACAGAGCAAGTTCCCGCCTACAGTTTTCTTCATCTACCGAAAAACCACATGACGCCCACCACAGCAACGACCCACCCCAGCGTCAAAAGAAAAGAGAGCCCTGCCAGCTGCTTGTCCATAAGTGCCTGTCAGTTTTAATGGAGAATTGCCGTCCTGAGCATCCAAGCCAAAAGCGTAGCTCATCATCCTCAGTGCGCAATCGCCCTGACGTACGCCTGGCACGCCCGCAGCGCGATCACGGCATTATCCCCGGCGTCGGTGATGCCGATAACTCTTTGAACATGCGTTGGGTTAAGCTGGGTTAGCTTGCGTAGGAGCCTACGCTGGCGCAGGACAGCCGGCGACCCTTAGAGGTGCTGCATCCGCAATAATGACAGGAGCGGTTGCCGGATTTAACACACCAACGACAACCGCTCAGTCAATAGGACTTGCTATAGGTAGCGTATATGCGTCAGGTTTTTGCAGAAAGCATCGAGCTAGCTTGGTTTAACGACGGACTGTCTGGGATATCCATGGATATGAGCGAAAAAACGTTTCAACGGGGCTTAAAAGAGCTACTGGTTAAGCAGTTTCTAGCACCACGTTCCCCATCCACGCTCTGGTTCAATCCTGCTCTTTTTCCAGGACGACCGAGTAAAATTCATTACCGAATACCGTAGGAAAGCACTCGCGACTCCTCCACCCCGGTAGCAGTCACGATTGAAACCGAAGCAGAGATGTAATGGTAAGATTGAGGATTAACTACGTGATTGAACTACGGAAAAATATAGCCGCATTTATCTTATTATTAATGTTTTCGGCAAGTGCTTCAGCGCTAGACGCAAACATGAGATTAGAGAACATCAAATCTTTAGGCTTAAGTGTTGAAATACCAACGCAATTCACACCATTATCTGAAAAGCTAGCTGAAATTAAATATCCATCAAAAAGGAGACCTCAGGTTATTTACAGCAATGAAAGCGGCTCTGTATCTTTTGGCATATCAAAGTTAAAAAAACCGGAACTAGTTGGAATTGATGAAATCAAAGATAATATTTTAATCGCCATGAAAAACTTAGCACCTCAAGCTTCACAGATCGAGGCTGGGGGCAATAAGGCATGGCTTATAACATTTACATCGAAGGGGCTCGATGCTGACATATTGAATATGCAGCTATATATGCTATCAGATAATAATTTGATAATTGCAACATTTAATATGACTGAGAGCAATGTCAACGAATATCAGTCTCTTGGTAAAAAAACACTTACCTCAATAAAACTGAATGGATAAACAGTGCAAGGCTCGCTCCGCTTTGTGCACGAAACAGGAGTCTTGGCTGGACTTGCAGGGACGTTCTGCGGGGAAGGTGGCCGGGTGGATGTTGACGCATCCTGCCCGGCCGCTCCTTTTACTTCGGTGTAGAAACCTCTTTTAGGTAGGCCTGACAGGCTCGCAGGGCGATCAATCCTTGGTCTCCGGCATCGGTGATGGCGATAATTCTTTGAGCATGCGCTGGGTCAAGTTGGGCTCGACGGGCTGCATGAACCACGCCGACGGCGCCGGGGGCGGCAGGCACGTCGCAGCCACCGGCTGAATCCGTGGCGTCGAGAAGGACTGACAGCCGCACATCAGCAGTAGCAAGGCGGTCACGCAGCAGAGCCTGGTTGCGCTGGGCATCGGATAATTCCTTGGTGTGTTGTTGATCGGCAGCGGCCAGTTGCTGCTCGGTGGCAAGGCGCTTGTCCTGCTCGGCGCGGGCCTGGGCGGTAGCGGCATTGCCGATCGCGTCAAGGTCCGTCTGGAACTGTCCCGCCTGCTTTGCCAGCTTCCCGTCATACCGCCATTCCTGCACCTGCCAGGCAGCGCCGAAGCTCACGGCCATAGCCAGCAGGATCAGCGCCGCCAGGCTGGCCAACTTCTGCACCGGCGTCATGCCAGCACCTTCAGCGCCACTTTGTACAAAGCCTGGCGATCCTCCAGGCCGTTGATGCCGCCATTGATACGACGGGTGATCTTCAGGAAATCGCTCTGGTCCGCCAGAGTGTTCAGCCCGCGGGAGGACCAGAACCAGGCTGCCGACATTGCCGCGTACTGCGGCTGCTCGAGCAGTTCCGGCTTATTGATCAGGTCCAGGCTCAACGCATCGCCGCACGCCGCATAGTTCGCCCGACCGGTGATCTGGATCAGGCCGCGGCCACGGTATTTGAAGCCATCGCCATTGACCTTGTTGCCCAGATCGGAGCGCCCTTCGTAGCCGGCCTGCTGCGGCGTGGGGCCCCACAACTCTTTCAGCCAGCGGAACTGCCCCGACTCATGCCCGATCTGGGCGATGAAGGCAGCGATGCGCAGGCACGTGACAATTCCGTACTTGGCCATGGCCGTATTCAGCACAGGAACAAAAACGCCGGCTTGTCGGCCGGCGTTCGGGAGGATCTGTAGCAACTGCTGCTCTGTGATCGGCATGCTTTTCTCCAGGCAATAAAAAACCCGCTCAGGGCGGGCGGTGTAGAACGTCGGTAGTTACGCAGGCGCGACAGGCCACTCAATGGCATCTGGGCACTGCGGTTGCTCAATAACCCGACTCAGCGCTACTCGGTATTTCTTCCAGGACTTGAGCGTCGCGAGGTCTGCGTCCGTGGCTTCGTCAACATCCACGGCGTCCTGAAGTGGCGCGATCGCATAGTCAGCGACGGCACGCAACCGCGCGATCTCTGCCAGGGCACTTTCCCACAGCGCATCACCAGGTGTAGTTGGTTCAAGTAACGCCGCGGTCGGGAGTGACTCCACGGCCACATGCAAAGTGATGCTGTGCACCAAGTCGGCGGGCTCACCATCCTTGGCCACGCTGACAGCCAGCACGCCCTCGTTGTAACCGATGTCTACCGAACAAGCCGCGTCGACCTGGTTCAGCACGTAGCCCCAGCCTTCTGGCGGCGGGACCATTCCAAGCGTGCCGTGCACCAGGTACTGTCCCGGGCCCGGGTGCTCGGTCGTAATGGTGTTGACGCCCAAAGACGTGACATCAATGACGGCGCCGTCGGCGCCTAAAATGTTTACTGCTGCACGAGTGGTCATTTAGATAGCCTTCAGTGTGCCGTCGGCGGCGCGGGTCGTGTTTTGGGTGTGGTACAGCTCTGCCCAGGCCGTCCAGTTGCTGGCGGCCCGGATCCTGAAAAACATCCTGTTCGCCGTAAGCGCCGTCCACATCTGATTTGCGTAAGCCCCGTTAGGGTGCTGGTTGTGAATGCCATGCCCCTGTCCATCTGAGGTGCCCTGGCCTATCGGAACTCCAGTCGTGGCTGCTGTCGTGTTAAAAAACTTGGTCACGTTCAGGGTGCTCAGGCTGCCCGCCTCCGTGAGGCTTGAACCACCCAGCCCGTAGTCGCCAGCCGCCAATGCGCCGAGAATCGCCCGGGCAGCAGGGGCTGTTGTCGCCCCTGTACCGCCCTTCGCCACCGGCACAATGTTTTCCGTCGAGACCGCGCCCAGGCCGGCCAGGGTGGCGCCCCATTGGTTGACGATCTGCCGGAGTTGATCGGCGGAGTCCTTCACGTAGCCCTGCATCGGAGCCAGGGCGTACGTACCCGCGGAGACTGTCGCCCCCAGGTAGTTCGGCGAGATAGTCAGCACGGTGTTGCTGGCGATGTTGGTCACCTCATACCAGCGCCCATCGGGCCCAGTCCATGCATCACCTACGCGCCCGTTGGCACTGAACGACGTGCCTGTGCCAGTGACCGTATTTGAATTCAATGTAACTGCAACTGTGCCGGCTCTATACCAAGGCATGTTTTTCTCCGGGCAAAAAAATGCCCGCACGAGGCGGGCTCTATATGAAGTAAGACCTACGCTTGGCTACGTGCAAAAACGGCAGGCAAGTACAGGGTGCTCATTGCTGTTGCGCCAATGGTGATCGCCCATAACCGGTTACCAGGGAAATCCCACCAACAATAAAGGCTGACATCTCGTGTTTGTGCTCCAGCCATATCCATGCCGAGGTTGTTAATCAGCATGTAGTCGGGCGAAGAAAAATCAAACGGGACGCTGAAATAAACCATCGGCAATCCCTGAGAGTCGGTGCCAGACGTTACGTATGACCAAGACTGATAGGATTTCGTGAATACGGCGACGGGGCTACCCGCGTCAAAAATCAGACTTTCATTCCCATCAAACAGCTGGGCTCCATATCCAGAACTGGGGCTCACCTTAAATGCGGCCACAAAGTAGTTGCCATTTGGCTGTGCGGTAGCATTGTTGTAGGCCCTCACGTAGAAGCCCGTCCAGTTACCAGGTGACCCCGTAATCAGGACCCTGCAAAGGCCAGCGACGGCCGCAACACGATCGGGCTTTACGAAAACCAAAGGCGGCTCCTGAGTGGTTACTGGTTTATCGAAATATGTCATCGACCCCATTCCAGACTCTTGGGTTGGAACAAAGCGCCCTTTCGACAGAACCACAATACGAGCAAACTCCGAATCAACCGTTACTACATCCGAATTATTGATGAACTCAAACCCGTAGGACATCACCTAAACCTCGAGACGATAAGTCGTTGAGTTCCGAATGCATAAAGGCCATTAACAGCCGTTCGGTGACCCCGCCAAACTCGCACTGAGCCATCCAACATCTCTGGCTCAAATTGAACTTGGTGCAATTGATTGCCTGCGTTGTACGCAGCGACAGGCACGATTACCGCAAAACTGTTTGCCGGCGTGCAGCCAGGAACACTAAATGACTGAGTCGAAGCTCCCCCGCCGCTGGCGAAGGTAACAAGGGTGGATAGCACCACCCTCATCGTGAATGACGCAGGCCCAAGCAGCTGGACCTCGTTTTCGTCCCACGTTCCCAGGCCATATTCGTCCATTAAGACAGTCTCCCGAATTTCCCGCGACGCCTCTCGTTTCCGTCGTACACAGCCAGCCCAGTGCTATCAAGCAGAGTTGAACCGCCAGCACCTTCACCACGGAGCGTGAATGTCCCTGCCTTCACGTTGATCTCCAGCAGTGGCCGGCCCTTGGAATCGACAGTCTCAGAACGCAGCGTCATGCCCAGCACAATTTCCTGAATAAACGCCCTACTGATCAGCGCGGTGTCGATAACCACCTGCCCGTCCTGCACCACAAACGGAGTCACGAACCCGCCACCGGCCAGGGTGTTCACCACGGCAAACCTGTCAGCGCTCACCAGGAACTGGCTCTGCAACAAGCCATCGGCGTTCTGCTCGATACCCAGGCCGATACCGGCGGCGACATACTGACCGTTGGCATTGACCTGCATTTTGACTGCCCACATCGTAGACAGCTTGCCGGCGGTGTCAGCCTGGGCCCTGGCCGTGACCTGGATCGCGGCCTTGTTCTTCACCTCGCTGATAGCGCTGGCCAGGTCTCCCTCGTCGGTACCGTCCCGCCCGCCGCCAACAACAGCTTGAAGCGTGGTGGACTGTGAGGCGACGGCCTTGTTGGTGTCAGCCAGGGAATCGGTAACCGTTTGAACGGCTGCCGAGTTCTCTGCAACCTTGGCCTGTGTCGTATCGATTCTTTGGCCGAGCGCGGTGTCCGCATTCGCCCGGGCGGTTGCCTCCTCGCTGATCGCCGCGCCGTTATTGCCGACGGTGACCCCCACCTGATCGATGCGAGTCCCAAGAGCGCTATCGGCATCAGCCCTTGTCGATGCCTCACCGCCAATCGCAGCAGTGTTGCCGTCGACACTGCTTTTCAACTGATCCAGTCGTGTCGCCGAAGCAAGGGTTTCAGTGGCCACCACCTGCTCGAGCGAGGTAAGCCCGGCCCTGTTCTGCCCTACCGCCGCATCCAGCGACGTGGTGCGCTCAACCAGCGCTCGGTTGTCCGAGGCCTGAACCTTGACCTGCTCAGCGAACTTGGCGGTGGCATCCCAGCCTTTCAGGGCGTCCGCCAGGTCGCCCTCCCCGCTGTCCTCCCTCCAGCTCGCCTGGAGCGATTGCAGGGCGGAGGCCTGTGCCGTGACCTTGCCGTCCACGGTGTCGATGGACGCCTTGTTCTGCTGGATCTGCAGCGCCATGGCCTGGGTTGTCTCGGCAATGGTGCCGATATCGAACCAGTACTGGGCATTGGGAGGCTTAGTGTTTTTCGGTACCGGCGCGATGGCTTGGTACAGATGCTGGCCCTGCCGCACTACGTCGCCGGCGGCATAGGTTTTGGTCGGAACGTAGACCAGAGCGTCCGTGATCTGATCGATCAGGTCTTCCAGTTCCTGCTTGGCCTGCTCCAAGCGATCGTTCACAGACCCCGGACCGTCGCCGGAGATCAACTCGATCTCCTTGACCAACTCCTGAGCCAGTTCGGTTTTACCAATCTGGCCGGCAATCAAGTCCAGGATAGGGCCGGCCTGCGAACTGGCCTGGCCAATCACACCGTTCACCACCGGATAGAACGGCCCAATGTTTCCGGTCCGGTCCACCAGGCGCGCCCAGAAGAAGAACCGAGCGCCCGCCAACAGTGATTGCATGCGGTAGTCGGCCTGCGGATACGCCAGGTCGGCCAGCTTGGTAGCGGCTCCAAGATTGTTTGCAGGGCCATACCACAACTCGGTGCGCTGGGTATCCTCGGCGCCTGGTGGGAAGCCCAACTTGATGCCGATGCCGAACAGTTCGCTGGTGGTGGTCAGGGACGACACTGCCGGCGGCAGGCCGACCTTCCCTTTCAGGTTGGTCAGGTTGGAGCTTTTCCAGATCGACGATATCTCGAAGGCGCTCACCGAGCGGACCCGGGCCAAATAGGCGCCCGAGTAGATTCCGGTGACGTCAACACTGGTCGAACCTGTCCGCTGCACCTTGATCCAGTTGCCGCTTTCCTTGCGCCACTCCACGTCATAGGCGACCGCACCGCTCACCGCAGGCCACGAGATGTTCATGGTGCTGATGGCAATGCCCTGATTCACGGCGTAGCTCGACGTCAGCGTGACGCTGGCCGGTGCTGGAACTACGGTGATCGGGATGACGCTGATCGGCCGTTCTTCCAGCCGGGCGCCGGTGTCGATGTGCGCAAACTTGCTCGGGTCGTACTGCACAGCCGAGATTTCGAACACGCCAGGCTCTGGCCGGGAAACGCTGGTCACCCGGTACAGTGGGATGGCCAGGTCGTCAGCGTCGAGCGCCCACACCAGTTCGCGCTCAGGCGGCACGGAGTACGCCGTGGTGACCGTGACCTGGCGGCCGCTGACCAGTTGCACGGTGCGCCCCTCGCACTTGCCGTCGGGCAGGTTGAGGATCAGCCGGTCACCGGGCTTGGCCTGGGTGTCGCGGTCCAGGGTGATGACTTTGCCATTTACGGCTGAGATGCGCCCGCCCACGGGCCGACCGGCCAGCAGTTCGTCAGCGATCGGAACGACGTAGCCAGGCAGAGGGATACGTCCGTCCAGGCCGACACGAAACGTTACCGCCCGGTCCTTGGAGTTGGTGAGCAACGCCCACTTGCCGCGGCGCTGCGCCTCCGATTCACGGTCACAGCCAATCGCACTGATTTCCAGCGGGTTGTCACCGTACCGACGCTGCAGCTTCTGGTCAGTGACAGAAGTGACGTCGGTGTCGTAGTTATTCAACGGGTTGTCGTAGCTGACCAGAGCCCGGCTGTAGCGGGTACGCTCCGATGCGCTCGAGTAGGTGAACTTGCCATCGATGACGTTCGCCCTGGTGTAGGCGAAGTCGAAGTCAGTGGCGCGCGGCATATCCGACAGGGTGAACACCTGGCCTTGGGCCCAGTAGGTCATCCCCCGGTAGATCGCCGAGATGTCACGCAGCAACGACCAGGCATCAGCCTTGCTCTGTAGGTTCAGGTTGCAGATGAAGCGCGGCTCCTGGCCGCCCTTGCCGTCCGGCACCAACTGGTCGCAGTACTGCGAGATGCGATAAAGCTCCCACTTGTCGACCATCCAAGGCTTGATGCGACGGCCCAAGCCAAAGCGGTCGACGGTAGTGATTCCGTAGGTCGCCCAGACTGGATTGTTGGTGTAAGCCTCTTTCAGCGTCCCATCCCAGATACCGCTGTATGTCCGCGAAACGGGGTCGTAGTTACTGGGGACCTGCCATTTACGAGCCTTGCAGGCGACTGTTACCGCAGGAATGCTGCGGAACTGCTCGGCCGAAAACTCGATGTAGAGCAGCGCGGTGTTTGGGTACCGCAACTTGGCGTCGATCACCTCCGTAAAGCCGGCGATCTGCATCGTGTCGGAGATTTTGTTGTTGTTCTGGTTGATCGTCAGGCGCGTGATGCGCATCAGCCAGCCAGAAGTAGCCTTCGGCAAATCGATTCGGCGGGTGCGCTCGTACACGCTGGTGGTCTTACCGTCGACAGCTTCGCTCAGCACCTGCTGGTAAGCGCCGCCGTCGGTTGCCAGTTCGACCTTGTATTCAATCCGGTACCCGTTGATGTTGCCGCCGGCATCTACAGACTGGAGCGCCGGCCAGGCGAAGCGCACGCGCACGGCGGAAAGCTGGGTGTTGCTGATGGACTTAACCCATGGCGTGCCGCTGCGCAACTCAGTGCCAATCGTGGTTTCGTTCTCAATCGACGGGATGCCCTGGATATAGGTCTGGTCCACCGCACCGGTGCGCCATTCCCACTTCACGTTCGGGAAGTTCATGTTGCCCTGAGGGTCTTGCAGCGGGGTGTTGTCGAGGTAGATGTCGCGCGCCGTAGGCGTGCCTTCGAATTCACCCTCACCGATAGCGATGAGCATCTTGGCAATAGCGACCGAGCGCAGACTGTCCGGGGCTTCCGTTGGCGTTTTTGGTTTGTCTTCGCCGCCCTTGGCGCCGTGGATATCAATCTTGAGTGCTGCGCCCATGCTTTTCTCCAGGCAATAAAAAACCGCCTCATGGGCGGCTGCTGTGTTTCAGGTATTGGCTACATCTGGTCTTCTGCGTAAATCGCGGCACTGATGATTGCGCCGCCCCAGCGTCGCTCGCCAATGCAGAGCGGTACCGGGTTACCGGATGCCGTGGTGTTCTTGGCGCTGCCGAAGGCGTAGCCGGGCGTGTTCTCTGGCGCAGCGCTGGTCTTGAGGCCGCCAGCCTGAGGGCTGAGCATCTGGATAACGCCGCCGGCGACAAGGCCGATGCCCGCGCCTATGAGCGGGGTACCGAAAGGCGTTGCAGAGAAAATAACACCCACAACAATCAAGATCGCGCCGACTATGGTTTGAAGAATACCGCCGCGCTTGCTGCCTACGACCACAGGGGCAATGCGGATATCTCCGGCGCCGTTGTAGCTCAGCTCCTTCTCCCCGATATTGCGCTTATCGCGAAACACCGCGAACTCAAGGCCGCGCGACTTGGCATTCGAAAGAAACCGCTCGAATCCAGGGATCTGCACGCAAAGTGCTTTGATCGCCTCCGCCGGCGATTTCACCGCGAGCCTGAAGGACTTTCCGAACTGTCGGAGCTGCCCGTGCAGGCGAATGGTCGTCATGGGTTGGTAGTTGATCGCTGATGCCTGCATCACTTTCTCCGGGCAATAAAAAACCGCCCGGAGGCGGCTTCAAGGTTTTCTTGATTCAGTTGTAATCGACATAAGGCCCTATGTAGAACCCAGCCATGTCGCCGCTGATACGGTACAGGCTTTCCTTGCCTGGCTGCACCGTTGCTGCGATGGTTCGAATTGCAGCGCCCGCGCACAAGCCCGAGCCAGCCAGGCCTGCGCCGAGATTGGGCGACCCCGGCGGAAGGTAGAATGTGGCCCGCTGACCAGTTCCGATCTTTGCAGCCCTGCGGCCGTCGACATAAACAACGATGTCGCACCCAGAACCGACCGCGCCGGAGTCGCGCACCACGGTGATTTTTCCGCTCTCGCCAGCTGGTTTAGTCTGGAAGGCATAGACCTCATCTGACGGGACCGGCTTCGCATCCCGCACCGAGATCGCCGATGAGGCGCACCCTGCCAGCATCGCCACCGCTACCGCCGCTATCAAAATCCGCATGTCGTTCCCTCTTAGGTTTGGCGGGACTGTAGCACTGAGGGAGTGGACGCAAAAAGCCTCGCGCGCGGCATTGTCCGCACGAACAAACACCATCCCCAACTCTGACTGGCCTAAGTGGCATACTTCGCCGCGAATGCCTGTAGTTCAGCATTAATTTTGTCATTGTCAGGAGAGTAATGCGCTTCACGATGACAGTTCGGGCAAAGGGCGACACAGTTCCAGACTCTGTCGCTAGTTTCTACACCCAGGATGTGATGAACGTCCAGAAACCCTCTGTACCGCCGGGTGTCCACACATGATTCACGTTCGCAACCGTCTATCGCGCGCTCAATGACTTTCCTGCGTACTCTAGGATCGCGCTTTACAAGAGACCTCATCACCAACTGGCGTAACCCGCCGTCGCTACCAATCTCTGTGCTGTCTACTCCCGGCAAATCATCAAACGTATCATCGACTAAGATCGCATCACCATGCGAACTCTGGCTTATGCCGAACCACTGATTGCCGATCCTTTTGAGATTTCTCGATGTTAGATTCTCATCAATTTTTGCAATTTTCGATGGCCCGCGCCCTCTATCATCTTTGCGTGCGTCGGAGTTGACCATTTTGAATGTTTTTAAAGCATATCCTTCATCTTCAACTAAGCGAATGTGCTCCCTGGCCTGAGGATAGCCCGATTGCTTTCTGCCGGCATGACTTCGCTCCCACCCCTCATCCAGGATCAATACCTCATTGCCGATTGCCCAGTCCTCCCAAGCCCCAAATATTACAATTCGATCCATGTGATTAACGAACGACCAACTCCACGTCCAGTTGTCACAAGTAGCTCCATGCGACTTTATGAATTGCTTCCGATTCACTCAGCCTTCCCCCCCAAAAAAATTCACGACCTAGAACAGCATGCTCCTTTCCGAAGGGAAGTTGTATCCATCGGATACTGTACGAATCCCCACTAACATCCCATCACCCTCCATAGTAGCCTCCTGCCTTCACGCAAGGATTTCCCAGTCCTACGCCTGCAAGCCCAAGGACTGGGGTTGCGCCAATTATGGCGCGAATAAAGATATGGAGGTTAATGTGAGTGACGGTGGTTTCAAGCCAAGAGAGCCCTTTAGCATCGATTGGGAACGACAATACAACGTGGGCCCTTCAGACGAGCATCTGCATGCGATGGGGCAGTTCATCGTTAATTACTCAGCGGTCGAATGGCAAATTTCTAACCTCTTTGCTTTTTTCCTAAAAATGCCGGTGGCTGACGCTCAAAAGCTTTCAGTTGAAGCCAACATCTCAATGGCGGGGATGATCAGGTACGTCCAGGGGCGAATATCCGATTCAAAAACCCACGATCAGCAGGCAACAGACGATCTGCTATACACGCTAAAGGCTTTCGACGCTGTAAGCAGCCTCAGGCATAAAATCGTACATTGGCAATGGGGCCTAAATGAAGGAGCAACAGCCTCATTAACCGATCTGATCAAGCCAAAGAACGCCAATAAATCAAACGCGATTCTCAAAATAAGCGAGCTAAGGGATCAGTGTCATAAGCTCATGAGAATCTTGCAGGCGATTTCGTTGAATGGTGAGATCCTTAGAGGCATTACGACGCGCGCACAGATTCTAGAAATCCGCACAGGTACATCGCCTGAAAAGCTCTTTCGACCGTAAATCGTGAGAGCGGCCGATCATCGGTCTCCTCAAGGACCGCCAGCCCGGCTTCAACCATCGAGGGTGAAACCGGGATGTCTTCTGCTCGCAAGGGCAAATGCGACGGAGCCGGCCTATCTGTTTGCATACCTCGCTCCTGCGGCCACGCCGCGTCATGTAGGTTGTTTTGCGTCTTTGTGCCTGAGGATCAGGCGTGTTCTGTCATGCCAGGGGCCGCCGTAGACGATGATCTCGGACGGCCTGCCGTACAGGTGGTGCAACAGGAATGGCCCGGGGCCGAATGTGCCTGACTCTTCGCCGGGCAGTTCCGGATCGGTACCCAGGTAAATCCCGGCGTGGTTCGGATGAACCGTCCGCCCGACGTGCATGACGACAAGGTCGCCGCGTTGAGGTCGGTCGACTCGCACAAAGCCCGCGGCTTCGTAGTGCTGCTCGTACAAGCTGGCGCTTTCTGCACTCTCCCACCAGCCATCAGCACGCTGGAAGGCCTCAAACTCAATCCCCCATTCCCGCTGATACCAATCAGCACAGACCTGCCAGCAGTCCCAGGCGCCGTGAACAAACGGACGCTTGAGTAGCGGTGTGCTGCCCGTCGGCGTGATCGTGCGCAAATCCCCCTCGGGCCACGACAGAATGTGCCAGGGCAGCGCCGTGGCCTCGCACATGGCCAGGTCATGAGGTGAGGGCCGGCTGGTTGCGTCTGGGTGTGAATGAACGATGCCGATCACTTCGCCCAGGTCCTCCGCTGCAGCGTAGTCCTCAGGATCAAGTCGAAACTCTTCGTTCGGCTCCGTGGCGATGTTCCGGCATGGGAAGTACTTCTGCGCCCGCCCTACAGCGAGCAGCAGGCCGCAGCACTCTTTCGGGTACTCGGCCGCCGCGTGCGCCTGGATGGCTGCGATGATGTGCTTGCGCATGGTCAGCTCCGGGCAATCAGGGAGACGGCGGGGAACCCGCCGAAGGAAAGTTCGTTGTTCTCGCCGAAGCGCAACTTGCAGGACGGCAGGCAGCCCTTGCACTGATCCTTCGCTGGGTCGTCCGTGGGTCTATCCTCGTCATCGAACATGGCAGCGCCGGTGTAGCCGCAATCAGGCCCGCGGTAGCCATTGGTCATGGCCCAGTGGCAGAAGGTCGTCATCTGGCGCCCTGGCAATCCGTGGTTATCGATCTCGCCAGGGGAAGAAAGCTCCCAGACCACGGCCTCGCCGTCCTCACTGGTTTTCTGGTCGATGTACCAGATCTCCAGCCCTTCCTGAGTCGGGTCAGCAGTTGGATTGCCTTCGGGAAAGTTGGCCGCGTCCAGGTACTGGGCCAGGGTCTCGCGAACGGTCAGCTTGAACTTCAGCATGTCCTCGAAGGCCAGGCACAACGCAGTGACGCGCCCATTGATGTTGCCGGCGGCGAACGTCGGCCTGGTGGCCGTGCCGTCGCTATTGGACCCGATACCCTCAATCTGCACTGGCCATGCCGCGTACTCAGCGCCCTGCCACCAAATCGACTTGGCCGGCAGGTCCTCCTCCGAATGCTCATAGGCCAGCAGCTCCTCAGGCGTGTGCGGGATGGCGTGACCGTGGAAGCGCAGGTAATCCGCACCGTATTCGGTCCCGTCAATTTCAAACAGGCGAATTTCGGCGCCGGGCTCCAGTTTCTGGATGTCCGTGATCAGTGCCATGGGTTGTTATCTCAGGGGTGAAAGGTTTGTTCAAAGGTCGCGGTGATCGCGTAGACCTGGCCGCCGCGGTGCACTGGCTTGTAGCCGTTGCACTTGTAGAGGCCCAGATCTCCCAGGGGCGGCTGCCAGAGGAAGCCCTTTGCACCCTTGTGCCGGTCGATGAAGTCCATGATTTCCTTGATCCGGCCCTTCATGCCGGTGAAGGTGACTGGCCAGGACTGGGATTTGTTGTTGATCCCGTCCTCGGTGGACTGCGCGTAGCCATCGGCAAACTGCTTCGTGCGCACGCGCTGTTTGATATCACCCTCGACGCCCTTTTCAGTGGCCCAGGTAAATCGCTCGATTGCCATAAATCATCCTTTCACTTGGCGGAAACTCTGGCCGCCCTGGCGCCAAGACTTGGCGATCTCTTCTGTTGCAATTTGCCGGGTGCGCGATTCCATGTTGCGCTGGAACATTTCGGCGTCGAACTCGGCGCCATCCGGGCGGCCGGCCTCCTGGTCAGTCAGGATGATCGGCATGCTGAGGCTGAGGTTTACCCCGCCACCGCCGCCTCCGACCGCAGAAACACCCAGCTTGCCGTTGACTGTGCGGGTGAGCGGCATGATTGCCTCGTCGCCCGCCTCGCCCATGACCCCGGTTTTGCCGTTGGCCATGCCGAACGCCGTGGGCTTGCTGACGATTGAGTTGGTGAAGGCGCCGCCGTCGGCGAACATCTGCACACCGCCCGACCAGGCGCCACCCTTGGCCTGAATGCTGCCGGGGGTGAAGTTGGATAGGTCGGTGCCGGTGTAGCCGGCCTGACTTGCCCCGCCAGAACCACCGCCGCCACCGAAATAGCTGGCCGTTGCGCCCACCAAGCTGCTCAGCAATGCCGAGCTCGCTTGCCGGGTGGCAATCCGCGCCATGTCCGCAAGGACCGACTTGGCGAAGTCCGAAAACGATGCCTTGCCGGTCATGGCGAAGTTGACGGCCGCGTCCTCCATGCTGCTGAAGGCATTGCCGAACAGGCTTTTGGTCTGGCTGGCAATGTTCTTCGCCGAATCCAGATAGTTGTCCCAGGCCGATGTCGCGCCCTTCGTCCAATCGCCCTGGGCGGCCTCCACATCCGCGTAGTTCTGCCGGATTTGGTCGGTGGCCGCCTTGTTCGCGTCTGCGAGCGCCTGCGATTTTCGCTTGAACTCCTCCTCCGACATGTTGCGCGACGGGTCAGACTTCTGGTTGGCCAACTCCAGCGACTGCTGAGCAAACCGGTCTTGCTGGCTGTTCAGTTCGCCGTTGAGTGCGTTCTGGCGGTCCCCCTGGCCAACGCCGAGTACTGCACGTTGGCCGGCAAGCTCCAAGGCTCGTTGCTGCTGAGCCAGGGCCTGTACGTAGGTGGTGATTGACCGCTCCTGCTTGGCCAGACGCCCGGTCTCGTTGGTGGCCAACACCTCAAGTTGGCTGTCGGCCTCCTTCTGCGCCTTGACCATCCCTGCGCGCGCGTCAGCGATCTTCTGGTCCAGCTGGATGCTTTGCGCGGCCGTTGTCGCCTTCTTGCCTTTGACAGCCTCCAGCGCGGCAATCTCGGCCTCATAGGCTGCGGTCACCTCGTCGCGCTGGTTGCCGATCAGGGCTTCACGCTTCAGCGCGTAATCGGCCTGAGAAATGAGCCCTGCCTTATCCGCGGCGTCCAGTCGCTTCTGGGTGTTTTTGTACTCATCAACGATCGCTGCAAGGTTGTTCTTGGCATCATTGAAGCCCGTCAGGTCAACCTGAGTGCCGGCTGTTTTCGGGTCCTTGAACTTATCGTTGATATTGGAAATATTCTTGTCGATCGCCGACTGATCGAGCCGCGAGTCCTTCGGGTCAACCTTGCGGATATCGTCGAGTTGCCGCCTATATTCCTTGATCGCCTCAGTGCGCTTTTGCTCGTTCGTCCACGACGACTTGGTCAGGGCATCGATCTTGGCCATCGACGAAACGGCATCGCCCTGCGCCTTCGCCTGCTCGCCTTCCCACTTGGCGATATCGGCCCGGGCAGCCTTTTCGTACTCAAGCATGTTCAGGCGGTTCTGCCGGAACTCGATCATTTCCTTCTGGTTTTGGAACAGGCCGATATTGCCTTTCTGCGCATCGGTCAGGTCGCGGCGAGCCTGCTCAATGTCTGCACCAATGTCCGGTCGGCCGATGTTTTTGAGGTTGTCAGCAGCACGCGCAACGGCGTTGTAGCCTCGCTCCCAGAAGCTCAGGTTTTCCAGAATCTTCGGCGTGCGCTCGTTGATTGCATCGGCATAGGATTCGGTCGCCAGCTTCACGGCGCCCGCATGATCGCCCTGCGCTTCCAGCGCGGCAATCTGCGAGTAAACCGAGGCCGTCAGGTAGTGGTACTGCTCGTTCAGCGCAGCAGAGGCCTTTACCGGGTCGTCTGCCAGCTTGGAGAACTCGGCGACAGTCTCGCTCACGGCCTTGCCGGTGGCTTCCTGCATCGACACGGCAGCCTGGGTGATGCCGGTGAAGCTGTCCCCGGCGATCTTGCCGTTGTCAGCCAGCAGCGCCAGCACGGCGGCGGCTTGGCCGGTGGTACCGACCGTTGCGCTCACCTGGCGCGCCATATCCCCCAGTTGGCCAGCGCTCACTCCCGCGTAGTTGCCGGTGAGGATCAGCGACTTGTTGTATTTGTCCTGCTCTTCGCTGCCCTTGTAGTAGGCAACTGCCAAGCCGCCCACGGCTGCGGTGGCTAGAGCCAGTGGCCCCAGGATGGCGAGCAACCCGGCAGCGCCTGCGCCAGCCCCGGCGCCCAACTGAGCAACAGCACGCACGCCGCTGCCCCAGTCACCCGAGGAAAGAGCATTACCCAGCTGCACGACGTTTTCCTGGGCCTGGCGGGTACCGAGGCGCAGCTTGTCGAAACCGGTGGTGGTCTTTTCGAGCTTAGCGTAGTCCTTATCGATCTTGCTCAGGGCAGCGTTGTATTGATCCTGGCTGATGCGGCCGGCGTCCAGGTGTTTGCCCAGTTGCTCGACCTGTGTGTCCAGCTTGGCCAACGCGCCGCGGGCCGGATCAATCGCCCCCAGCAGGCTGTTCAGCGCTTTCTGCTCATCCATCGCAGACTTAGCCAGGGCGATTTGCTGCTTATCGAGCTGCGCCGAGATCTTCGCTGCCTCGGCGTCGCCATAGGCGCCGGTCTTGGTCAGCTTCGCCAGGGCGTCTCGCTGCTTTGCCAGGTCCTGCGTGGTCTTGGCGCTGGTGGAAAGCGATTTCTCCAGCGCCTGCATTTCGTTCATCAGCGAAACGGCGGACTGCTCGGCCCGGCCGCCGGCCTTCGCCATTTCATCCAGACTCGTTTTCGCCTGGATTGCATCGGCCGAGTCGATCTTGACGCCGAGTTCTGCAATGTTCATCGACTCACCTTGAATAAGTGCCCGTGGTTACGGGCTGTTTTCCCTTTCCTCCGCCATGACGCGCAGGGCTTCGCCTTCCAGCACCTGAAGGTCAGGGAAGATTTCAGCGAGTTTCTTTTTCTTGATGCCGAGGAACCCGGCCACGTCGCGGATGCAGGTGTAGTCGAGACCGATCGCGCCACCGGCGCCGGCCCGCCACTGAGTCGACATCCTGTTGAAAAGGTAGAACGCCGGCCAGTTGCAGGGCCATACCTCGGTTACCTCTTCGAGGTCGCCCGGGGAAAGCCCGAACAGGCCCATCAGTTCAGCCGGTGCCGCCGGCGCGTAGAGTGCGCGGGCAGCGTCCGTCAGTTTCCCAAGCGGGCCTGATTGAATGCGCTCTGGTAGGCATTCACGACCGCCTCAGCGGCGCCCTGGCAGGACGTCACCAGCGCTCGAATGCTCTTGTCGTCGAACTTGTCATCGAAGCCCCAGCCGACCACCAAGTCCTTGATCTGCTGCGACTGCTGCTCAGTGTCAGCGGCAACGATTTCGGAAAGCGTTGGGCTTTCACCCAGGGAGGTCCGAGCTTCATCGCGCTTCAGGTTCCACTCATCAAACAGAGCGGCAAGCCCCGGGCGATCCCGATACTTAAAGGTGAACTCGATCTTCTCGGGTTCCCCCCCAACGATAGGGATCGACACGAAGGCCTTGAACGTCGGGTTTTGGGCAATTCTGATCTTTGCCATGGGTTACGCCACCGCAGTCAGGTAACGGGTCGGTTCGCCCTGCAGCGCCAGGTTGACGGTGCGGGTCAGCAAGTTGCTGCGGGACACGGTCGGCTGATTGGAGAAGGAGGTGAAGGCGCCGTAGAACAGCGTGTCGTTGCCCGGTAGGTTTAGGCGCGCAGCCTGAATGGCCTGGCTGGCATCCGCTGCACGCAGGATGGCGTTGAATGCCTGGCCCGGGTCATCCGCAATGGTCAGCGCCAAGCTGGCCGCCGCTTTGTCGGTTGGCATCTGGCGGCCCTGCTTGTCTTCCAGGAACACCACGTCCAGATAGTTCTGGGTGCCGCCGGCGAAAGCCACGTCAGTGATTTGCGGAATCTGTACCCAGGTCAGCACCTTCTTCAGCGAACCGATGCCGGAGCCGGCCGGGTAGACCTGCACGTCGGTGGTATCGATGCCTTCGAGGGTGATGGCGGTGGCAGTGGCGGCTTTCACACGCACAACCCGATTGCCCAGGCGAGTCCAGCCGGATGTGACAATCACGATGTCGCCAGCCGACAGTGTGCCGCCAGTCACAGTGGCCACGGCCTCAGCCGCGTTGCTCAGTGCCGAAAACGGGATGTCCGGGCCATAGGTGGCACCGTGCTGGAAGGTGCCGCCGTCCGGAATTTTGTAGCCCATGGGTATTTCCTCTTTGCAGATATGAAAAAACCCGCTCAATGGCGGGTTCGTGGGTTTGCCCAGTGGGCGGGATCAGTTCGTGTCGGCTCGGTACAAGAACGAGACCGGGACGGTGTACGTGGAGTCACCGGTGATGCCGGGGCCCTGGTCGACCGGCGACATCGTCACCACGGTGACGGAGCCCTTCGTGTCCCTGGCATATAGCGGAAACAGATCGGTCAGCTCAGCCGCTATAGGGTTCGTCTTGATCTTACCCGTGCCCGCCGGCGCGATGATGCTGGCCTGGAACACGCCGGTGAACAGCCGGTGATCACCGCCGAGCGTGTTGCTCGCGGTGTCGCCCGGGATAGTGAAGGCCCGAAGGTAGGTCTCGCCTGCTGCCGGCGTGTAGGCCGTG
The DNA here is from genome assembly GCF_013385475.1 of Pseudomonas sp. G5001. NCBI lineage: Bacteria > Pseudomonadati > Pseudomonadota > Gammaproteobacteria > Pseudomonadales > Pseudomonadaceae > Pseudomonas > Pseudomonas sp. G5001. Next base: position 153,048 of record NZ_JACAPZ010000017.1, read on the forward strand.
TTCTCGAAAACGATCTTCAGCTTTTCCGGCCTGGCAGCGTTCCAGGCGATGAGCTTGGCCTCGTAGATCGAGGCGATGATTGCGTGACTCATACCTGGTTGTTCCTGATGGCCTCCAGCACGATCTGCTGGAAGCGAGCCACAGTTACCCGGACCATGCCGCCGGGGGCCTGGGTTGAATGGCCGAACTCCAGCGGGATGGCATAGGTCAAGTTATTGATGATGTAGGCCATCTGGCCGGCGGTGAAATCGCTCATCGCGGCCACCAGCGCGGCAGTGGTTTCGGAGCCGCTCGGGTCTACCTCGTCAAAGGTTACGTTCTCGACCACGCCGAGCGATATGTGCCAGTTCGCACGGAACCGGCCGCCGACGTAGCCTTCAGGCGCCGTGATGTCCATGCCGTCGTTGAGCTTGCGGCCTTTCTTGAGCCTGCCACCCTTCGTGAGGTTGGCCGGGTCACTACGCAGCGCGCTATTGTGATCGTCGACGGCCTTGTTGTACTGGGTGGCCACTGCGTTCTGCGCCCAGATCTCCGGGTTACCCACGGGAGACATGCGGATCAGGCTGCTGCCAACCTCGATGATGATTTCACGCACGCTGGCATCGATGGCTTCACCCGTCTGAGCGGCGAACTCGGCCAGGCTCAGGGCGAAGCTGCCGGATTGGGTCGCCATATCATTTCCTCAGTTGCGCCGTCCACGTCGCGTCAGCAGGGTCCGCAGACACGTTCATCACCCGCAACCCGTTGACGATATCGCCAATGGCCGGCGCTGCCGGTACCGCCGTCGGAACGCCGGCCTCCGATACGAACAGCTCGTTTTGCAGCACCAGCAGCTTCTTGTCGCTGGTCTGGATGAGGGAGCCGTCTATTTCTTTGGACAAGTAGCTGCCCAGAACACCGCGCCCCGTGTACGCCACCGTGGTCTCCGGCGTTTCTCCGCCCAGATCGGGGTCATACTCGCCAGCGACCTTGCGCACGCCTGTCACTAGCTTGACCGCATCGGCCAGGCCATCGGGATCGTCAAACGCCTCGGCCAGATCGGCCTGAATTTCTTCGCGCATGCCCATGATCAGATCCTTTTCAGCATCATAACGCCGGAGCGCTTGATCCACGGCTCCAGCAAGGCCAGGGCGAAGTTCACGCCCGCCGACTGATCGGTAGAGCCCGCCACGTAGGTCTTGCTCACCGATGTGCCGGACTGAGCCGAGACCGTCTTGTTTTGCACTTCCTTCTGCGTGGCCGTGTACAACTTGCCCGCCGCCGCCTCTTTGGCAACCTGGGCGCCGGCTGTTTTGATCTCGGCCGGGACCGGATCGGAAACAGCCCGCTTAATCTTGGCCGTGAGCCAGGCATTGGCCATGGTCACAGCAAGGACCGGATCACCGGTGCCAGCCCAGTCAGGACCCAGCGAGGCATCAACATCGGCAACGGTGATGAAGTCGGTCATGTGCTTGTCCTTATTCCGCTGGCACCAAGGCCTGCAGGTCTTCTTTCTTGGCGGTCGCGTCGAAGGTAATGCCCTTCGCGGTCAGCCACTCTTTCAGCTCGGGGACCTTCATTTTGAGAGGGTCGGTTTCAGGGGTTTCCTGCTCCTTGCCGTCGGAAACCTTGATGCCGGCGGCCTGGTAAGCATCGAAAATATCCGGCGCATCGCCATCGACGACCACCTCAGTGGCGGTACCGATGACACCGAAGAATTCGCTCAGTAGGCGGTAGCACACGCCGCGCTCTTTGCCCGGCTTGTCCGTGTAGATCACTTTCATAAGTCACCTCAAAAGCATCCCAGCGCCCATAAAAGCGCCAGGTTGTGTGGGCCGGATTACGGCGTGGTGGTACCGCTGATGACCGCGGCGAACGGAACCTGCTTGCGGCTAAACACGCGCTGCCAGTTCGCAGCAGCGGCGTATTGAGTGGCGGTCGGGCTGAGGTTCTGAGCCTCGGAACCCTTCCAACTGAAGCCAGCCGGCTGGAGGATGTAGGTCTTCCGCTCCCACAACACTTCGGCGCCGCCGCCATTGCCGCCGCCTGGCTTACGCTCCAGCTCTACCGGCACCTTGGGAGTTCCTTCGCCGTAGCCGAAAGCGCCCTGGCCGAAGAACACGGACAGGTACTTGCCCGCGCCATATACCAGCGCGTCGTCCATGAAGACTGGCTTGCCGAGGTAGGTGGCCAGGATGATCTTGCCGTCGGAGTCGCGCAGGTACTCGATGAGGTCCTGCTTGACCATCTGGTTCATCACCACGGAGTGCACGCCGATCGCACCGAACTGGTCAGCGGCATCGCCGGCGGTGAACGCAGCATCCTGGAAGGCGTTGGCACTGATGGTCGCGCCCGCGTCGATGACCATGTCACCGCCGTTGTTCGCGATGTTCGAGGCGATGATGCCGCGGGCCGCGCCCAGGGTGTAACGCTGCCACTGACGGGTCCAGTAGGTGCCGAAGCGGTTGCGGATCTGCTGCTGAGGTTCAGTGTTCGCCAGCTCAGCGGTCAGGTCGGTGACGCCGTAGCCTTTGTTGAGGTACAGAACCCGGGCACGCATGCTGTCCTGGGTGACTTTGCCGACTTCACCCTGGTCGTTCGGGTCATCGTTGCTGATGTTCGGAGCTTCATCAGCGTTGAGATCCTGCCAGTAGCTGATCTCGGCGGTGCCCTGGCTGCCGGAAGCGATCGCATCCAGCACAGGCGAGCGGGTCACAATGCCCGACTCGTACACAGCGGTCTTTTCCGGGCTGTTAACCGGTGCCAGGGAGGCGTAGTAGTCGCCGACGAAGATGTCGGTCAGTTGGGTAGTTGCCATGGATTAGGTTCCTTTGGTGGCCTGGATTTTCTTGAAGAGCTCAGGGTTGTCACGGGCGATCGCAGCGCGTTCGGTTTCCGTGTACTCACCCCACTTTTTCGTGGCCTTGCCACCGTTGTCGCCGGTCTGCCCGGCACCCTGAGCCCTTGGCCACAGGTGTGTTGCTGTTTCACGCAGAGATTCCGCCCATTCGAGCGGCGACAGCGGGGTTTTCCCGTCCTTCCCGTAAACGACCTCGCCGTCACGATCGGTGGCAATCGCCTCGCCGTCTTCACTGAGTTTGAAAGTGCCCCGGGCGCGCAGGATGATGTCCTCGGCAGCCTCAGGGAGCGCGCCGGCCTTGATGGCAGCAGCGCGGATGGAATCGGCCAACACCTTGTCGCTGTACTTAGCGGCGAATTGCTCGGCCTTGTCGGCGCGAGCCTTCTCGGCGGCCAGCTTGGTGTCGTAGTCGGTGCGCAGGCGCTCGGTACGGCGGGTGATGACCTCGTCCAGCTTGCCCTCGGCAATCAGCTTGGTTTCCTCATCCTGGCCAACCTTGGTCAGCAGCCCCTTCACGGCGGAGATGTCCAGGCCTTCAAACTGGGACTTGAAGCCGTCCAGCTCGGTTTTGGTGGTCCGGAGCGAGCCAAGCAGCTCGGTATTTTTGTTCTTGAGGCCCAGGGTCGCCGCCTCTACAGCTGCAGCAATGGCGGTCTGAACTGCCGGGTCTTCAAGATCAATCTGGGTTTCGTCTGCCACTTGGTGCACCCCTTGGGTTTGGTCGGCCCGCTTTGCAGGCATAAAAAAACCCCGGCATGGCCGAGGTTGGTATGAATCAGGTTTTAGGTTCAGTCGCTCAAGGTGAGCAGATTCTTGTCTATGGAAGCTTTGAATTCATGGAGTGTCGTGCTTACAACAAACTGCAAGCCCGCAGTTTTACCGCGGCAGTGTTGGTGCACGTAACTGCTAATCTGCCGGTCAAAACCAGGCGCTAAATGCAAGGAAATGCTGTCGCCGTATGTCATCGACGCTGGCAATGGATCACTACCCCACCAGAACTGGCTGACGTGAAGGTAATTTCTCGCATGCGGCGACTGCACGGAGAGACTTGTCACTTTGACTGGGCGCTTGCCATCAGACGTGATCCCGAGTGCAATAAACCAACCTCCCTCCCCAGTATCCGCGATGGCCGAGCGAACAGAAACACGTAGGTTCTCAACGTCCTCTCTACGCTGCTTATCAGCCAGCCAAAGGGTAGTGAGGACTGCTGCCAGCGCACCAATGCCGGCAACCCATCCGCCAAGCATTGATAGGACGGGCACGGCCTCTGTAATGAACTTGTCGTGGTTGTTGCTAAGGCCAAAAGATAGCCCAAGCAAAAAAACGAAGCCAATAACGGTGGTGAATACTACGAGCAGAAATGCCCATCGCAGCAGTTTGAACATCAGCTACTCCTTAGCGACTAAATGCAATCCCCGCATTATCAGGTAATCAGCGAATTGCGTCCTGCTCGGTGCGTATGGCGGCGGCCGCATTCGCAGGCCAGGCGTATCTCGGTTGAGCCGCGTGCGCCGGCCATTCGGCTCAGTGCAATGCGTCGGCTCCTCGATCTGGAAGCCCTGCTCGACAGCGTATAGCTCGACCGCCAGCCGTACCTGACCCCATTCCAGCTCAAAGGGGACGAATGTCTCGGAAAGCGTTTGGTATTCGATCTTGCAGTCACGCCGAGGCCAGGCCATTGCCTGTTCAGGCTTGGCCTTGCGCCCTTTCCACTGGCGACCGTTGATGTCGGCCGCAGCGCGCAGCAGCAGTTCGACCTGTTCAGCCTCAGCTTCAGGTATACGGAACCCGTAGTAGTCGCGGTAGAAGGTCAGCTTCTCCAGGGGCACGAAGCTATTTGCGTCTGGCCTGCCCTTCCCGTCCTCAACGATGATCTGCATGCGCCATCTCAATCTGGTTGAACGCCGAGTGTAACGCCTGCTCGGGTGAACATGTCAGGCTCTGCTTCCTTCAACTGCGCCAGCGTCAGCGGCTTGAACGATTTGTCGAGCTGCAACTTGGCGAACTTCTCCGGCGTCAGGCCACCATCACGGAACAACTTACCCCGGACCGGCCCGAGGGCATGATCCTGGAAGCTCGCAGGCTGCGTTGCCAGCCACTCGTAATAGTTCAGGCCGGCGTCGACCTGGGCCCCGCCGTTATCGCCCACCGAGGCGCGCGTGGCGTCCTTGGCGAACATCTCCGAAAGCCTGGTGGTCGGCACCGTAGTTGACCGGCAGTTGATGTGCGCCGGCGGCAGCGGACCTTTGCCCAGGTCGAAACGCATCCCATCCAGGGCCTTGCATTGCTGCGAGGTCTTGCGGTCGAGCGTCGACACCCAGCGATAGCCCAGCACCACGTCACTGTTGGCCTTCAGCGTCTCCATTCGTGCCGTGGTGGCTACGTGCTGGATTGCCGTCTGCACCACAGAGGCAGCATTGCGGTTACTCACCGCCAGGACGCCGTCCGTGAAGTTCTGCGCCGCGGTACCGCGAATCGCCTGGATGATCTGGGCATTGGTCTGGCCCTGGCCGAAGCCGAGCCGGATAGTGTTCGTGACGCGCATCGTCTCGGTCCGCGTCCAGCCGCTGACGAAGCTCTTCAGCAGCTTGCCGCCGTCGATGCCCTTTACCTGCAGCGGATAGGAGAACACCGCCGCACGGATCACCGTGTTGGTCGGCACCACCGCGTCGATGGAGAGTGCATTGCTCAGGCTTTTAGCCTCAAAACTCGACTCATACAGCGCGATGTCGACTAGATCGGCCTGCACCAGGTCGCCGTAGGCCTTGTATATCTCCAACAGTTTGCCGTCCACCCGGGCCAGGAACTGCTCAAGGCGGTCCCGGCTGTAGGTGGTCAGCTCCTTGCGGGTGAGTTGCTCCCGCACCAGCTTGTCGATCTGGCGCAGGTACTTCTCGAACTTCTTGACCTCACCGGCCTTAAGCCGCTCCAGCATTACCGAGTGGCGGGTCGTCTGCTCCAGCAGTTGGCTGTCCGCCTGCGCCAGGCTTGTCGTTGGCATCGTCGTTGTCCAGGTTGATGCCGGCCGACTCGCGCTCATCGCTGATCAGGTCGGCCTCTTCTTCGTATGGGCGGTCCGGCAGCTTGCCGGTGGTGAGGTACTGCCAGTAGGTGTCGGCGCTGAGTGTGCCGGCCATCACGCCCTTGAGAAGTTCGGCGAGCACCTGGGCGTCGACCACCGGGGTCACGAACTCAGGGTTCACCTTGAACTTGACCTTTTTGGGGTCATAGCCCTTCCACTCGGCGGCGTATCGCAGGCCCTGCTCCACCGCCTCGGCCACCGTGATAACGATGCTGTGCAGTGTCGCGTGCTGGTCGTTCTGACGCGTCTTGCGCGCCTCACCCGACTCTGTGCCGGCTACATCCATGACCTTGGCACCGGCCTCAAGCGCCGCGTTCTTCTGGTCATCCATGGCTTTGCGGTTGGCTTCAATGCCGGTGCCCTTGAATTCAAGGTATTCAGCCTTTCCGTTCGGCCCAAGATCCCAGGCAGCGGATGGACCGGTTACGCTCAACTCCACCGCCTCATCCAAACCCGACACCCACGGCTGCGGATGACTGGTCTGATGCAGAGAACTGAAGTAGTCAGCGCTGATCTGGTAGGACTTCAATGCGGCGCGAGCCATGGTGAGCAGCGGCACCTCGTCGACGTCTGGCGAGTTGTCGGTCGAGCCGCAGTAGATCACCGGCAAGTACGACAGGCCTTTAACCAGGCGGTTGTCAGTTCCTGTTGTGCCCAGCGGCTTTTCGTCCTCGATCAGCTCACCGCCTTCATTCCGCACGGCGGTGTAGCAGACCTCGTTGAGCATGAAGAACTCACGGAAAACCGTGATGCTGTCATGGCTGTAGCGATCGCCGCCCTTTTTGCGGAACTCGCGGAACACAGAAAGCACCAGGTCCTGCCGGCCGCCTTGATCAGCGGTGTCCCAATTGATCGCGTTGCGCGTTGCATAGGTCGAGAAGTAAGGCTCGCCACTATCATCGATGTTCACCACCAGCGGCACCCGGCCGTGGGAAATAGCCTGGCGTACTAGGCGGAAGAACAACTGCTTCAGGCCGAAGCCGTCGGCTGTGGCGTTGTCCTCCAGCCCCTTCAGCCCGGCGGGTAGCTCAATCTCCGGGATAAGCCGCGAGACCAGGCCCATCATCGAACGCAGCGAGTCGCGCACCCAGTGCTCGTACTGAGCCCGGTTCGTGTAGTTCTCGTACAGGTACTTGTTACCCGCGCCATCCAGCTTTTCAGCCTCAACCATACCGCTCGGCTTGGGCAGGTTGCGCTCGTTGCGCTTTACGGCGCACTCACCCTCGAGCGCGTCGTCCATCATCTCCCACTCAGCGATATGCGCGTCGTAGTCGGGGTTTGTCGATTGCACTGGCATCAGGCCAAGCCTCCAATTCGGCGTGTTCCGCCTGTGCGTTTGATGCACGGCCACTCAACGTCGATGCAATAGCCAATCGCCGTGGTGATGTGCTGGTAGTCGTTTTTCTGGTCTTCCTGGAAGGTCGAGCCCATTTGAAGCTGGACCGTACTCAGGCCCTTGTGGCACCAGGGAGCGGTGACCGGGTTGATGAACAGGCTGGTCTCGCCCGAAGCGGTCAGGATCTTCGCCCGGACTGCATTATGCCGATCCTTGATGGACGGATGAGTGGGCTTGACCTTGCGCGTGTACGTCCAACCATTGGCCTTCAGCACGCCCTCGATGTCGGTGTAGTCAGAGGCGTGGCCGTGTTTCTCACCAGCCTTACCCGCCGGGTCGCCATAAATCAGAACGTGCTTGTTCTTGTGATCCTTGAACTTGTCCACGAACTCAGCGGCTGACTGCTTCGATACCGCGCTGATCAGCACGATCTCATCCAGCAGATAAAGGTCTTTGCCGTCATTGCGCCGGACACCGATCGCGGACGAGAGCGGCGTGAAGTTCTGGTCGTGCATCCACATCAGCTGCTCATGAGGCTCAATGGCTGCATTCGTGGTGTTCGCCTTGCTGTAGTCCTCGTAGATCCGGCCAGACGCTGTTTCGAACGACGCTTCGAATTCCTGCTTGAACTGCTTGGCCGACATGGCCCGCTTCATTGCGTCCATTACGTCAGCCGGCAGAATCTCGGCCGACTTCCAGTGGAACACGCGAAAGTTCGGGTCATTGCCCGACTCAGCCTGCATGCAGAGGTCGTAATAGTGGTTCAGGCCGTCCGGCACCCCGAGCAACCAGCACCAGGCCCGGTAATCCGGCATGGTTGGGTTGACGGTGTTCAGCGCCGGGAGAATGTTGGCCTCCCAGGCGTCCGGCTTGATGTCGGCGAATTCGTCGATGCCACCGCCGGTCCAGGGGATACCCTCAATCCGCTGCGGCTTGTCCAGGCCGATGACGTGAATCTCGCTACCGTTGTCCAGGTAGATGATCAGGTCGGACTCGGACGGCCGGCGACTGTGCATGCAGCAGAGCGTGAAAGCCTTGAGGTCATCCCAGAAGATTTTCTTCGCCTGGGCATGCGTTGGCGCTGCCGCGAAATACATGCCGGTGTAAGCCGACGCCTGCTTCACCACGAAACGCTTGAACCGCTCAGTCTTTCCGCTACGACGGCCTGCGGGCACCAGTGGAAAGCGAATTCCTTCCGACACCGCCGCCACCAGGGCGAGTTGCACTGGGTGATCCTTCAGTGGGTACCAGCGGGACAGCTGGCGATCAAGCATCAGGTTGCCGGTGTTCGCGATCATGACGGCAGCCTCGCGATTAGATCGGCCAGCAGTTGGGCGTTGGAGTTGCCGCCGCCCTTCTCTATCAGCTTGAGCTCGGCCTTACGCTTCTCGATCTCAAGCAGTTTGATTTCTTCATCCAGCGACTTGTCCGGCTCAACGCGGCGATTGACATAGACGTCACCCGTCTCTTTGGCTGCTTGCTCGTAAAGCTGGGCAGTCAGCGCCAGGTTGCGCATGTTCTCGGCCTTCTCGGCCAGCCGCCCAAGGCCGCGAAGTCGGTACGCACGATTGGCGATGGGGATATCGGTTGTCTCTTCACGGAATCGCTTGCGAGCAGCGTGGAACAGGTCCACCCAGGTCTTGCCGAGCTTCTGCCCGGCAAACTTTGTCGGGTCGTGCGTTTCACATTGCTGGCGGGTGATCTCAATCCCGAATTCTGTCTTGACCGCTGCTACCACCTGGGATGGCGTATCGAAGCAGGCCAGAGCCTGAACGATGAAGGCTTTGACCTCGCTTCGTAGTACTGCCATATGGTTGTCATCCGTCAATACCTGTCATGGAATCAGGCCGACTTGAGCAGACAGGTTCCGCAGGCCCTCGATATGTTCAATTTCCCCACCTCAGCAGGACTGTTTGCTGCATCCACCAACGCTTGAACGTCAGGGCTCGCACCATAGCGGCGGACGACACCGACGAACTCTTCTACGTCGTGGCCCTGCAGCTTGATCTTTGGTGCACCGTCTTGGGTGAATGCTGGTTGACCGTACTTGTCGGTCGCGTGAGCCAGGTGATACAGCTCGTGTTCCAGGAGCGCGCAGAACTCAAGGTCGCTGCACTGGGCGCAGTAGTCGGCAGCCAGCGTGATGATGAAAGCCGGCACATCGCCGAACCAATCACGCATCTGTTGCTCCATTCGGGCCTTCTGCCAACCGCCAGCACGGAACGCTACCTGCTCAGCCTGGCCCAGTACTGTCCTACCCTGCTTGGCGAAGCTCGACGACGCCCACATGACCCGGATGTCTGCATCCAGAAGATGGGCATGGTCTTCGTTGTGAATGCTGCCGGCGTCGGCAAGGATCTCGGCCTGGAGCCATTCCCACACTTCAGGGGCGGGACTCAGGCAGATACCGAAGTCGGAAAGCTCGGACAGTTCAAGAAGTGACGATGGAGGGTATGGCCTTTCCATAGTTCACCTTGAGCTTGAAATCGTGGCGCGTTGTCGGTATTGCTGACCCGACAAACCAACAGCCGAGAAATAAAGCATGTCAGATAACAATATCCAGAAATTTGATCGGCTCACCGGCGCGATTTTCGCGAAACTTTATGCAGCTTTTCCCGTACACGTCCCACTAACTCATGAAGAGTTTCGTTATCTGCTCCTTCCCGAAGAGGAAATCGAAGGGCTGCACTTTTCCGAGTCCGGGGAACTGAAGCAGAGGTCCATCGAATTTTTCTTTTCATCTATCGAATGGCTTACCGTTTCTGGCTACATCATTCATAAAGGATCAACACCGGGTAACCCTCACACGTACCAATGTGTCTTATCAGCCAAAGCACTTGAAGCGCTGAAGTCAACGCCTTCAAACCTAGGAGGAGATACTCTCGGATCCAAGATCGCCGATGCCGCTAAAGCAGGTACGAAATCGGTACTGGGAGAATTGTCGAGCCAAGCACTAGGTATCGCCCTAAGCGCGCTAACGAGCCAATTTCATTGATCGTCTTTTTTGCGCAACGATTTGGCGCATTCGAAAACGTGGCGCGGATTACTGCGATACCCGGTTTAGGGCTTCATCCGCTTTGTCGGCAGCCTGAGCCGCAGTCGTTGCAGCCTTCGTGGCTTTGTCGGCGGCGGTGCCGGTCTTGCGGGTCAGCTCTTCCAGGCGTCTATCACGCTCAGTCATCGCGGTGTCGTACGCCTCGCGGATGCCCTTGACCTGATTGCTCTGGCTCTCGGCGAGCGACCAGTAGGCGGCCTGGTAACCAAGAACGGCGCCACCACCCACCAGCACGACGGCAATGGCCCAGACCTCGGCCCGGCGCCACCAGCGGCGTGCGATAAATTCCAATGCGCATCTGTCCATCAGGCGACTCCTCCCAGCTTGGTGCGCAGGCGAGTGATCTCGTCGCTCTGTTGCGTCACGCGGTCAGTGAGTTGGGCGACCTGGCTGGTCAGGGCCTCGATCTTGCCTTCCATGCGCCCAACAGCGGCGGCCAGGTCATTCCGCTCTTTAGCAAATTGATCAGCGCGTGCTTCGGCTTCTTTGCGGGCGGCGCGCTCTTGGTTCAGCAGTTCGTTCAGTCGCTTCAGCGTGCCGATATCGGCGCTATCCATTGCCCGGTCGGTCGCGTCCTTGGAAAGGAAACGGCGCAGCCAAAGCAGGCCGCCCAGTACAACGGTGGCGCTACCGCCCAGCCAGGTAGCTGTGCCTGGGCCGAGGTCAGTAGGATCCATCGTCACTCCATAAAAAAATGGCCATCGCCAGAAATAGGTCAGTCCCAGCAGCACTCCCAGCTGAACGCTAAGGGTGTGGCAAGGCCGGAAACGAAAAAGCCCCGCACGATGGCGGGGCATATAACAATCCATGAGGCGGCCTCTGATATCCAAAATCTGTAACCAGAGACGCTGAGCATAAGTGCGCTTGTGTTAAGTTTTGCTTACGGCAGGCGGCGTTTTGGTTAACCTATTTTTCTTTTCGATCTTCGCTTTTTCTTCAACTTGAAAAGGATCATCAGGCTCAGGCTTAGGTCCGTGATTACATTCCTTCAGTGTTCTTGCTTTTATTTCTGCGGAAGTCTTTAGTAAAAATGGGCCGGCTTTGACGATAGTGGAACAAACAACAAACCAGTCCTTTATAGCTTCAAAGTCGGGAATTTCAGCCCCTTCGCCGATTTCATACGTCTCTTTGAGCTTGGCGACCTCATCGATTGCTTGCTGCTCCGAGGCAAACGTATGCAAGGGCCCGCGCGGATGATCAAGTACATACCAGCGCTCTTCAATGTCGTATCCATTCACTCTCGGCACCTCACCCTCCTAGTTTAGAAATAACCCAACACCAAGCAGGCATCGCCTTGCCGTTCAAGCCGCACTAAAAATATAAATAAAAGAGTCTGCCAAAGATAGACAAATAAAAACCCGGCGCTTGGCCGGGGTCAGTGTCTCGTGTGCGTTTCGCGTTACTTGTGCACTATGGAAAAAGTACGCGCAAAACCCCGTCATGTCAATATGATTATGCCGCTTCTTTATCTTTTTCCGAGTGAATCACCTGCCATAGTGGTTGCTGGGCCTGAATATCGACTTCTTTAATCACTTCTTTCAGGGATTCCCACAGGTCGAGCCAGTCACGCGTCCAGTTCTTCGGGTCGATGGTGACGCCGAAGAACGTGTTCATCTCGGCGGCTACCCGCGCCGGCCCCCACTCTGCCGACCCGGCGACCTCCCCCTTGTACGATTGCAGGGCAAGGGTAACCAGGTACTGCGCCTTCACGCGCTTGGCCGAAGTCAGGTCAGGCAGCGCCGCTTTAGCGGTGATCAGCAGCACCGCGTTCAACAGATGCTTCATGTTCATAGCCGGGTGATACAGGTAGTGCCCGAACTGCTGCACCTGGAACGGCAAGGTGTCGATGGCGCGCAGTACTTTGCCGATGGTGGCCAGGTGCGCGGCGCGAGCGGTGGAGCGGCCGGCCGGCGTACCGCGGGTCTCGCTGATGCTGATCTTCTGGCGCACAACCTGAATACGCTCCTCCTTGTCTTCCCCAAGCGCAGCGAACACAGCCTCGGCGCGGCGCATACGCTGCCCCTTCTTTATCGGTGCTGATTGGGCCTTGTCGATGGCTACAGCGCTGATCGACGCGTTCGATTCATGCTGAGCTTCGGTCCATACCTGCCTTGCGTTGATCAGTTTCATGCTGCCTGCCCCTTTTTCAGTTCTTTGGTCTTTGCCCGGTAGTCGGCGGTCATCGCCTTCAACTCGTCCACGATGTACTTCTTGGCCTCATGAGGGCCTTCCAGCCACTCAACTGCCTCGGCGCCGATACGCCTCACCAGCTCAATGCGGTAATTCACGATGTTCCCGGAGAGCCTGGTGTTGCACGGCGAACACTGGCGGTGGCAGTTCATCGGTTCGAAGCGCAAGGCTGGATTGCTCCCCACGGTTCGGTAATGGCCGGCGTCGTACTTACCCTGGTGGTGGCGGCCGCAGCTGACACAAGGCAGTGCAGCATCACGGGCGCGCACCCAAGCGTTGAATGCCTGCTGTGTGTCCTTGAGGTGATCCGCCCTGCTCTTCAGCTTCTCCTTGCGGACCTTGATTTCGCGGCGCCCTACTTCTGCCAGGGCTTTCCCGGCGATTGCCCGACCCTTCTCGGACTTGCCGTGTGCGATCGCGCACTCGATCTCGCCGCACACAGCCTGCGATTCTCTGGAGCGCGTGAACATTACTCGGCACTCTGGGCAGCGCTTGCGCCGCGGTCCGCCGGACGTGAGCGGGGTCTTGCGTTGCAGTGGGGTGCGCTTCATACAGCCTCCTTGGCTTTCTGCTGCTCTGGGGTGAAGTCGCCGCGCAGGGGCATCAGGTATTTCTCAGCTATGCAGCAGCGCGGATGCTCGACGAGGGCCTTGCCGATGGTCAGTGATACCAAGCCATCTGCCTCCACCACCCAGGCGTTTGCATCCCCACGGTTAAACCATGGGCCGTGCGCGGAGAACGAATCGCAGCCAGGCCCAACGCACTCAACCAGCTGCACGCAGCGCCCGATCAGGGTTGGTACAAGCGGGCAGGAAACGATCAGCGCCAGGTCGCCAGCCTTGAAGTTATGGTTCATCAGTAGCGCCCTCCCCAATTATCCTTTTGTGTCCAGCGCACCTGGTGCTCGGCGCCGAACGCATGCACCCACTCGATCAGCTCGCCGCACTGCTTCACGGTGAGCTTGCTTGTGCGCTCGTAGATGACGTCGAAGCCGTGGCCGTCTACCGCCGGTATCATCTGTGGTTGGTCGCCTGACTCACGCAGCCAGGCGGCCGTCAGCAGGCGCTTCCAGATCAGGACATCCCACTTCTTCCCGGCGTGCTCGACCTGAGCGGCGATATCGGACAGGGCCGCGTGAAGGGCCTTGTTCTGCTCGCCGCTGCGGTCCACTTCGGTGATGGCTAGCTTCTTTGGCTTGGCCAGGTCCAGGCCGGCGATGTAGCCCATGGCCTTGTTGCGGTCTGATTCGGTGCGGATCTGGAGGCTGGTCATGACTGCTCTCCGTTGCCCATGGCGGCGTCTGCAGTTGCTCGCGTTTTCGGGCATGGCAAGCCGCCGTGATCCGTGTACACGCCGCATATCACGCAACCGGTGAAGCCAATTGCCGGCTCATGAAAAGGCTTGAACGGGTGACGAGCATCGCGCTCCTTGCGCAGCGTCTCGACTTCTTCGCGGCGGCGCTCGGCCAATACTGCAAACTCTTCCCCGTATTTCCGAAGCGCCTCGTTCTCGGCCTTGAGCTGGTCGCGCTCGGCCATAAGGTCGGCAGTTACAATCGCACCTTGCGATGCCAGCGCACGCAACTGCTCGGCGCGGGCGCGGATCTCCACCAGGGACATCCCCTCACGCCAGCCCAGTCGCTGCTTTACACGGCGGATCTTCCTGCTGATGTTGGGAGGCGTGCATCCATGAACTTTCGCCAGTTCCATCTGCGAAGTGCCGGTTACAAAGGCGATGAGAAGATCGACATCCCCCTCATGAATCGCGGGGTAATCACAGAGATTCAATTTCACATTGGCCGATAGCCGATCGTTCTCGGCGATCAGGGCCAGGACTGCCGCGGGGTCACGCATCAGCTTCTGAAGCGCTACCGTCTTGCGATGCTGCTCGTTGTCCATACTCATCAGAAACCCTCCTTACCGCGCTGAGACTCCCACTCAAACGGAATGACGATCACACCGCCCTCCCGCAGCCGATCAATGCAGCGCTCGCCGATGGCTCCTGGCAGCGATTGCCCATCCAGGTTGGAAACGATCACCGTCGGGCGCAGCTCTTCGTACCGGCCGTTGATGATTGCGAACAGCGTGGTCAGCTCGAAGTCGCTCGGCTTCTCCTTGCTGACGCCAATCTCATCCAGGATGAGCAGCGAGGGGCTGATCAGGCTCGACAGGATCTGGCTTTCGCTTTGGTCGCTGGAATGGTCGTAGGTCGCTCGGATGGCCTGCAGCACGGCGCCGATGGTGCGATACACCGCCGTCGCAGATGACTTGGCCATGATCTCGTTGGCGATCGCCACGGACAGGTGCGTCTTGCCGGTACCGGGTTTTCCCAGCAGCAATAGGCAGCGGCCAGTCTCGGCGATCTGCGCGAACTCAGCGACATACCGGCGGCAGGCGTTCAGCGCCTTTCGCTGTTCCGTGGTGGTTGCGACGTAGCCATCCAGAGTCTTGCTGGCGAAGCGCTTGGGAATCAGCGCGGCGCCGAGCTTGCGTTCCATGGCCATGCGCAGCTCCATCGCCTTGTTGGCCAACTCCGCAGCTTCAGCCTTCTCGCGGATGATCCGGCCGCACTCAGGGCAACCGCTCTTCAGCTCCTTGCCCAGTACCGGGAAAATCTTCTGATCGTAATGCCCGTGGGTCTCGCACTCGGCGGGCTGAATGCGGGTGCCCGGCGGCAGTTCAGGGGTTTGCTGGACCGGCTCAGATCGCATAGGAACCGTCCTCACGCTGAATCAGGCCATCGGTGTAGTTGCGGTCAGCAAAACCGGTGTGGCGAGACTGAGGGGCCGGCACCGGTGCGGATTCAGCCAGACGCTTGATGACCCAGGAAGCCTTGAAACCCTGCCAGCCGGAATTTAGCGCTTCGGTGATTGCGTCGTCTGCGGTGATCCCGGCCTCGGCACACTTGGCCAACTCGGTGTTCACGGTCGACCAGACAGTGGCTGTCACTGCTGCACGCTTGGCTTTGCGCTGAGTCAGCCAGTCGGCGAGCAGCTGCTCAGGGACGTGGTGCGGGTTGTCGGCCAGCAACTGGGTCATGCCGAACGGAGTCTTGCGATCAGGCTTTGGAGATTCGACTGGCTCTTGGGGCGGATTAATCTCTTTCGAAGAAAGAGTTAATAGGGGTTCTTTCTTTGTATAAAGAAGGGAGTCGTCGGTTTTGGTCTGTTTCGTGTCTGAGCCGATTCGGACCACTTGAGCCGAATCAGACGATATGGTCTGTTTCGGCTCTACTACGAAGATCCACTCTTTTGGGTCGCAAACGCCGATGTCACCGCGTGCACCACCCTCTCGGTACAGCACGCGACGGCGCAACAGGCCGGAGATAGCCTTCGATACCGTATCAGGGTGGATATGGGTTGCCTTCGCGATATCGACCGCCGGGATGCGATGGGCGCCCGTGCTGAAGTTCAAGGTGGCCTTGGCCACGTACAGAACGATCTTCATTTCGCGCGCTGACAAATCGATGGCCATCAAGCCATCCATCATCTGGTTGTCCATTCGGGTAAACCCCCGAGGGTTGTGTATCGGAACAATGTTTGGCATGATTTCTCTCGCTTAAAGCTGTTAAAGAAGCCGACCTCGACCGTCGGCTTTTTTGTGCCTGTGATTCAGGCTATGGATTTCAGTGGCCGGGCCGCCCCGAGCAACTGCTCCGCGCGGCGCCCCAGTTCCCCCGCCTTCGCTTCAACCTGGCGGCACTGCTTGGCGAATGCCGGTAGGTGCGGCAGATCCAGTTCGCACATCACCTGGTCGTCGAAGACTTCGCTGCCGGTGTCGATCACATCACCCAGCGCGCGGATCAGCGCACCGAAGCTTTTGTTCGCGCATTGGTCACTGGTCATCTGGCGGGCGCCGGTCAGGCCGTGACGGCTCGCCAGTTCGTTTACGCAGTGGTCGCGGAATTCAGGCTCAAGGGCGTTGACCCACGACTCTTCCAGCCACGACGGCATTTCCTGATCGCCGGAGAGCCAGCGCTGAACACGTTTGAGCCAGCGGCCGGTAGCCTTCACGAAATCGGCTACGTCGTTCTGCAAGGTCAGCGCGGCAAAGTCCGGCACATCTTTAGCGATGGCCTTATCCGGGCACGACAGATGCAACTCGCGGCTCAACGCCTGGGCGAAGTCGTCCTGGCTCAGGCTGGTGCGTGCGATCTGGTTTGCAGCGTGGGCGACCAGCACCTGATCACGGGTCTGTACGGTGTGTCTGGAACTGGACGTTTGCATGGGGACTGCTCTCTTCTAATCTGGCTTCAATGGAACGGCGGACAGGGATGTCGCTTAGGCGGCCATCTCGGCCCATGGAAACGACGGACAAAGGGATTCTTTTTTGAAAGCACCTCCGGTCAACGCCTCCGCTCGCTTGGCAACCACTGGAGACATGCCGTGCTTCTCGCGAACCCAACCGGAAACGGTACTTTGATCAACCTTGAGCTTTTCAGCCGTCACCTCCTGAGTGCCGAAGAAGGCAACGAGGTCCTTATAAATAGTGTTCATGCTGCCCCTCCATACGGGAATACCCATATAGTAGGTTATGGGAATACCGATTTGCAAGGATATGGGAGCACCCGTAATACTCGCTGGATGGAATTCAAAGATCGTTTAAAGGCAGCGCGCCGGCACGCCAAGCTCAATCAGGGCGAATTGGCCGCTAAAGCTGGTATCACGCAGACGTCGATTTCTGACCTTGAGCGTGGAAAATCGAAAGCCACCGCACACGTCGTGAAGATCGCCGACGCATGTGGGGTGAGCGCCAAATGGCTCTCAGACGAGATCGGGCCAATGCTGGCTTCTGGATTAACGTCCGGCTCTGGTGAATCGAACGTCTCCCCTGCCGCCCAGCCCACCAAGTCATTCCGCTACCCGGTAGTGAGCTGGGTTGCCGCCGGCGCCTGGGCGGAAGCAGTGGAGCCCTACCCGGCCGGTATCTCGGACACCTACGAGTTTTCGGAGTACGACTCCAAAGGCCCGGCCTTTTGGCTGACAGTCAAAGGTGACTCGATGACGGCGCCCGCCGGGCAGAGCATTACCGAGGGCACGCTGATCCTGGTGGACACTGAGGCTGAAGTCGCGCCAGGTAAGCTGGTCGTGGCCAAGCTGCCGGACAGCAACGAAGCCACATTCAAGAAGCTTGTCAGCGACGGCGGCCGGCTGTTCCTGAAACCACTGAATCCCAGTTATCCGATCGAGGCCATCGACGAGCACTGCCGGATCGTGGGCGTGGTTGTGCAGGCGCTGCAGAAGTTTTACTGATGCCCTCCGCCCTTGGAAAGCCGTCGACCTCGTGGCGAGAGCAGAGCTTCTGGAGCAAGGTTGGAGTCATTGCTTGCCTGACTCTCCTTATGATGCTCCCCGGCTATTCCGACGTCGCTGGGCTGGGCGGAGGCTCATCCGGCCGTAAGCGCGTGTTCAGCCCTGGATTCGTTGTACTCTGTGTTTTAGTGGCTGTGATTGAGCTAATTGCTCTGAACCACTTCTATGGTGCACGGGGTTGACCTGGCAATAAAGGGGAGTGCCTATACGTCCTCTCCTCCGACAATAGAAAACTTTACATCAAATACAGTGCCGCTAATCCCGATTGGTAATCACAACTGAAAGATGGAACTCCAGTGAATAAAATAATGCCGAAATTGCTCCCTCAGGGACAAAGTAAAAAAGAGCTTGGAATTCCAGACAACAAAAGTATACCTATCCTAAGAATCAAAGGCATTGATATTAAGCGATTCAGGTCTCTCTATGAGCAACAGCTTATTCTGGGCTCCAGAATCACTGTGCTTTCAGGGCGTAACGGCACCATGAAAACCTCACTCATGGGCCTAATTGCACATCCATTTGCAAGCGAATCAGAAGACGGTTTTGGCCGGCCACTGAAGACAACTATGGCGGAGGTTTTTAATCTCTCACCCGAATATGATGTAGACGACTATCAATATGACATCATTGCAGAGACAAGCCCTGAAAAATACGTCAGAGAGCCTGTAGAGATATATTACGTTGCTGAAAAGACAAATCGGCACCGTGTAGTTGTTTCCGGGGCAGAGAAAGGTGATGGCAATTTAGTATACAGCACCTCTTTTCTAAACCTTAGACGTCTATATCCGATAGTCGACCTTGCAGCAGATCGAAAAAAAGAAGCACTCCCAGTCCTATCAGAAACGGAAAAACAGCAACTTAAGCGTTTTTACGAACAAGTATTTCCAAGCTCAAGCTATGGATCTTTTGTAGGGGTTTATCGACCCAAGATAAAGTCAACATGGGCACCGAGTGGTGGTGACCTGGGATATGATTGGCAAACTATATCTTCAGGCGAAGACAATCTTGGTGCGATATTTAACCGACTTATAGGATTTCAACGAGCATATAAACCAGGACAAAAAGTTGGCGGTGGCATTCTTTGCATTGATGAATTCGAAGCCACTCTGCACCCAGTAGCCCAGATTCGCCTATTCGAATACCTTCTTAGGTGGTCTGGAGAGTTCAAGGTCCAAGTCATTATCACCACACATTCACTTGGTTTGATTTCAGACATTTACTTAAAGCACGCCAATCTTTTAGAAAAAGATCAAGTTATTATTAATTTTGTAAGCAAATCCAAAGCCAAAGCTTCAAACTACCCTATCCTCCACAATCCGCCCTATGAGCTAGCATACAAAGAGCTAACCTTCACAAGCCCATTACAGATAGCTCAAAGTCGCAAGTTAAAAATATTCTGCGAAGATGATATTGGAATTTTCTTCTTAAAACGCATCATCAGAAAAAAAGAAATATTGGATGCATTAGAATTTCACTCGTCGCTTGACGATAATCACTCTAAACCAGGAATATCCTATACAGAAGTTAAACCACTAGCTGCAGCCTGCTCACGATTCCCTATACTTTTTGAGAGCAGTTTAGTAGTCCTAGATGCTGATATATCTGATACCTTTCTAGAAAATATAAAGGTTAGAGATTTTTGTATTAGGCTGCCAGACTCGCACGGAGTCGCCCTAGAGCGCAGAATGATTTACTTCATTATATCTCTTGATAATGACGACAATTTTTTTGATAAATTTAATAAAGAAAGAGACGCGTTCCTTGGGGAATTTTCCTCGCATGGAATCTCTCTTTCCGCTACTGAAATCCTTGATGAAAAAATCACCTCTATAAACTGCTGTAAGGCATGGGCTAATTCAAACCTCCCAAACTTTAAAAAGTATGTAACTCACTACTGCAGCAATGAATTGGATAAAACAAACTTTTTAGAGCAGTTCATCGAGACATTAAATATATTAAATGCTAGAATTGGACTACCACCAATTCTTCACCCGAGATGAGCTACTGAATGTACTCGAACAAACTATATAGCCCCTTGCGCTACCCTGGCGGTAAGGCTCGCTTTGCGCCTTTCATTGCCGAGGTAATGCGGGCTAATGGCCTGGCGGGTGGACACTATCTAGAACCGTTTGCTGGTGGAGCCGGCGTTGCCCTTGAGCTTCTTTTCGACGGGCATGCGACGCATATCCATGTCAATGATCTCGATCCGGCCGTATTCTCCTTCTGGTCAGCCGCGACTTCCGATCCTGAAGGAATACTAAAGCTGCTCAGAGACACGCCAATCAATATGGAGCAATGGCATCACTGGCGTTCCGTGATGCTTGGCCAAGACCCTGATCTATCCCTTGCAGAAAGGGGTTTTGCAACGCTTTTTGTGAACCGTACGAACCGATCCGGCATCCTCAAAGGCGGAGTTATCGGGGGGAAGGCGCAGACTGGCGCGTACAAACTTGATGCTAGATTCAGCAAGGAGATGATCGCAGGCAGACTGGAAAGAATCGCGCTGAATGCAGATCGGATTTCGGTATATTGCGAGGACGCTTTTCATTTACTCGGCCGCGCGGCAGAGTTTCTGCCTGACCAGTCGCTGATCTACCTTGATCCTCCCTACTATGTTAAAGGCCGTGGTCTATACCGAAACTTCTACAAACACGATGATCATCTGCAAATTGCTCAATTGCTGCAGTCTCCTGACTTCCAGAGATCGTGGGTAGTTTCGTACGATAGCGCGCCAGAAATCTGCGAGATGTACAGCCAGAACGAGGCACTGACTTACGGGCTGCACTACACCGCACAGGCGCGATATGTAGGCGACGAGGTCATGTTCTTCAAAGAAGGTATCTCGGTGCCTGATGCGGAAATCCCTAGAGCAACTGTGGCCGCCTGACTCCAAACCTCGCCCAGCGCCGGGCTTCTTTTTTCTGCCCTTCATCGTGCCACCATTGAGCTGGCAATCCGCGTGATTGCACACTGGGGGCGCTGAAGGATCGGCGCCCCAGGTGTTACAGAAAGCCCGCCATTGCGCGGGCTTTTCTTTGCCTGCGATTTGGCTCTAGATATTGCCCGCCGTAGGGCTAGATCGCCTCAACCTTTCTACATTGAGAAATCTCGGGCAATGCCTGATCCGGGGGCACTTTATTGAGCTGCCACTGCAGGTCAACTGCGACAGCATTGAATTGTTTTGCCTGCACCCTCGTGCTGTTGGATGTGAGGCTAACGTAGGAGGTATCTGAGCGTTTAACACCGACGACAGTGGTCGTGGTGCCGCCCTCAAGATCGGAATTGCCCAAGATTCCGGCCTTCCATTTCTGGGTGATTGTGTGCTCACCTGGCGTAACAGTCACCGCTACGTACCCGCCGTTCTCTAGAGACGCTATCTGCTTTCCGTCCAAAGAAATCAAGGCGGTCATTAGGCCCATATCGTAATTACTGGGCCGGTAGACATAGAGAACACCGTATTGAGAATCCACGTTTTCAAGTGGCGTGAATTTTGGCCCTGTCATCGTGCAGGAGCTGAGGAGCCCCAACCAGAGAAATGCTGAAATCTTCCATACCCGTGTCATACCCGCTCCATTCTGATTAAGCGCTTCATGATCAACATTGCCGGGCCCTCAATCAAACCTTTTATGCTGATTTTGCACACGACACACCCCCGTCACGCCTCCCGACAATGGTGGCTGTACGCCACGAATGGTAAAGTGCGGGCTCAATTATCGGAGGGATCCTATGAACGCCAAGATTCTCATTTTTTTATTCGCCGCATGCTTAACTAGCTCTGCAATTGCGGCCAAAAAGCCCTCTACTCCAACACTCTGGGCGCAAGAGCCCGACAGTTTTATGGGATTGCGCTTTGATCAAAAAGTCGATGCGACAGTGCCAGCGTGTCCGCGCGGCACGATCCTGAGCAAGACGATGTGCCATGAGCCACCGTACACGAATCTCTATACGGTTCGGGGCGGGCCAGAAATTGGCTTTGGTTACTCTCTCGCCGTTTTCGCGAGCCCTTCTGGAGTTGAGTCCTTCTACCTCACCACCAATAGCGACAACTTTTCCAAGCTGGTGACCCTCTTCACCAACAAGTACGGCACACCTACTCAGATTTTGAATGAGCCCGTAAAAACCAAAGCTGGAGCATCCTTCACAAATGAGACGCTGACCTGGTCCGGCAAGAAGGTCGAGATAACGATCGAGAAGCTCGCAGGCGATATCAACACCTCTGCTGCAACCATCAGCGATATTGCAGCCACACAAAGAAAAGCAGCTGAGCGCGAGGCAAAGGCAAGCAGCAACGCAAACAAGCTCTGACTGCCGATCTATAGAGCCCCGCCTTCTCATCTAGCCCCCCCCAGCGGGGGCTTTTTCATGCCTGCCGGAAAGCACTCATCAGAAAATATGCATTTATGCATGAAACTTCTTGTCGCCCTATTGCCAAGATATGTCAGTGCAAATACTGTGTATACATACAGCATTCGCAAGGAGCGAAGCATGAACCAGGCACCCTACCCCACATCAAAACCGAGAAATTCCTACGAGCTTGTGGGCCACCGCTTGCAACGCTTGATCGCATCTCCCCGGGTTCAGAGAATTCAGTTGGTCGAGGTTTCCAGACGCGACGACGAAAGCCCTGAAGCTTGGCACCAGGTTATCCAAGACATCGGCGACACCGCCGGGATCAGGATTGAGCATTTGGATGACGGCGCCGTCAGGATCGGCTGGCGCGAATACTGCGATTCCTAAATGAGCCCGCCACCGAGCGGGCTTTTTAGTGCCTCCCATAAAATATATGGGAATACCCATTGACGATAAATATGGGAGTGCCTATATTTGTATCCATCGAGACGCCACAGCGAATCGCCAGCAGCTAAACCTGCGCCGCTCTTTAGCCACACAGCTTCACCCTTGCCGGATCACCACCGGCCCAGATTCAAAGGCAGCGATGAACCGGCCTAAACGGTTCAGAGGGTTGGCAACTGACCCGGGCGTGCAGCGTAAAGCGCCAAGAACAGTTATCCAGCGGGAGAACAAGCCGAAAGGCCCGCGGCTGGAAGAACATTTGATTCAAGCCGGTGACCGACGCCAGTAGCGGGTCACGGACAGCTCCACAAGATTTGAATTAGCGGGCCCGATAGCTTCGGCTGGGACCGCCGGACCTCATGCACCCTGCCCACCTAACCGGGCAAACGAGCTGCAGCGTGCATGTTGTAGGGACCTGTGATCCAAGGCGAACAGATGCTGATTGACGCCCTGAGGAGGAAGCTCACCGCCAACCTACGAAGACGACCGGCCAGCCCTGCAATCAGCAGCGGGAAACGGGCCACACCGCTGACGCAACAAACCCAGGCCGTCGCCAGTAGCGGGCCTGGGCCCCCTTCCCCACCTCTATTACGTCAGCACTCCTCCCCCGCGCCCATCGGCAACCAGCGGGAGGCATGAGTGTTGACGAATACAGGTGAACAACCCGCCACCTTGGAGGCGACCATGAACGCAGCATTGAAGATATGCCAGGCGCGTTACGACGCTCAGTTGCCTCCAGAGGTCAGCGATAGCGACGAGGTCACGGACTGGCTTGAGCATTCGGCGGAGCGCCTGGTGTGCGGCGTCGACATCAAGTGGAAGCGCCGCTACGGCCAGCCGCAGGTGGTGACGTTCGACCGATTCTGTACCGTCCTGCAAGGCCACCTGAACCAGCGCCAGATCGACGGCCTGGACCAGCGTGATTCGTTTGCCCGCCTGCTGCTGTCGGCAATGCTCGGCAGCCAGAGCGATGCCCGGTCCCACGCCGCAGACCTGCTGGGCCAGCAACGCCCGATTGAAGCCGTCGAGAAGATCGCTGTAGCGCTGCTGAGGCCCTACGCCGAAGACGCTGTAGCAGCGGAACGGGAAGAGCGAGAAGACGACGTGGATGCCGATGTATGAGCCCGCACATCCTGATCGATGAAGCGCTCGAGGCCCTGGAGCATCCCGCCAGCGAGCCCGGCGCCCAGGTGGTCGTGCAACGAATGATCACGAACATGCTCACCGGCAATGTGATCACCGTCGAAGAATTCAACCACTACTGCCAGCGCCTGCTGAAAATCACCAGGCACCGCAAGGAGGCTGCATGACCACGCCTATCGTGAAATCGCTGGCTGATGAGCAGCTCGACGATATCGAGCGCCGCATCGCCATTCTCGGCTTCGGCATTCCCTTCAATGAACTGATCGGTCGCAAGCGTGAAGACTTGGTGCGGGATCTGCCGCAGCGCTTGGCTCCGACCATGAAAGGCGGGCGGATCGCGGTGAGGGTTCGTCATGGATGACCGTGAAATGCTCTATTTGGCGGCCGAAGCTGCTGGCCTTCGTTGCAACGGCCATTACCCAGACAAGAATGGTTACGTGTGCTTGAGCAGCCATACATTTTCGTCTGGCTACTTTAGCCCTCTCGATTTCAATACTGGCCACGCTTTGATTCTTCAGGCGCGTTTGGGAATAAGCATCGACATGAACGTGGTGACTGAGCGCGGCTTCCAGACGGGGTGGGTTCAGGCTTATCACGACGATGGCCAGGCTTGCGAGGACGTGACGGGTGGGCGTGCGGAGTCTGCGATATGCAGGGCCATAGTAAGGGCTGCCGCTGCAATCAGAGAGTCGCGGTCATGACTGCCCGCCAGCGCACCCGGCGCCTACTCATCTGGCGCGGCTCCTTCTCTGCCCTCTCCGTCTGCACCTTTCTGATGTTGCTCAGCGCCCTCGCTGATCGAATCACTCAATAACCAACACCCTCAATCGCTGCGAGCATCGCGGCAGGGAGTCACCGTGTCCGCACAACAGAAACTGATCACCATCGACGACATCAGCGCCGACAACGCGCCGGCGATTTACGTTGCCGGTGGCCTGGGCCAGTTCTTCGACGCGGTGAAGGCCGAAGTCACTGCCGAGGTTCCGGACCTGACGACCGTGAAAGGTCGCGCTCGAATTGCATCCCTGGCCGCAACGGTGAGCAAGTCCAAAAAGGCAGTCGAAACACCCGGCCGCGATTACCTGAAGCGCCTCAAGGAAATGCCCAAGGTGGTCGAGGCTGAGTTGCGCGAGTTCGTGACCAAGATGGATGCCCTGCGCGATGCCACTCGGCAGCCTCTGACGGACTGGGAGGCAGCAGAGCTGGCCCGCACCGACAAGCATGTTGACGGTATCCAGGCGATCAAGGATTTGGCCGTTTTCGAGTCCACACCGACCGCCGCTCATGTCGCCGACCTCATCGCCCAGCTTGAGTTGGTCGCAATCAGCGAAACATGGGAAGAGTTCCTGGCTGAAGCCGCCCAGGTGAAAGACCAGACCCTCATAAAACTGCGCGCCCTGCGGGCCGAGCGCACCCAGTACGAAGCGGAGCAGGCCGAACTGGTCCGGTTGCGCGCCGAAGCTGAAGCACAGGCCCAGCGCGACCACGATGCAGAGATTGCCAGAGTTGCAGCCGAACAGGCCCGGCTCCAAGCCGAGCAGCAGGCCAAGGCCGAGCGCGAAGCTGCCGCACGACGTGAGCAGGAACTGCTGGACCAGGCCGCAGCCACTCAGCGCGCTGCCGCACAAGCAGCGCTGGAGGCCGAGGCCGCCGCCGAACGCCAGCGCCTACAACTGGAACTGCAGGCCGAACAGTCCCGCGCAGCAGCGGCACAGGCCGAAACCAACCGAATCGCCGCTGAGCAGCGCGCCGAACAAGAACGCATCGCCGCGGTGCGCCGACAGGAAGAGGCCGTAGAGCAAGCGCGATTGGCACAGATTGCCCGGCAGGCAGCAGAAGCTGAAGAGGCGCAGCGCCAGCAGAAGGCGCGCGAAGCGGACCAGGCTCACAAGGTGAAGATCATGGGCGCCGCCAAAGAGGCGCTGATGTCGATGAACATCACCGAGGAACTGGCCAAGGCCATTGTCCTGAAGATCGCACGCCGCGAAGTCCCAAACATCACCATCCACTTCTGAGGTAGCCAGCATGAGCGGCCAAATCATCGTTCCCGAACAGCGGCGCCAGGCTGTGGCGCCGATCTCCACGGACAACAGCATCATGGCCGTCATCAGCCGTGCTGCCGCCGATCCGACCTGCGACATCGAGAAGATGGAGCGCCTGCTGGCCATGCACGAGCGCATGCAGGCCAAGGAGGCTGAGCAAGCTTTCAACGCCGCAATGGCCGAAATGCAGTGCAACATCCCGACTGTGTTCGAAGGTGCCGTGAACCTGCACACGGGAAACTCCTACGCCACGCTCGACCACATCACGCACACCCTGAAGCCGATCATGCAGCAGCACGGGTTCGCCATCACCTTCAAGGTGGAAAACGCTGAAAAGGCGATCAGTGTCACTGGAATTTTGATGCATCGGGGTGGCCACCGCGAGCAAACGACCATGAGCCTACCGATCGATATCGGGAAAGGCCGCAACGATGTACAGGCCGTTGGCTCATCGACTACCTACGGCAAGCGCTACGTGATGTGTGCGCTGCTGAACATCACGACCGGCGATATCCGCGACGACGACGGACAGTCGTCAGATGGCTCTGAAACAGAGGACATGCGCGCCCAGGTCGTCGCGGACATCCTTGAGCGCGTTGGGCAGACCACCACGCCGGACGAGCTGAAAGATGTTTGGCAGGCCAGCCTGAAAGTTCTTCAGGCCTCTGGAGACACCAACGGGTATTCCACCGTGAAGACAGCGGTCACCGTCCACAAAGCCAAGCTGGAGGCGCCTCAATGATTATCGTCAATTGCACACAAGGCTCACCTGAGTGGCTCCAGGCTCGCGCCGGGGTCATCACCGCAAGCATGTTCAGCACCGCACGCTCCAAGGTAAACGGGCTGACTGCGCAGCAACGCAAGTATGTGGATGCAATGCTCGCCGGCCACAGCGAAGGCCGCGCCCGTGACCTGGCCGGCTATAAGGCTGCACCAAAGGCAGAAGTTGTTCAGCGCGCCCTGGACGGCGAGAAGGTTGGTGAGCCGTCGAATGCCGCCCTGTCGTACGCATTTGAGCTGGCAGTCGAGCGAATCGGCGGCGCGCCGCTGGATGGCGGGTTCGAAACCTGGCAGATGCGTCGAGGGCATGAACTGGAGCCCGAGGCGCGCATGGAGCACGAAATCCAGACCGGCCTCATCGTTACCCAGGTTGGCTTGGTCAAGACCGACGACGGCGTGTTTGGCGCCAGCGCGGACGGGTTCATTGGTGAGGATGGCGGCTCCGAGTACAAGTGCTTCCTGGCCCCCGACAAGCTTCGCTCCTTTCACATCGACAACGATGCCAGCGAGGTGATTGACCAGGTGCAGGGCTGCATGTGGATCGCCGACCGGAAGTGGTGGCACATCGGGATGTACTGCCCACTGCTGAAGCCAGTTGGCCGCCAGCTCTGGTGGAAAGAGTTCCAGCGCGACGACGACTACATCGAAAGCCTTGAAGAAGACCTCTGGGAATTCAAGCTGCTGGTCGACGGGTACGAGGCGGCGCTCAGGAGTAAAGCAGCATGATCAGCAATCACCTCAGCATGATCGAGGAACTGCGCCCGGCCTCGGATGAACTGGCGGCCCAGGTCGCCCAGTTTGTGGCGGCCGGCGGCGAAATCGAAATGGCCGAGCCTCCGCCGCCACCGAAGCCCGTCGTGTATGTGCCCCAGGAGCCGCCAGCACCGAAGCCGTTTGTTCGGCGGCGGGCTGAAGCGTCTCCCCTGCCCCTCGACAAGGACGACATCCGCACCCAGGAGCGACTCAAGCTCGCCGAGCAAATACGTCAACTCGGCGTTACGCACACCCAAACCGAAGTAGCAGCTGCACTCGGTGTCAGCCGTCGTCTCATCTACAACTACGCCGCCCGGTACGACATCACGTTCAAGGCGCCAACGAGAGGTGGCGCCCGGAACTTGGTGCACAACACGGTCGATAAGGAGCGCGACGCGAAGTTCGCCGAGCGCATCAAGGCTTTCAAGGAGTTGGGAATTTCCCGCCGACAGTGCTGCGGGAAGCTGGCGATCAACAACAAGGCATTCGAGCGGATCATCGCGGCGCACGGGATCGACTATCCAAAGCTGGTCCGGAGGGCCACTCGATGCGCCGCATAGCCCGCACCCAGCAACGCAAACGACAAACCTGGCTCGCACTGCCGGCCAGCGGAATAGAAGAGGTAGGCCATGGCCGAGAAAGAGCAACAGCCGACGGCGGAAGCCTTGAAGCAGCGCCGCAAGCGCGAGAAGGCAGCAGCGAAGGACGCTGCATTGGGCGTCGAGAAATTTACGGTTGAGGTCGCCGGGGTATTCAATAAAGACCTGAAGCGCCTGATGAGGCAGCACGGCTTCAACAATCAGCAGGAAGTGTTTCAGAACCTGCTGCGCAATGTGATCGCCGCCGACTTTGAAACGGCGGCGCAGATGCTTAAGTGTGTCACGACACCTTTTGTAGTTACTGAAAAGGTGTCGCGAGCATTTTACGAAAGCAGCAGGTCAGAGCTCGCCGCAGATCTGGGTGACGAGATCATTCAGCCAGCCGCCGAAGATTCAATGCCGCTCCATTGATTAAAATGCGAGTGGCGATTAGGGACTCATGTGCGGCATGGGCTGCTTTAGCATCAATGAGATCGTGCGCGAGCTCCATCTGCTGAGCTGAATACTCCAACATGCTGCGAATTTGCAGTACGTATTCAACCATCTTGGCATCTGGAAGATTGAGTATGTCCACTGCCATAAAGGATCTTTCCATGCTTCGAACACGCTCCAAATGCATCGAGCTTCTATTGTTTGGAGATGCATTCAAATAAAGCTGATTTACCTCTATGCCTGCAACTTCTGCCATTTTTACCAGGGCAGCCAATGCCACTTTTTTCTTGTTTTTTTCTTCCAAGCCATCACGCCGCATTTGAGAGTTGGCAATGAAGATAGCTGCACCAACTCCGGTTAGGGAGGCGGCGGCTTGCACCCAATCCCCTCCTTTGAGTTCCATGCCGTAATACTTGCAGATGCCGACGATCATCCACAGCAGCGACGTTCCGAGCAATGCAATCCAAACGCTCAGCAGCGTCAATCCTGCAAATAGCGCTCCCCGTTCCTTTGGCTTCACCGGCTAATCCTTCTTTGACTAAAGCTGTCATCAAATACCACTCGCACTCAAATTGCCACCACCGTTAACGGAGGTCGGCGCCTGACTGGAGATAATCCATGAGAGAACATGAAAGCGCCGCACTCACCGCCCGCGTCCAGGAAGATCTGGCCCAACACCAATACACCCAGCTGGTGAATGAAAACGGCGTCGAGGTTTGGCGCTGCGCACGGCCAGGTAGCAGCTGCTACGGTTTCGACATCTGCGTTACCCGCTTCGGCATGAGCATGATGGGCGATATCGGCCCGCTCGTTTTCCACGTCGGCGCCAGCTACGGCATCAACTTCTTGCGTCATCAGAGCGATGGCTATCTGCATGAGAAGTTGGATGGTGACATCAAGCGTGTGGTGATCGACTTCGACGCGATACGCGACACCGTGTGCGAGTGCGTCGCCGGCCGGATCGATTACGAATTGCCGAGCGATGAAGTGCCTGAATGGATCGCTGATATCCCGAATAAGGGCGCCACCCTGGAGCAGGCTGAACAACTCGTTGAATGGCTGCGAGAGCGCGATGAGGTAGAAGACGAGCGCCTTCCTTTCGCTGACCTGGCCGACGTAGTTGAGGAAGTCGAGACCTTCGCCGATGGCCGCGACAGCGAGGTGGTGCTGGCCTATGACTTCCTGCGCGAACACGAAGAACTGATTGGTGGCAGCGACCTCTGGGAGTCGACGATCAGCAAGCCATGCCCAAGCCTGATGGCTCGCCTGTACTACGTGCGCCACGCCGCAAACGCCATCATGACGATCAAAGAAACCTCAGCGCCGCCGCCTGATACTGTAGGAAGCTTACGCTAAAGACGCTTATGCTCGATGAGATCTTGAGCGATTTTATTTAGATCGTCATGTGCGGCACGCTCATCAGTCCAGCGGCCTGCAACTTCCTGATAGTACTCGACAGACTTCGTGCTATCGCCCTCCGGCTGACGAATCGGCCCGAGGAATGCTACTTGTGGCGGACCGTCCTTTTGCGTGCCGAACGTGATCCAGACTTTCGGTTCATTCTCTGGGTAGCCGTAAGAGTCCCAATAAGCCATATCAATTCTCCTTGATCCGGCTCCATGCCGGTCACCCGTAATACCCAAACACAAACCGAATCACCACCACTGACAACCGTTCACGGCGAAAAAAACAGTGATTTGGAAAGAAATATTATTTGCCGAAAAGTACTGCATACACATTTAGCGCCGTCTGATTATCGCCATAAGACTGAACGTGAAGTTCCGCCAACCTACGTACGTCAACCAACATATCGACATCCAAATTATCAAAGACCTTAAACTCTTGTATGTATTTTTTGAAGCCATGCCCTTGTGGACTCAAGCAATTATAATAGAGAATAACCAGCTCGAAATCCGACAGAAAAGATCGGACTACGCCGCCAAACTTGCTCGATTCCGGATGACCGCATTCGGATACAAACTTAAAAACAGAATACAAGCTTCTAAAATATAAGCTTAAGTAACCCTGATACGTAAACCACATGAGCTCATACACATCATCAACCGTCCTGCTTCCACCAGGTTTGAGTCCACGGCATTCAGAATCGAAAAACGTATACCAAGATTTGAAGCAGTCTCGGCCAGAAGAAAGCAATACACCTTTTTCCTTAAAATCAAATCCAGCGACAATATTCTGCTGTAGCGCCAACATATTATAAAATTGAGATTCAATTTGCTGATTAGAAACTTGCGCTCGAGCCTCTAACAAATCCTTCCTTTGCAACAACATGGTAATTAAAACACCAGAAAAGGCCAGTCCAGAGAACAGAGCATTTAAAGTTCCGAAGCTATCACCAAAAGTGCCTTCTCGAAGCTTGGCCGGAATACCTCCAAAGGGCTCATCCCAAAGCAGAATGATAAAAAATGCGCAATAAGCAAACAGCACCAAAGATAAGACAGTAGCAACCTTGGCGAAACTACCAAAATTAGAACCCCAACGCTTTACAATCTTAAATAGAGCCCATCCAGAAACTAATGCGCCTATTAATGCGAGAACGTAGCACATCCAGCTTAAACTTGAAAACGTACTAGCATAAAAACCGTTTAAGACTACCTCACCCGCTCGAGCAGCACCCAAAATATTTGTATAACCAAGGCCTTCGGTACTTAAATCAAACCAACTAATATTATTATGTTCCATCATCTATTCGCCATTAAGTTTTTTTTGCGCGACAAGCTAAATACCTCATTTGCATTCAAATAGCCACCATACGCGCCTCCAGTAAGACAGCACAACGCTGCGTAACTCCCCCACTCCACCGCCCGGGCATGGCTCGGCAAGGACTCCCCATGCTCACAGCAATTGATTTGTTTTCTGGCTTCGGCGGATGGACCCGTGGCGGGAAAGACGCCGGGCTCAACGTCCTGTGGGCCGCCAACCACTGGCCCGCCGCCGTGGAGTGGCACACCAAGAACAACCCAGAAACCCAACATGTGTGCCAGGACCTGCACCAGGCTGATTGGTCTCAGGTGCCAAAGCATGAAGTGATGCTGGCCTCTCCGTGCTGCCAGGGCCACACCAAGGCGCGCGGCAAGGCATCTGGCAACCCGCAGCACGACAACTCGCGCTCGACGGCCTGGGCGCCGGTGGCGAATGCTGAAGTGAACCGGCCCGACTTCGCCATCATCGAGAACGTGCCGGAGTTCATGGACTGGATTCTCTACCCAGCCTGGGCCGACGCGATGCAGCGCCTGGGTTACTCGCTGGCACCGCACATCGTGGACTGTGCAGACCTCGGCGTGCCTCAGCACCGGGTGCGGCTATTCATGGTCTGCTCACGCAGCAAGGCTCCGCTCCACCTGCAGCTCCAGCAACACCAGCATGTGCCGGCCAGCGAGATTATCGACTTCAACGCAGGCAAGTGGTCGCCGATCATCAAGCCAGGCCGTGCCGAATCGACGCTGACCCGCGTGAAGAATGGACGGGAACGGTTCGGCGAACGATTCGTGATGCCCTACTACGGTTCCGGGTCAGGGCTCACCGGCCGCAGCCTGGACCGCCCGATCGGCACCATCACCACCCTGGACCGATGGGCCGTGGTCGACGGTGACCGGATGCGCATGATCACTGCCGATGAGGCCATGGCCGCGCAATCCTTCCCGAAAGACACGCAGCGCCCGGACAACCATCGGCTGACCATGCACATGACGGGCAATGCGGTGCCGCCGCTGGCCGGTCAACGCATCATTCAAGCGCTGATGGAGGCCGCTTGAGCGACGAAACATATCCCCGCCTCAAACGTATTGCTTTAGCTTCGCGGCGGAACGCTGAATTCGGTCTATCGCTCCCTTTCCTGCCTCTTGCTGAGAGGTATCACAATCATCTTCACCGTGCCAATTAGAGATGTTGCGCTGAAAATCCTTGATGTCGCGGCACGCTCTCGCCAGCTCGCCTTTCATCTCTGAAGTTGTAGCCTGCTGCTCAATCGATTTAACTACCTCATAATGACCTTTTACTCTACTCGCTAGATCTTGCCTCTCTTTTTTTCCTGCGTTGTTGGCGGCCTCTGCTAGCAGCACGAATTCAGAGGCAGCATCTTCAAGTGCTATAGCACCGCTGAAAGCCTCCTCTTTGGCCTTGGCAGCGCTGCTCTTGGCCGCCTTTCGCTTAGCTACTTCGCGAGAAAGACCTCTAAAAAACAAACTGGCTACCCATACCACCGCTCCTCCGAAGATCGTCATCCAAGCTGCCAAGCCCGGATGCGCCTCAAGCCAAGTTAGTACGATTTCTAAAGACATATTCAATCCTCCCTGAAAGCCGAAAGTTTATACCGGTAAGGACTCCCAATGCCTACAGAAAACCAAATCGCCCAGCCCACACCGAGCCTGGCCACCGGCCACGACCTCACAGCCACGACCTGGGCTGACTTCGTGATCCGCCTTCGGTATGACTGCAACGGCGCCGGCGTTAAATGGCACCACACCGCGGCAGCGCTGTTCACTGTGCAGACCAAACGCATTGATTACGGATTTGATCCGGACTACGCGGAAGGCCTAGTGGTATGCCGTGAGGACTGCTCGTGGTTCAGCCCTGAAGAATAATGGCAGGACTGCGACGAGGAAGATCAGGCCGAATTGAACACCAGGGTCCAGGCAGACAGCGAATGCGACTTCCTGGAGCTCAGCGTCGACGATCAGCGGGAGCTGCTCGGAGAGCTTGACGATCACACCGTCACTGGCTGGAACAAGCGCTGGGAGATAGTGAACAGTCACTTCACCAAAGACGCGGCCGAGGCATTCATCCGCCGCAAGCAGCACGACTACGGCGAGATGCGCGTCTACGTGGAATCCCAGTATTACGCCTGGGAGTTCGAAGCCATCAAGGATGGTGATCCTTAACAGCACGCTAACTTATATACCGAAAGTAATTAAGTAACTATCGAAAAAGAAAATCGGTGGATAATTAATGCTGCTCTAAATCATCCAGCTCAAAAATCCATTTCTGCAAAGAAATTATGTTTGCATCTAGCTGTTGGAGCATGCCAGACGTGAGAACCGAATGGGTGCTGTCCATTATTGCAGCTGAAAACTCTCCATAATTGGCAACTTCTCGCATCCCCACGACGAAATGAACCATTTCAACACTTAGCGCCACCACTGAAAGTTCTCTAAGCATTGCAGCAGCCTGCTTGGCATCGTGAGCAGAAGCCCTAGCGCCGTCGAGTGGGGCAAATGAGCCTCTACGAACTTGAAAATCCTTAAGTCCCTTACGCAATCGCTTCTGAACACCCAGCAAATGTTCCATGAGAGCCCTCGTCGCTTGCAACCCATCAGATCGGACCTTCAAATCTTTATCTTGAAGTTGTTTCTGCTGTTGGTAGCCTTGATAAGCAGGCACAGATATTGCCACGATCACCGCTAACAACCCACCGATTGCCTGGGCCCATCCCGCACTGTCTGGCGGCAACCACCCATTCTTAACCCAGTAGGCAACAGAGCCGACAAGAACCCAGCTGCTTGAGCTAAGAAATATAAGGGCCCAAATCAATGTCACCGCGTAACGGGCTACTGTTCCTGAAAAATGATTACTCAATCTACGACGTTCCAAACGACCAAAATTGTCCGGCAAGAATACCTCTGTAAATACGCAGGTAACTAGATTTTTTAGTTATCGGAAAAAACCTGTAACCCCTCCCCCTTCAAAGTCAGCCGCTATAGCGGCAAGGACGAAGTCATGCCTGAAATAAAGGAACGCCCCATCCTGTTCTCGGCGCCGATGGTGCGCGCCATCCTGGAAGGCCGGAAGACTGTCACCCGGCGGGCACTCAACGTGCAAGCGCTGAAAAACATCGGCTATGGCGTTCAGCTCGGCGAGTGCCACGAACTGCCTAGCGAAGGCCCGCTGCACCCGAACAGCATTGGGTACTACACGGACTTCTGCCCGTTCGGCCAACCCGGCGACCGGCTGTGGGTGCGTGAGACGTTCGGTCTGCAGGTCCGACAATACGGCGGCGGCGCCGGCGAACACATCGTTTATCGCGCCACCAACCCTGACGCCATTTACTGCAAGTCGGCAGAGGGCCAGGAGTACCCCGTCAAGTGGAAGCCAAGCATCCATATGCCACGGCACTCCAGCCGCATCCTGCTGGAGATCACCGACGTGCGCGTCGAGCGGTTGCAGGACATCAGCGAAGAGCAGGCCGTGGCCGAGGGGTTGATATGGCAGGGCCAGGAAAACGGCAAGACGTTTTACTCCCATGCTGAAAGGAAGTATCCGCCTGGCGCTCATCAGCAGTTCGGGATTTCTGGAGTTGATGCCGTATCCGCGTTCCGCAACCTCTGGAACTCCGTCGGCGGCGACTGGGACGCCAACCCGTGGGTCTGGGTGGTCGAGTTCAAGCGGGTGACGCCATGATC
The DNA here is from genome assembly GCF_013385475.1 of Pseudomonas sp. G5001. Classification (NCBI taxonomy): domain Bacteria; kingdom Pseudomonadati; phylum Pseudomonadota; class Gammaproteobacteria; order Pseudomonadales; family Pseudomonadaceae; genus Pseudomonas; species Pseudomonas sp. G5001. Next base: position 187,820 of record NZ_JACAPZ010000017.1, read on the forward strand.
GCCACCCTCTGGTTCGCCGACGTCTTCATCTACAAGGGGCCTAGGCCATGAATACCTATCGACACACCTTCGCAGCCGTCTGCCCTTCCGACGGCGAAACGATCCTCTACAGACTGGAATTGCGCTCGAGCGCCATGATTCGCGTCGAGCACATCAAGGCGACGACAGCGCTGATCACCAAAGGCTGGCATGAACAGATTGCCGACAGCCTGGCCGAGTCCCTTGGCGGCGATCAAACCATCATCGCCACGCACCAGGGCGTTGAGATCGAAACAGTGAGGCTTAGCGGATGATCCATTACCACGGCTTGCCGATAACACCGGAGACGGCCGCGGCTGCGGCGATTGGTGGTGGTCACGCCTTCGTGAGCTTCAGCGATCCCCGGCAACTCGCACTGGCGGCGCAAGTTTGCCAGTCGTTTGCCGTCGACAACGGAGCGTTTTCCGCTTGGAAGCAGGGCAAGCCGGTTACCGATTGGCAGCCGTTCTATCGCTGGGCGGCCGACGCGAAGCTGATACCTGCGTGCGACTTCGCCGTAATACCCGACGTGATCGATGGGGACGAAGCCGCAAACGACGCGCTTGTCGAGGAATGGCCGCTGCCACGGTGGTTCGGTGCGCCGGTCTGGCACATGCACGAAAGCCTTGAGCGACTGGAGCGCCTGGCGAGCAGCTGGCCAAGGGTGTGTATCGGCAGTTCGGGCGATTATTCGCAGCCGGGCAGCGCTGCGTGGTGGACGCAGATGGCAAAGGCAATGCGGGTTGTTTGCGACGATGATGGCAGGCCGATGTGCAAGCTTCACGGCTTGCGCATGCTTGACCCGGCAATCTTCGGCCACCTGCCTCTTTCCAGCGCTGACAGCACGAACATCGGCCGTAACATCGGAATCGACCAAGCCTGGCGCGGCACGTACTCCCCGCCAACTAAGGAGGCCCGCGCATCTGTAATGCGCAGCCGCATCGAGTCGCACAATTCGCCGCCCCGCTGGACCTACCAAACCCCAGACCCGGCGCCGAAACAAGGCGCACTGCTCTAACCACCTTCCCACTTAATGCCTGCCGGTTACCGGCGGGCGGGATCACGGAAGCTGACTATCAACCCAGCGCTCTGCAGCTGACATTGCTTCGTCCAATGCGGCTGGGTAATCGGCCCACGGCCCTGAAAGCTCAGCAGCGACTTCACCCATTCCGTGTATGTCCACGGGTTCGATGATTGTCGCTGATGCAGGCACCGGGTCGTTCGGCCTTTCCCAGACGAACTTCAGGAATACCGTGTGACCTCGGTACTCATGAGCGATCGGCACATCCAGATTATGTGACACGCGTCCTCCCACAGGCGCAACGAATCGAACACCTGTTGTACACCCATCCAAAGGGTTGAGAAACCCGAGCAAAACGCCATTACTCCATTCCCCTATGGCCATCGCAGAGCGGTGCGCCGACTTCTGCCGCCCAGCGCGGCAAGGACACCACATGTTCGCAATCAAACTCACCCTGATCCTGCTGGGCGCTTTGCTGTACCTGGTCGGCAGCGGCTGCTGGTTCTTTTGGCTCGCCCCACGCCTTCTGGCGGACGGCGAAACAGCAGACATCCTCTACGCCTTCGCCGGCACCTGCGGCTGGATGCTGATCACCTTCAGCCTGGTCATTCACATCATCAAGACAGCGCGGCCCACGGCGGCCGGCGGGAGGTAGTTATGGACGGAATTCACTTCCTGTCGCATGAAGAGGTTTGCACGCTCACCGGCGCGAAAACGAAAGCTGGCCAAGTGCAAGTTCTCAAAAGAAACGGCATTCGCCACACCATCAAACGCAGCGGGTGGCCTTGCGTCATCGCATCGGCACTCACTGGTGAAGCTACCGGTGTAATAGAAAAGCCGAAATGGCAACCGCGGCTGGTGGGGTAAATGGGACGCAAACCAACCCGGCCGGGGAGTATTCCCCGGCTACGCGAAAGGAAGCGCGGCGACACGACGTATTACCTTTACGACACAGGCGGGACGCCACGCAAAGAAATACCATTGGGCAAGGACTATGGGCTGGCAATTTTGGAGTATGCAAAGCTTGAAAAGAGCCGCGTATCCCAGGCCATGGCGCAGGACGTACTGACTTTCGCCTATGTCGCTGAAAAATACATGCTGGAAGTTGTTCCAACAAAAGCGCCGGCGACGCAGAAAGACAACGCCAGGGAGCTGAAGCAGTTACTTGCCTTTTTCAATGACCCACCTGCCCCGCTGGAAGCTATTGAGCCCCAGCACGTTGCCCAGTACTTGAGACATCGAGGAAAGACCGCACCTGTTCGTGCAAATCGCGAGAAAGCGTTGCTCAGCTCGATCTGGAACTTCGCCAGGACCAGCGGCTACACGTCCTTGGCCAATCCCTGCGCCGGTGTTAAAGGCAATAAGGAAAGCGGACGTGACATCTACGTCGAAGATGAAATGCTCGCGATGGTGTATTTGCACGCAGACCAGCCGCTAAAAGACGCGCTCGATCTGTTCTACCTGACAGGTCAGCGTATCGCTGACACCCTCAAAATGGATGAGCGCGATATCAGGGAAGATCGCCTGGCTGTGCAGCAAGGAAAAACCAAAGCCAAGCGACGAATTGAGATCGTTGGGGAGTTGAAGGTTGTGATCGACCGAATACTGGCCAGGAAAGACAGTCATAAAATCCGGTCCAGCAAACTCATCGTAATGGACAACGGGCAGCCCATGACCAGCAGTATGTTACGGGGGAGATTTGATGCTGCGAGAGAAGCTGCCGGCGTAAAAAAGGCAGACTTTCAAATGAGGGACCTGCGCGCAAAAGCTGGTACCGATAAAGCGGAATCAAGCGGAGATATTCTGCAAGCCAGAGATCAGCTTGGGCACACAACCGTGGTGATGACAGAGAACTACATCCGCAAACGCATCGGCAAAAAAGTTACGCCGACGAAGTGAATTGCGGAAAGGAGAAGAATATTGCGGAAAAAAACTAAGAGCCAGCCAAGCCCTAAAACCCAGCAAACCCTTGAATATGATGGTGCCCGAAGCCGGAATCGAACCGGCACGCCCTTACGAGCGGGGGATTTTAAGTCCCATGCGTCTACCAGTTTCGCCATTCGGGCGGTAGCGCTATGCAGCAGGCCAAGCAGCGTTAAAAGCCCTTGAGCGTTGCAGCAGGCTAGGGAATATATAGATCCAGCCCCCTCGATGCAAGGTCGGGTGCGGGCTTTTTCAAACAATCAAGCGGCGCCCTGGCAAACAAAAAAGCTCGCCAGATCAGTCATCTACAGATTTTGCAGGCGGGAGTGGGCAATGGCGATACCGACCGCTTCACCAGGTGCCGCACCCGTGCCCCACGTGCATCAGGAAAAATAAGTCATTACCGCAATAACCACTGAAACCCAAACCAGGGTCATCAAAAACGACAGCGCAGCCAATGTCTTGCCCATTTGCCTACTCGCCCCGATGAAATCACTTCAAGGAACCCTCCCAGCGCCGCTTGAGAATAGCCACGCACGACGCAGTTCGCCTTCAACCTCCCACGAAAATCGTGGATACGATACTCCCCGCAAAAGGTTAGTTCCTTCAGCAGTCCCGCCCACAAGTTACTGAGCCGCGGTTTATTCCCTGATACCCCAAAATGATCATCCCCGGCTTTCCTGCTCCTGCGGCGCCCCGGCCCATCTGATACGCTTTTTTCTTCTGCATCTGCCCCTGTATCGAAAACCGCCCTGCCCTGACAATACACCCACTCCCGACACGCCCGTGGAGCCCGGCAGGAACCGTCCTGCCGGCCCGTTCATTTCGGAGGCCTTATGGCTAAGATGGCATTTTTCCTGTTCGGTTTTCTTGCGCTGACCATCGCAATTGGTCTGCTGGCCACCATCTCACCGGTCTAGGATCCATGGCCTGCTGACGCAACCCGCTGGAGGTCAGAGGGCGTGTCAGCCGGCAAAAAACATCGGATACAACGACAGCACTAACAGCGCCGCCATCGACCAGTTGAACACCCGCAACCAGCGTGGCTCGCGCAGTACATTGCGCAAGCCGCTGCCGCAGCCGGCCCATACGCAAACGCTGGGCAGGTTTACCAAGGCAAACACCGCAGCAATCAACAGCACGTTGGTGACATAACCCTCGGCAGGCGTGTAGGTGGTGATCGCGCCCAGCGCCATGACCCAGGCCTTGGGGTTGACCCACTGGAAGGCCGCCGCGCCGAGAAACGTCATGGGTTTGCGCTTGTTATCGGTGTCATCGGACATCGCGCTGGACGTTGCGATTTTCCAGGCGAGGTACAGCAAATACGCCGCCCCCACATAACGCAATACGGTGTAGGCCCACGGCAACGCCTTGAACACTTCGCCCAGGCCCAGGCCCACGGCGATCACCAACAACATGAAGCCAATGCTGATCCCCAGTGCATGGGGGATCGAGCGAATAAAACCGAAGTTCACCCCGGACGCCAGCAACATGGTGTTATTGGGGCCGGGCGTAATCGAGGAGACAAAGGCGAACAGCGCAAAGGCTGACAACAGGCTTGAAGACATGAACATGGGCAACATCCGAACGAAGTACTGTGGCCAAGACAGTAGAACGTTGCGTCGGTATTCGCCCCGTACAGCTACCGGGAGATACGGGCATACACTTCATCAGGCCCGGGCATTCAACAAACAGTAATAGCGCACATGCACTGCCAGCTATACACCAAGCGGTTCCTTGCCCTGTGCCATTAATCAGCGGACAGCGACGAAGTGATTTGCGCAATCGCCTCCTGATCCAGGCAGTCCAGCGTGCGGTATTGGTTGATAATCGATGTCTCCTTTTCACTCAGGTCGTCCTGGTTGATCGCCGCCCTCTCCCCCGTCAGCACGTAAATCACGTCTACCCCCTTGCGCCGAAGGGCAATCAGGTAATCGGACTTGGGCAGCCGCACTCCACTTTCGTAATGCACCTGGGCATTGGCGGCGACACCGCCAATCGCACCAAACTCCTGCTGGGAAAGCCCAAGGACCTTGCGTTCTTCTTTCAGGCGGGCGCCGAGCTTGTCGTCCATGGTGGGTACCTCAAACCGTGTTTAACATCCACCATACGCTTATACGCAGGACCGGAGTCCATTCATATTGACACTAACGGCGAATGCACCTTGCATCACCTGGACTCATTGCTCAGGATAGCGCTCTTGAGCTGAACATCGGCAGGGAAGCAGCAGGTTACCGAGGCCGACAACACATGACGCTCCATGAAGATAGCCCGCTGCACATAGAGGTGTGCCAGCGCCAGAAACACCTCTGGTTCTGGCTCCCAATTGGTCTTTTGATGGTTTTCTTGACGGTTACCTCGACGATTTCCCTGGGTACAAATCCGCCGGAATGGATGTTTGTCGCACTCAACTTTGGCTGGGCAATCGTCGCGCTGACACTGCTGGTGAAGCTATCGGGTATTTGTTGCGCCAAGTGAAGCACCCAGGCGTTTCAGCTTGCATCGCGAATCACTCGGGCTCGTGCCCGCACCTTGATACGTCGTCAATGCCAGACAAACAACGTGAAACAACTCACATTTATGGAGTTTCACGGTTGAAGGTCAAAATTTGACCAAATATATTTCGCCCCACCCGAGCGCTCACCTCTATACGGATATTGTTCTGCGCCTGCTCGGGCCCCCGGAGATGCGCAGGCAATAAAACATTGAGGTTTGCCATGCGTCTTTCCAAACTCGCCCCAGCCGCCGCCCTGTTCAGCCTGTTCACTTTGACCGCCCACGCCGCCGACCTGTCTGCCCTCACCGGCGCCCTGTCATCTGCCTTGGGGGGTGCCGGCAACAGCAACAACACCGTCAACGCCAACAGTGCCTCCTGCCAGCAACAGATCCGCGACCTGCAGACCAATATCAATGCGGCCAATGCCAAGGGCGATACCTTGCGCGCGACCGCGTTCCAGGCAGCACTGACACAAACCAACAAGAGCTGCAGCAACAGCACCTACAACACCCAGGCACAAGTGGACACTAACCCTCAGCGCCAGCAAAACGTGAACAAGGCTGCGGATGCGATCAACGCAATTGGCGGCTTGTTCAAGTAAGTCGGGCTGCCCTGCGAGAAGGCCCGCGATTGCGGTTTTTTCGCCCATCGTACTTACCGGCAGACAATAAAAAACCCCGTAGACGTTAATCTACGGGGTTTTCTGGTGTGGAGGATTGTCGTCCCCCTTCACCTTAGCCAATGGCCGCCGACAGCTGCCATGTTCGCTTATTTCTTGGCCCAGTTGAGGATGTACTTACCGTAAGCACCTTCAAACCCATCGACGGCAATCGAATAGGTTTCACCCTTCTTGGCTGAAAAAGTCACAGCACTGGTTACATCATTTTCCGACTGGTTATTGTTCGTGCCGGCCACCGGCATCGAATTCAGGCTCGTGCTTTTATAAACGGCAAGCACGGTGTCGAATTTTGAGCCTGTGGTATCAAATGTGAAGCTTGCATCTTCTGGCGAAGTCCATTTGCACCAGACCGAATGGTAAGGCTTGGCAAAAGGAATATGTCCAGACTCACCAGCCTGGCTGGTGGCTAGTGTAGTGTCGCCGGCAACTGTACCTTTAACACCCTCGATAACCGTGGCTTGCGAGAAATCATCTGCGCAGCTCAGCGAGCTGCTTGTGCCGTTGAGGCCCTGATAGATCAGCGTGCCGGCTCCGAGCACGACAACAGCAATGGCTATTGGGAAAATAATGCGTGGTACGGCCATGACTCTTCCTTTTGAGGCGTATAGTTTCTGAACTGCTGCCATAGCAAGCGCAGCTTTAAATGGAAAAATGAATATCGGCTGATTAACGCCCATGAAATCATGCCATGGACGTTAAAAATGGCACATCAAGCTATAAATCTCAGGAAACAAGTGGATTTTCTCTCGACCAGCCTGCCCGCCAGAGGCCCCTCGGTCACGAGGGGTGGCGATATTAACATGATGCATGCACCTGATCATCCAACTCCTGTCATCCCGTAGATGGCTTTAGGGGTGTGAATGCGATACAGGTAGAGATCAATTTAAAAATCAATAAATCTATGCCGTCTCCCGCTCAAAAATGGAAGACGGAGTTCAAAATGGAACAGCAAATAAATTATTTCCCTTGGCATCCGAAGATTGCCGCAAGCGATATACCTCATATTCAAAACGTCAGCGTGACCGCAATCGTGTCGGTATAAGTGCCGGCCGGCAAACCCACCTTGCCTGGGGATTTACCGTAAATATTCACGGTTTGCGCAACCCCGGTGCTGGCCGTGAGATTGATAGTGCCGTTGTTGGCAAGAATTTGCGTGTGGGCGGCGTCGGTGTAGATGTCATAGGGCGCAAAGTGGCCGGCACCGTCTGCCAGGGCACGCGTTCCACCGGTGGATTTGCCATCATTGGCGCCGGACGTGATGGTCAATACCGGCGAAGTACCCGCCGAGCATTGAATAGACAAAGGCGCCCCGCCGCCGCCCAGCACTTGCCCATCAGCCTCGGTATACAGGGTGTTGGCGGTACCAAAGTTCAACGCACCGAAATTCAAGCCTGTGGTACCTCCCACGCCGTTGACCAGGCAACTGTTGATCAATATCAGCGACGCACTGATTTGACCGGTGACAGTGGTCGCGGCCTGGGAGCCGGACATCCAGGCCAGTGTCGTCAACGCCAGTAAGACTCTTGAGATAAGTCCATTCATGAAGCTCTCCTTATGACTTGCCAACCCAGCGCGCCGGTTCAGGTCCCTGAGGTAGACCCTTGACACTTGTACAAGGATGGCCGTTGCGTAGAAGGTTAGTCAGTCAGGAGGAAACTGCCAGCCCGAGGCCAAATCGCTTTCACTTGCAGGCGGTTGCCTGGAGAGCTTTTCGGCCTTGTACCCGCAGGAGTCACTGGCCAGTTTTCGCTCCGTCGCTGCACGTCAGCGAACGGGTATCGGAACCCGGAAATTACAGGTACCTCCCTATCGATGATAAGCCTTCCGGTAGGTTGTGGGGCTCACGCCCACGATCGAGAAAAAGTGCTGACGTAACGACAGGCTTGTACCAAACCCGCAAGCGTCAGCGATCGACTCGACGCTATGGTCGGTTGTTTCAAGTTGCAGTTGGACGGCCTTGATTCGCTCATTCGTGAGCCACTTGCCAAACGTCGAGCCGGTCAGTTGCTTGAAGTGCCGGGTGAAACTGCGTCGACTCATCGCCAGCCTCGTCGCCACCTGATCGATTGACAACGGTTGTTCCAGGTTTGCCCGAAGCCAGTCCAGCAACTGGCCGAGACGCTGGTCGCTTGCGCCTTGAGGAACAGGCTGGCTGATGAACTGGGCCTGGCCTCCGTCGCGATGGGGGGAAACCAGCAGTTGACGCGCCAACGCGTTGGCAACCCCCCGCCCGTAGATCCGCCTGACGATATGAATACAGCAATCGAGCCCTGCGGCCACGCCTGCAGAGGTCAGGATTTGCTGCGCCTCGACATAGAGCACTTTGGGGTCCACTTCAATGCGTGGGAAATCTCGCGCCAGATGCGCCGCCCACGCCCAGTGCGTGGTTGCCCGCTTGTCGCACAGCAGGCCCGCATGGGCAAGCACGAACGCCCCCAGGCACAGGCCGACCACCAGCGCGCCCCGTTCATGGGCTGCCTGAAGCGTTTCGAGGAGTGCGCTCGGCGGCCTTTCGGTGACGTCCCGCCAGCTGGGAATGATGACGATGTCAGCTCCTGCAACCTGGTCCAAACCATGGTCACAGTGGATCGCGAAACCGGCGTTGGTAACCAGCGCCCCCTCTTCGCCCGCGCAGACCACCAATTCAAACCAGGGCGAATCCCCCACTCGGCGATCTTTACCAAATACGAGGCACGGCACAGAAAGGTGAAAGGGGCTGATGCCGTTAAAAGCGATGACTGCAACTTTCACACTTTTTTTCATAGGGCGGGTCTGATCGAGATTGGCCCGATTCTAATGAAAAATGGTCATTGGGCCAATGGTGTGAGTTCCCGGATGCGTTCACTCTGATCGCAGCTGCATTTCACCGGGAAATGCGCAAATCAGAGCTCAGGGCCTCAATGAACATCGCCACCTTTTGCACGCTGGGAGCACTTATGACCACTCTTTCGATGACCGCACCGGCACACGCCAGCGAACCGGTGCCGTCCGTCCCCTATACCACCGAGTCCACTGGCTATCATTGGTCCAGTGTGGACGGCGTGAGGGTTTTCTATCGCGAGGCCGGCCCCAGGGACGCGCCGACCCTGGTGCTGCTCCATGGCTACCCTTCGTCCTCGCGCATGTGGGATTCGCTGATCCCGCTGCTTGCTGACCGGTATCACGTGATCGCACCCGACTACCCCGGGTTCGGCAGAAGCGACGCGCCCTCGCCCGCGACCTACACCTACACGTTTGACCATCTGGCCGACACCATGAGCAAGCTGCTCACGCAATTGCAGATCCATGAATACACCCTGTTTATGCAGGACTACGGCGGCCCGGTAGGCTTTCGGATGATCCTCAACGCGCCGCAAAAACTGCACGGCATCATCATCCAGAACGCCAATGCCTATGACGAAGGCCTGGGTGCCAAGTGGGCGAACATCGCCAAGTACTGGAAGGCTCCCGCCGAGCATCCCGAACAAGTCGATGGGTTCACGGGGTACGAAGGCACGAAGCAGCGCCACCTGGGCACCAGCCCTCATCCCGAGCGTTACAACCCTGATGCCTGGGAAGACGAGTTTGCCGCCTTATCCCGCCCGGGCCAGCGGGCGATACAGTCGGCGTTGTTGCTGGACTACCGAAACAACGTCGCCTCTTACCCTAAATGGCAGCAATGGTTGAAAGACAACCAACCGCCGATGTTGGTCATGTGGGGAAAATACGACCCGTCGTTCATTGTGCCGGGAGCCATGCGCTACAAGGATGATGTGCCGGGGGCCGAGGTTCATATTATGGACGCGGGGCATTTCGCACTGGATGAAAAGACCGAACAGATTGCCAGCCTGACGCGTCAGTTCATGGCGCGTATCACCGCCGGTAAATAGTAAAGAGTGGGAGGCCCGCGCCCGACTGATCGTCGGGTAACCCTGCAGTTCGTCGCCTCAAGCATTCCACTTCACCCAATCTCGAATACTGTATACACATACAGCACTCGAAATACCTCCTATGAATATCGACGAAGACACCTGCGGGTGGCTTGGTATCCCCACGCCTCTCGAAATGCACAAACAACATGCCCGGCTGCTCGAGAACGAGATCCAGGAACTGAACCTGCAACTGCGCAAGGCCCGGGCGGATATCTTCGGCCTGGTCGCGATGCTGACAGAAGCACAGGCAAAGAACGAAGAGTTTGCCGGATACCTGAGGCTGCGCGGTGCCGAAGCTGCAGCGATGAGGAAGCAGATCGCCAACCTCACCACTTCAGATCGACTCAGCACGCGCGAGGCCGAGAGGCTGCGCAGTGTGCTGAACGAACTGATGTCTCACCCGAAAACCATTGTCTAAGCTCAGGTTTCAGGTTGAGGGCTTGGCCATGTGCGGAAGACTTTCCCAGTACAGCGGCATTCACGACTTCGTCGCGGCGCTGAGCATGCCCAATGCCCTGGCGAACTCCGTGGGTGAGTTGCCGCTGGGAGAAAATCGACCTGCAACCGAGTGGAAGCTGACGCTGTTGATGACGGCGCGGAGGATCGCGCCAATCATCGTTTGGCTGAACGCAAACGCAGCCAAACCACCCCGACCAGCCCCAACGGCACCCCCAGGCTGAGCCATGAAAGCAGGTCATAGACGCCGTCACCGATCAGCGCCGAGAGCAATCCGAACAGGCTTAGAACAAAGAGCAACAGCGGCCAGCGAAAGATCATCCACAGTCCGCGCCTCATGATCGGCCCCCCATTTCCGGCCCGCTGGCATGCAATTCATCCAAGCGTTTTTGCAACGGTACCTTGCGACGGCTCAGCCACAGGTAGAGCCCACTGCCGAGGATGACGATGCTGATGAGATCGAGCAGCGTCCAGATGATCTTCAGCGGCACACCACCGTAATCACCAAAATGCAGCGGCTGCGAAACCAGCAAGGTTTTCACGTACAACGGCATCTCACGCATGTCGGTCAGCTCGCCGGTACTCGCATCCACCAGGGCCGGCTTGAGCAATCGCGCAGTGAGCGGCGTGGTGCCGCGCATGAACACTGCGTAATGGTGCTGGCTGCTGAACTGAGTACCGGGAAAGGCGATGAAGCTGGGCTCCATGCCTGGCGCCGCCTTACGCGCGGTATCCAGCGCTTTTTGCAACGACCCGAGGCGCTCCAGCGGCGGCGCATCCTTGTAGGGCGCGGTCATCTGCGCCAACTGGTCACTCTGCCAAAAGTCGAAAATGGGCAATGCCAGCGTATTGATCACGCCTGTCAGCCCCACCACCAACACCCAGGCGAGGGTGACGATGCCGAGCACGTTATGCAGGTCCAGCCACTTCAAGCGTGAACTGCGCCCGTTGCGCACGGTGGCGAAGTCCAGCTTGCGCATGAACGGTGTGTACACCACCACGCCGGACACCAGCGCCGCGACCAACAGCAGCCCCATGAAACCGAGGAACAGATAACCGGGCAACCCCATGAATAAATCGGTATGCAGGCGCAACATCAGGTTCATGAACCCTTCGTCTGGCGGCACCGCAGGAAATAACTCGCCAGTGCGTGTATCGAACGACTGCGAATGCCCCTCGATCGGTGGCGGCATAATGCTCGTTGCCGTGTACACCGTACCGAGCGGACTTTCCGGATCGAAACCGACAAAACGCACGACCTCCCCCGGCTGCGCCACCAATGCACTGGCAATGACGGTGTCGTAGTCGATTGGTGGTGTATCGGCGGTCAGCGGGCGCAGGGGCGGCGGCGGCTCGAAGTAGTGCTCAATCTCTTCATGAAAGATCAGTGGCAGCCCCGTCAGGCACAGCAACAACAGGAAAACGGTAGCGATCAGGCTGGTCCATTTGTGGACCAGAAACCAGATACGCAAGGTGCGTGCAGTCATGCTCGGTGTTTTTCCTTAAAGCGCCAGGCTCGCCGCGCGTCACGGGGCACAGCGAGCCCCCAGGCGGTATCAGTATTTCCAGGTAACGGAAGCTACCAGGTTACGCGGGGCGCCGTAGCTGGCGGTCGTGGCACTGTTGTACAGCGATAGCAGGTATTTGCGATCGGTGACGTTGTTCAGGTTCAGCGACGTGCTCCAGTTGCTGTCGATGTCATAGCTGGCCATGAAATCGAGCAACGCGTAGGCGTTCTGGTGGATGGCACTGTTCGTGTCGTTTTCCACTGCACTCTGCCAGCTTACCCGTGTACCGATCTTGGCTTGGGGCAAACTTGGCAAGCGATAGGTGAGCATGCCGCGCACGCTATGAGTTGGCACATACTTACGGGCCTTGTCGCCATCGTCGTTGTCGATGCGCACGTAGGTATACCCGGCGAGCACGTCCAGGCCGGGTAGCGCTTCGCCAGAGGCTTGCAGCTCTACTCCGTGACTCTTGTAATCCATGGGGTCGTAAACGGACCGGCCACCCACCAGGCCGACATACTCCGCGACATTCTGCTGTTCGGTCTTGAACGCCGCGGCGGTGACGTTGAGGCGGTCATCCAGCAAGCTGCCCTTCACACCGGCTTCCATGCTTTTGCCTTCAAGCGGAGCAAGCAGTTTGCCGTCCCTGCCCAGGTTGTACTGAGCGCTGTAGATTTTCGTCCAGCTGCCATACACGCTCCACTGCTTGTCCAGGTCGTAGACCAGGCCGGTGTAAGGCGTCACCTTGCCATGTGCGCGGGTGTAGTAGTCGGAACCATAGCTGTCGCCGGAAGCGTCCAGGCTGATCATCCGCGCGCCGGCGATCCAGTGAAGATCATCGGCCAGACTGAATCGGGCACCGGCGTACACGCTTTTCTGAGTGTCCGTGAAATTCTGCGTATTGGCGTCGCTGGTAAACAGGAACGACGGATGCGCCAGATTGCCCGCCAGCACATCCGAGAATGAAACGTCGTAGTAGCCATCTGCAGCCGCATCGTATTCCCGGGCCTTCTGATGGGTGCGGCCATAGGCGGCACCGAGGGTCAACTCATGCTCTCGGCCAAACAGGCTGAACGGGCCGGAGACCTTGGCCTCGCCCAGCAACTGATGAGCCTCGCTGGTGGTATTGGCGGCAAACACTGAGGCGTCATCACCGCTGACCCCGGCGACATACATCATGTTGGTGTCTTGCTTTTCGGTGATGCCCGTAGCGGTGACCGTAGCGTTCCAGCCGTTGCCAAAATCATGCTTGAGCTCAGCGAATGTGCGCTGGGTACGCAGGTTCCAATAGGTCCACGGCTGGCCGATGCTGGAGCTGCGGCTGCCATAGTGAATGGCGTTGCCATCGTTATCCACCAACGGCAAGTTACCCCAGGTGCTGCCGTTTGAATTGCTGTCGTGCTGGGAGAAACCCACGGTTACGGTGTCGGCATCGGACACATCGAACGCCAACAACCCGGCAGCGACGTTGCGCTCATGGCTGTATCGATCCATCCACGAGTTGCCCTTGTCGTGGGAGTAAATGAAGCGGCCGCGTACGTTGCCGGTATCCGTCAACGGCCCGGAAACGTCCACGTCCACACGACGGCCATCCCATGAGCTGACGCTGGTATCGATTTGCGCCTGGAAGGTCTCGGTCGGACGTTTGCGTACGAAATTGACCGTGGCCGACGGGTTGCCAGCCCCGCTCATCAAACCATTGGCGCCATGCAGGATGTCGATCTGCTCGAACTCGGCCAAGTCCTGATCACCGACCAATACGGTTCCCACGAAGGGCATGCCCACGCCATCGTATTCAAAGTTGTTGATATCGAAGCCGCGCGAGGTGAATTCCGTACGATCGGTTTCGGTTTGCTCCACGGTCACCGAGGGCGCAGCACGCAGCGCATCCTTGATGCCCGTAATCTTGAAGTCATCCAGGGCTTGCCGAGTGATGGTGGTCACGGCCTGCGGGGTTTCCTTGTCCGTCAAGCCCAGACGGGTAGTGCTGGACGACGGGTTGCTTTTGTAGCCCACGGTTGGACCGTCAATAGGTTCACTACTCGCTTCGATCTGGGTAGTCGGCAACGTCAAGTCTTCGGTGGCGTGAACGAGGGACGCAGCGCTGCAAGCGCCAGCAAGCAACAGACTGGCAGAAAAGTGATGTTTCAAAACGAGGATTCCTACGACGAGTGGGTCGAGCGCGTTAACATTTCGAGAATGCTAATAGGAATCTAACTCAATTACCAAGTTATGTCGGACATTTTTTTCACATTTCGAAACATTTACCGTCGGGTACATTTGGCTACATTTTGGCGTTTCAAAATGAGGAGGTGCGGAACACTGAAGATTCGCCCTTGAGGAGGTTTCGGCCGCGGCTCAGGCCGCGAGATTGAATGAGGGCGACTGATTCTGCACCGAGTGGCTCCGACTCCACATCGAGCCATGTACTACCCAGTAGATTCGTCGGGAGCTGAAGCTGATGAAGCGCGAAGGCCTGTCAGCAACCTCACTCCAGTAAGAACCCATCCGCACACTCCTTTTTATGGGCACAAGGGTATTCACATGCCTCAGAAAGAAGGTTCAGGAACAGCGTCTGACTGAGATTGGCTGGGGAGCCAGGGCGCTAGTACCGTAGTCGTGGAAGGAATCGCCGGGGTCAATTCATGAACTCCGGCCGAAGACCGCAAAGAAGATTGATGCCTGCGTTGGAGCTATCGCTAAACGACAAAATGGAAAAGATCCGGGTGGCGGTTCTTTTTTTCGAGCTCAATAAAAAACCCCGTAGACGTTAATCTACGGGGTTTTTAAGAGTGGAGGCCGAGGTCGGAATCGAACCGGCGTAGGCGGATTTGCAATCCGCTGCATAACCATTTTGCTACTCGGCCTCAAACGATCAATGCCTTACAACCGACATTCACCGCATACAAACTTGAGTGGGCTATGTGAAGCTTGCCTCTACTCTATCTCATTGAAAACATTGAAGTTTTTAATGCTTCAGTGCGTTCGATGGGCGCAATTATGTACTCATTTGCCAGGGCTTGCAACCCCTTGATTTCAAAAAATATTCTCTCAAGGGGCAGGCATTCCTGGTGGGCTACCCTACCGCCCGGCTTCTTCCTTGTCACGGATAACCTGCAATTGATACTGCGGGTCCGCCTTGATCTGCTGCTCGGTAAACGGCAGCGGGCTGAGTTTTTTCTCGGAAAACGCCTGGGTCTGGTCCTTGAAGTATTTCGACGCGGGGTCGCTGGACAAGGAGAATGCCAGCACACCTTCGGCATTGGGCCCCTTCTCGTCGAACGTCACGATCTGCAAGTAGCTGCTGCCGCTGACTACCTCTCGCTTGCCATCGGCCCGAGGCACGCTTTGCATGGCGTTATAAACGCCTAGCTCTTGCGGGCCGCCGTGGATCGGTGTCTGGCCCGAGACCTGAATATCACCCCAGCGGCTGTCGGCCGTCAGCCCGCGCTTGGCCACGTCGGCGGCTGACGCGAGCATCGCTTCATGCAGTGCCTTGGCCACGTTTGCCCGATCGACCGCCAGCCCACGTGGTGTGGTCAGGGGTTGTGCCGGATCGAAACCCACCTTCCACGCGTCCGGCGCTTGCGCCAGTTGCTCCGCCAGGTTGATGAAGTGCACCAGGCCCAGGCCGCTGTCGAGGTTGGCGCGCTGGTCCCAGTTTTTCAGGCTGTCGCACACCGATTTCACGCTGGCGTCGGCACCCGCGCAGAACTTCAGCAAGTCCGGCATCACCTGGCTGGCAAGATACACCTGGTTGTCCATGACCATATTCTGCAGGTCGGCGACCTTGATCGGTTGCTTGTCGAGCTCCTGCAAGCGTTGCAAGGCAAAGCGCGCACGCGGGCCCAAGCCGATCTTGTCCTGGCTGATAACGGGCGAGAACCCGGTCAAGGGTGCCTTGGGGTTGACCAGCCAGGCCGAGTCATTGGAGTGCTGCACGTAGTCGGTGCGCTCCAGTTGCGGCAGTTGCTCGGCGGGGAAGATCCCGGCCTGGGCGGCACGCGGGTCCACGTCCCAGGCGCAGGCGCTGCGAGAGCCGTCGAGCATGATGAATTGCAGCCCGACCCGTGGGTCACTGCACTGTGCGAGCTTTTTCGCGCTGACGTTCGGCACCACCGACAGGTTCATGTACAGGCTTTGACCCTGGTCATCCGCTGCCACCGTGTTGACCCACGGGATACCTTGCAGGGTGTGTACCGAGGTTTGCAGTTCCTTGAGGTTCGCTGCGCGGTTCATCGCGTACCACTGTTGCAGCACACGGTCGTTGCCCAGGTTGGCATCCCGCAGGCTGAAGGCATATTTGGCGTCCCAGTCGAGTTTGCCCGGCCATTGCACGATGGGGCCGAACTGCGAGCTGTAGACCGTGCGGGACTGTTCCCGGGTACCGCCGTCGGCAGTTTTTACCGCTACCTTGATCGTGGTTTTATCCATGGGCACGGACTTGCCGTCCAGCAAATAGCGAGTCGAGTCCTTGGGGTCCAGAGTCAGGCGATACAGGGTGAAGTGCTTGGACGTATCAACGGTGTGCGTCCACGCAACGTGCTGGTTGAAGCCGATATTGATCACCGGCAGGCCCGGCAACGCAGCGCCCATCACATCCAGCTGGCCGGGGATGGTCAGGTGCATCTCGTAGAAACGCATGCCGCCCACCCACGGAAAATGCGGGTTGGCCAGCAGCATGCCGCGGCCGTTGAACGAACGGTCACGCCCCACCGCCACCGCGTTGCTACCACGGTCCAGGGCGAAACGTTGCTGGTTGGCCGCCGCGACATCAAACGCCTTGCTGTCCACCTGGGCGACGGTGTTGGGCGGCGTGGCCCCCACCAGGGCCTCGGCAAATTGCCCGACGCCACCTTCCACCAGCAGCCGGCGGGTCAGCTTGACCAGGTCTTCGGCCGTGATCGGCCGTACCCAGGCCGCCTGGCACTGCGCCGGCAAACCCTGGGCAGTGCGCTCCTTGAGGTAGTGGTTGTAACCGGCAACATACCCTTCAATGCGCTGCTGCATCGCCGGGGGCTGGGCCTTCCAGAATGCCGCAACGGCCTGGGGAGTGTTCAGCCAGGTGAAGAACACGTCGTTGGCAAGGTTGTTACGCCCTTCCAGGGTCGCCTGCTCGGGACCAAAGTACCTGGCACGCTCGCCATTGACCGTTACCACCTCATTGGCCAGCAGGCACAGGTTGTCCTGGGCATAGGCATAACCGATGCCGAACCCCAGCCCACGCTCATCGTTGGCCCGGATATGCGGGACACCAAAGCTGGTGCGACGGATCTCGGCGGTGGCCTGTTGCTCCTGCACCCGCGCCGTGGCCGAAAGACTCAGCCCCAGCAACGCCCCTGCCACACACACCCTGAACAACCCGTTGGAAATAATCACGCAGACTCCACAGCCAAATTAAACACCGCGACGAGGGACAGCTTCGCCAACACCTCAGTTAAGACGTAAATACCGGGAATAATTTTAGCAGCCGCAGGCGTTTATTCGGACAGGTCGGTATGTCTCCAGGATGTTACCGACAAAATTTCTACATCCCCCGCTTCATGATTTGTGCAGCTCGTACGTCTTATTAACTAAGAGCGCCATCATTTTCCTGATCAGGCTCTGATAAGGAGTTTCTGCATGTACAACTCGCAACTGCCCACGGAAGGACACTCACCCATGCATGACGGAGGTTTTGCCACCGGCAACCAGGCGTTCGGCAAGGCGCCGGAACATGGCAACCAGCGTATTCGTCATTTGCTCAAATGCTTTGGCCTGCGCACCAGCCTGATCCGGCTGAAGGTCATCGACGCCCTGCTGACCGCCGCCGACAACCAGCGCACACTCGGCGTGCGCGGCGTGCACAGCCATTTGCTGGAGCTGGGCATCCCGTTGTCGTTTCTCAGCGTGCGCGAGGTGCTCAAGCGCCTGTGCACCGAAGGCGTGATCACCCTGAACGCCGACAAGAGCTACAGCCTGCACGAGCAGGCTGCCAAAGTCCTGGAAGGCCGGGCCTGACTCAAAGGTTAGGCTTGACCTTGCGACGCATCACACCGTTGATCACCACCACGGTTACCGCTACCGCAATCGCGATGTACTGGAACGTCTTTTCGCTGATGACCCCGTTGTTCTGCAAGTAGGACAGGCCAAACATCGTCCCCAGCACCAGCAGGGAGATCAGAATCGAGTATTTCAAACGTTGCTTTTGGGTCATGACGGGTTCCTGAAGCTGAAAAATTGTGTCCACTTTGTATCGACTACCACACCAAGCACATACCTGTTAGCGGGGATGGATTGGGGTCGGCGGGGTCTCATGTTACAGGCGATGAAAAACTTTGGCTTGCCCAACGCCTGATTGAACCTGAGAGCACCCTAGAGGATTTTGAAATGCTTCGTCGAATCACACTGCTGATTCCCTTGCTGATCATGTTGAGCATGAGCGGCTGCATTATTTTCCCCCACGGCGGCGGCGGTTGGCATGACCATCGCTACAGCGAAGGCGGACCGGGGTATTACCATCGCTGATCGGTCATCCGTACATTTTCTGACATCTTGAACACTTTACAGGCGGAGCCATTGCCCCTGCTTCCGACACTCAGCAAGAGCGTCCAGGAAGCAGGGAGGTTTTCCTGAAAGGCGCATTCCTGAATGAGCGTGCCTAAAGGTGTTCACGATGATAGTCAGCAACTCGGTTCCTTCCTCCACTGCATACCCACCACCGCCCCCTCCTCCGATACCACTCCCCGATATACCGTCATACCCCGATGAAATATTGCAAAGCGCAACGGACATTCCGGACCCCGCGGCTGACACACCGCCCCCCAATGGCCCGAAAGCCTTGGAGACCGCGCTGGCTGACCGAAAAAACTGGCAGGCACTGGCGCAGCAGCTCACTCATGTCGCCACGTTGGCAGGACCGAACGCGCCGTTTCTGGTGGTGCGATCTGCGCTGGGAAGCACGCTGATGGACCTCGCGCCCAACTCTTCTTACCCCCCAAATAGTGCTAACGCCGTGAGTCTTGCAAACTTTCTCAAGGCTATGGGCCTGCCCGAGCCAACCACCCATGATGAGCTGATGACCCTGGCGCGCACATCGCTGACACGTTCCCACCCCCATCCATGGGGAAATCTGGGCGGCGCCTTGTCCTGGCCCCTGCCCTTGAGCACACCTCAGCAGAACGAACTGCTCACCGCCGCCAGAGAACATGCCGCTGGCCCTCCGGATGTTCAGCAAGCAAGCCAGCAGCGGGGGCTCCTGGAGTTTCTGAACGGTAACCTGCCGCTCTCCAGCGACGCCTCGAGCGATCCGGCCAAAACGCTGGAAGCCCTCATCCGTTCCCCCCGAGGCCAGGCGCTGGGAGAGGCCTTGCAGACCAAACTGGAGAGCATTCCGACTGATAGCAGCGTGAATGATCACGTACTGGCGGCCATCAACCTCGATCTGGATCAGGAATCCATCACCCAACCGCATCGCAACAAAGTGGCCGGATTCGACCTGTCACATAAACAATATTGGGGCAAACCCACCTCGGCGATCGTCGCCGGCCTGCGCGAGCACTTGAGTGATACCGGCAAAACCTCACCTGCCAACGCCTCGCTGGGTACGCATCTGCTGTTGATGCGGGCGGCACCGCAGTTGCTGATCAAGGATATTCCCGACAGCGTGGTCTACGGCAGCCTGGCCTGGGCCAACCTATGCATCGCGGCGGCCGCCATCGAAGCCAGGTCCCCTGGCAGCGTAGCGAACATGAGTTTTGCCGAAGTGATGATCGCCGCCGACTCAAGTGGGCCCGCGCCCGAAGCTGCCCAAACTGCGGCATTGTTGGACTGGGCCGTGGTCAATGGGGTGCTTGAGGCGAAAGACGACACGCTTTACGAAAAACCAGACATTGATACCGCCATGGACGCGTTCAACTATCAATTGGGCAAGCTGAAACACGCCTCCGGCTTGCTTGACACCCCGATGCCCAGCCGCAAGCAGATGGCGCTGGACCTGCTCAAGGAAAAATTTGGCGAAGGCGTCCCCTTTGAAGAGAAGGTGTTGCTCAAGCCCAACAAAACCGCCAACAAGACGATCCCCACTCGCGGCCCTTATTCCATGATGGACCTGACCATGCAAGGCGAGAAAATAACGGCATCAGACTGGGAGCTCAAACCTGGAACGCATGGCGTCGACCTTGATGCCTTCGCCGCCTTTACCCATGGCCCCGGCTTTAAAGTCCCCGACACCTTTGACAAAGCCATTAGCCAGACCATAAGCGACTATAAAACCGTCAAGAAATATTCCATCTTGAATGCCCTCGCCAACCTTCCACCGGAGGACAAAGAAAACTTGCGGTTAGGAAAGCTGAACTTTTACAAAGAAAAATCCTACAGAGTCAGCTGGACACCATTCGCGGGAGAAACCCTCTTCCATACAAGCAAAAAAATACTGGTCACCACAAAACACCAGAACAAGCCGTCCACCTATGAGTTCGATACCGAAAAAGGCAGCATCAGGAAAGTCAGCAACGCAATTATCACTCGCCAGGACCAGAAGATCGCCAACGAAGTAACCCGAATAGAAGAGTTCTCCACCTTCGATGCCAAGCGCGACTATATAAAGCAAGAGAACCCGCTCGAGGGATCCAATCCCAACCTGTTCAGGAATTTCCGGGCGGAGTACCTTGCGGATTCAATCGTCGAGGGGCTCGATCTGGAAACCGTCAGGCAACAAGCGGCCGGAAGTACGCCGGATGAGCATAGAAGGACGGTCGCCAGCACCATCGGCAACTTTTTTCTCGACCTTGTTCCGCTCAGGTCGGCCATCGTCAACTTCAGTAATGGCAACTATAAAGATGGGTTCTCCGACCTGGCATTTGATGCGTTCGGCTTTCTCACGGCAGGTGCAGGCGTCGCCGCGAAGGTCGGAAAAACCCTGAGCACTGCCAGCAGCGCGGCCAGCAAAGCCCTCAAGCTGAGCAAGATTTTCGGGGTTACCGCACTCTCGGAACTCAATCCGCTGAGCGGACTTGGCGACCTGGTAGTCGGCGCGGGAAAACTCGCCATCGACGGCGCAAACGCAGCCACCCAGGGCTTGAAAACGCTCAAGGGTACAGCGAGCAACAGCGAGCTTGCCGCCGCCGGCACTCGATATGACGCAGCCGCTACCGGCTCATTCCAGATGGGCGAGCAGACGGTCGAGGGCAGCGCGGTGCAGATCAAGGGCAAGTGGTACGCTTTCGACGCACAAACGCACCAGCCGTACGGCAGCCCCCTGCAAGCGTTCAGTAGCGCTGATACGCTGGAGCCCTCCCCCAACGCCTATGCCGCTTCGAGCAAGAGCACTCACCGGTTTAACCCGACAAACACCGTCAACCGCCCACCTCGAATCAGGAAGCCGTTACCCGAGGGCCAATACGTGGAAAGTTTGAAAGGAAGGCTCGAAGTCGACCATTTCAAGCTCGACACCCGCCAGGCAACGCTGGATAAGTTTCGGGTGGAAATGGAGGACTATTATGAGGCGATCAAGGATGGAGGCCTTCCGCCGCGCCCTACAATCCCCGATATCCCCGTACCGATCCCCGCAGCCGATCTGATCACGGAGGCATTGAAAGCATCAAACGGCGTGGTGTTTGGAGAGTCTCACTCGCAGATGGCCAGCTTTAAAATGCTGTTCGACAACGTCGATACGCTAAAAAGCCAGGGTGTCAAAAAAGTCTATTTCGAAGGGTATATCGACTACATCGGTGGCCCCGTTGATGATGGAATCGGAATGCTCGGAAACAGCAACACTCGCCGCACGAATCCAACACTGGAGCAACTCAAGAAAAAATTTGAAGACAATGGAATAGAGCTTTTACCCCTTGATCACTATTATCTGACGCGACATAGACACGACAAATCCCGTGATCGCACCCGCACTGGCGTCAACTCTGAAAAGCGGCTCAAGGAGTTCAACTACTACGCTGCGGAAACCATCCAGGCAAACTCCGGCACCGAAAAGTGGGTCGCGTTAGTGGGGAGCGCGCACATGAACACCTCCGAAGGTGTTCCGGGCCTGGCGGAACTGACGGAAAGCATCGGCATCGGGGTTTTTGACAACAGGAACATGACCCACAGCAGCATCGGGCTTAAAGCAAAAAACCCTGCGCCAGACCCGAACCGGCCATTACAGCCCAACGATATTCCAGGCGACCTGCGCATCTACGTGAAACCCTGAGCACATCGCAAAGGCCCGGAAAGCCTCCGAGCCTTTGCATGAGGTGTTCACCCTCCATGCACCCAGCGCTGATGCAACCAGCGCGCAAACGCATCCAGGGCAAACCCCAACAAGCCGATCAGCAGCACCATCGCCATCAGCTCCGAGTAGGCCAGCCGGTCGCGAGTGTCGAGGATGTAATAACCCAGCCCGGCACTGACCCCGAGCATCTCGCACGGCACCAGCACGATCCACAGGATCCCGATGGCCAGGCGCACGCCGGTCAGCACGTGCCCCATCACCCCGGGAATAATCACCCGGCGCAAGGTTTCCCAGCGCGTGGCGCTCAGGCTCTTGCTCAGTTGCAACCAGCGCGGATCGAGCTGACGCACACCCGCCGCCGTATTCAGCAGAATCGGCCACACCGCTGCGAACGCCAGCAGGAAGTAGATCGGCTGGTCGCCCACGCCCATCAACATCACCACGATGGGCATCCACGACAGCGGCGAGATCATCCGCAGAAACTGGAACGCCGGCGTGGTCGCCGCCTCCAGCTTGCGCGAACTGCCCACCAGCAAGCCCAGCGGTACACCAATCAGCAATGCCAGGAACAGCCCGACGAAGATCCGCTTGAGGCTCACGGCTATGTTCAGGTACAGCTCGCTGCGGCCCAGCAACTCCCACAGGCTGGCGAGGGTCGCCGACAGCGAAAACCGCGCAGACAAACCGTCCGCGCTGCCAAAGACCTTCACCCCCAGCCACCAGAGCAACAACAACCCCGCCAACCCGCTCAAGCCAAGCAACCAGCCCGGCAACCCCAAGGTTTTGCCGTTGTTCAAACGCCAATCTCCTCGTTTCGCTCAAAGCCCTCAGGCAAGCCGAAGGTCTTCATGCCGCCCACCGCCGCGATCGCATTGCGCACGAAGCGGTCGTCCACCAGGTCCTTGGCGACAAACGCGGGGTCCAGGTCGGCGAGGAATTTCTTGTCGCCCTCGATGAGCGTGTCTTTCAGGCGGCGTACCAGCTCCTCGGTGTAGCTGGGGAATGGATACGGCTGGAAGTCGATGCGATGCTCATCCCAGTTGGCGTGCTGGATCGCGCCGTCAGCCAGGTAAGCCGCACGGTCGCTGGCAGCCGGCGCCAGGACTTTGCGCAGCACTGGTTCGGCATGCGGGGTGTAGCGGTTCTCGCCGTCCTTGGACAGCAGCTTCACCGCCTCTTCACGGTTGTCGCGGGTCCAGACCTGGGCCTTGACGATTGCATTCACCACCTTCTGCGACCATTCCGGGCGGTTGGTCAGGTCATGCTCGTGCATGAACACCACGCAGCACGCATGGTTGCGCCACACGTCGCCGGTAAAGCGCTGCACCCGGCCCACGTTGAGGTTTTCCGCCAGGGCGTTGAACGGCTCGGCGACGATGTAGCCGTCGATGCGCTTGCTGGCCAGGGCCGGCGGCATGTCCGAGGGCGGCAACACGATCAGGTTGACCTCGTTGGCGGCAATCGCACTCCCGGCGGCGCGGGCCACCGGGGTCAGGCCGTTGTCGCGGAACAGCTGCTGCACCACCACGTTGTGGATCGAGTACCAGAACGGAATCGCCACCGACTTGCCGCCCAGTTGCTTCACATCGGTAATGCCTGGGGATACGGTCAAACCCGAGCCACCCACATGGTTCCAGGCCACGACCTTGGCCGGGACCTTGCTGCCATACCGCGCCCATACGGTCATCGGCGACAGCAGGTGAATCACGTTGACCTGCCCGGAAATGAACGCCTCGATCACCTGGGCCCAACTGCGCAGCAGCACCGGGCGCTCGGCCTTGATGCCTTCGGCCTCGAACAGGCCATTGTTGTGGGCCACCAGCAACGGCGTGGCGTCGGTGATCGGCAAATAGCCGATGCGTACCGGTGCGTCCGGCTCACTGGCCGCCCGGGCCTGCAAGCTGCTCAGCAGTGGCAAGGCTCCGGCGGCACTGAGCACGGCCGAGAGTTTGAGAAAGTCACGGCGCGAGTGAGTGAGGTCATCCAGACACATGGCAAGGCTCCAGCAGTTCAGGGGGTTGGGGGTCAGTGCGGCTCGCCCGCCGTAGGGTTTTGAGAATCTCGATGCGCAGGGTGCCGATGGCTTCCACCTGTTCTTCCCGCGGTTGCGGCAAGTCGATGCGCCATTCGCCGAGGGTCCGCGCCGGGCGGTTACCCAGTAGCAGAATCCGGTCGGACAACAGCAGCGCTTCGTCGATATCGTGGGTGATCAGCACCGCCGCCGAACCTTGCTCGCGATTGACCTTGAGCAGCAGGTGCTGCATGTCGGCACGGGTCACTTCATCCAGGGCACCGAAGGGCTCGTCCAGCAGCAATACCTGCGGCTGGCGGGCCAGGCAACGCGCCAGCGCCGTGCGCTGGGCCATGCCGCCGGACAGCGCCGCCGGGAATTGCTGGCGGGCGTGTTCCAGGCCTACGGCGTGGATCGCATGGTCGACCCGGCTGCGACGTTCTTCAGGGCTGAGGTGCGGCTGGCGGGCAAAGTCCAGGCCGAAGGCGACGTTCTTTTCCAGGCTCAGCCACGGCAGCAGGCTGGGGTCCTGGAACGCCACCGCCACCCGCGGGTGCGGGCCATTCAACGGCTCGCCCAACAGGCGGATGCTGCCGCCCTGGGGCGCTTGCAAACCGGCGAGCACCCGCAGCAGGCTGGACTTGCCAACGCCGCTGGGGCCGAGGATCGACACCACTTCGCCGGGCTGCAATTGCAGGTCGAAACCTTCCAGCACCGAATTGCCCGCATAGCCCAGGCAAATTCCCTGGGCGTGCAATACCGCCTGGCTCATAGATTGGCCTGACGGTTCAACTCGGTGCGCAACTGCACCAGGCTCGGGGTCACGATCGGCACAAATGCCGACTCGCGCCAGCGCCGGGCAAAACCGCTGCCGTGGGCCGTCAGGTAGGCCTTGCCGCCGCTGGCTTGCAGCTCCAGTTGCACAGCGCTGGCAGCGATTTCCGCGAGGGCGATGCGCAGGCGGAACAACGGTACCGGCTCAGTGCCGAAGCGGCCGGCCAGCAGGCCTTTCTTCAGGTCGTTGACCGCCTGTTCCAAGGAGGTACGCAACACTTCCAGCTCTTCACGCAATACGGTGCGGCTGGAGCCCAGGTGATTGGCCACCTCCGCCAGCGAGCGCCGCGCCAGGCCGATGGACATGCCGCATTGCAAGCCCAGAAACGCCGGGCGCACGGCCGGCAGGAACTTGCGTGCATCCTCATGCAACAACCAGTCGCGGCTCAGCTCCACGGCTTCAAAGCCGAGGGCCGCGGTATTGCTCGATTGCAGGCCCAGCAGTTCCAGGTCGCGGGAACGTTGCAGGCCGGACACCGAGTCCGGGATCGCCAGGATAAACGGCGCGCCGCCCTGGGCATGCTCGATGGCGGCAGCCACCACAAACCCGTTCTTGCGCAGGTTGGTCACCCAGTGCAGGCGGCCATTGAGGTTCCAGCCGTCGTCGGTCGGCTCGGCGCTGATTTGCAGCGACTCGATGCCAGACAAAAACTTCATCGCGTTGGACAGCCCGGTCGCCCCGGCCAGCTTGCCGCTCAGCAGGTCCGGCAGCAGTTGCTCGCGCAGGCGCTGGTTCGGGCTTTGCAGCAGGTATTCGATAAACGAGCGTTGGCCCCAGCACACAAACGCCGACGCCAGGGAATGGCTCGCTACGTCGGCGATAGCTTCCACCGCGCCGGTGACATCGCCGCCCAGGCCACCGAGGTCCTTGGGCACACCGATACGTAATACATTGGCCTCTGCCAGCCGTGGCAGCACTTCCTGCGGATCGCAACTGCCCACATCCAGGGCCTGCGCTTGAACATCGAGCCAACGGCTCAAGATTGGGTCAAGCATTCATGTTTCTCCTTGTTGCAGCATGTTTACCATCGCGAACGCTTGCGCGCCTTCAGCTAGCCGGTTTTTCCCAACGGTATTGCGCCAGTTCCGGATTCAACGGGGTACGGGCAAACACGTTGGCGAAGTTGCACAGGGTGGCCAGGCTCACACCCAGAATAACCTCAAGGGCATGACCGTCGGTGTAGCCTGCCTCACGGAACGCGGTGTAGCCGGCGTCGCTGACATCACCGCGGGTGGCGATCACTTCACGGGTGAACGCGGCCAGTGTCTCATAACGCTCGTTGGGCAGTTCGCCGCGCTGGCGCAGGGCGTCGATCACGTCTTCCGGCAGCTTGGCCTTGTTGCGCGCTACGGCAGTGTGCCCGGCGACGCAGAAATCGCAACCGTGATTGGTGGCGGCAATCAGTTGCACCACTTCGCGGTCGGCCAGGCTCAGGTCAGACTTGGCGTTCAGGCCCGACACGGTGATGTAGGTTTCCAGGGCTGCCGGGGCGTTGGCCAGCACCGCCAACAGATTGGGGATGAACCCGGAACCCTTCAGGGCATTTTCCAGAAAGGGCTTGGCCGCCTCAGGAGCGGTTTCCAGGGTTAGCATCGGTACGCGGGACATGGAGTGGTCTCCTCATGGATTCGTGTACCAAGTCTGTTGGTTATAAAAAATCCGCTCAATAGTCTAAAGTAGCGATTACTTGCTCTAGAGTCTTTCCGTTAGATGAATTCGTCCAGTTCACTCGTCGATTGGTTATTAGATAGCCTTGAACTCAACACCAGCCTGTTTCACGTCGGGCGTTACTGCGGCGACTGGCACGCCAGCACCCATGGCCTGGCAAGCGCGAGTTTTCATCTGGTGGTGCAAGGGCAATGCTGGATGCACATCGACGGCGACTCGACCCCTTACCCATTGAACAACGGCGATGCAGTCTTCCTGCTGCGGGACCTGGCGTACCGCTTGTCCAGCGATGGCACCGCCACCGGCGCCCAGGAATGCCCGCGCAAACCGATGCTGCCACTGGACAGCCAAGCCAGTGACGGCGTGGGCCTGGTGTGCGGGTTCTTTCACTTCCAGTCCGGGCTGTCGGCGATGATTGTCGACACCCTGCCCGCCTGGATCATCCTGCGGGCCGGTGACCCATCGCTGACCGCCGCGCGCAACCTGTTCGAACTGATCCTGCAGGAATGCGAGCGCACGCCGGCGCCCTCGCCCGCCCTGCTGGAGCGCCTCTGCCACCTGCTGTTCCTGTATGTGCTGCGCCAGCAAGTGCTGGACAACACCGACCTCGGCGGCCTGGCGGCGCTGGCTCGGCAACCGGCATTTGCCAACCTGCTGGAGCAGTTGATCGCACGCCCGGCCGAGCCCTGGACCCTGGAAAGCATGGCGGCCTGCACCGGCCTGTCGCGCTCGGCGTTCTTCAAGCGCTTCAATGAACTGTGCGGGCAGTCGCCGGGGCAAGTGCTGCTGATGATGCGTGTGCGCCACGCCTGCCAACTGTTCAAGCAGGACCAGACCGTAGCGGACGTGTCCCTCGCCGTGGGTTATCAATCGGTGGCGGCGTTTACCCGGGCCTTCCATAAGGTCACCGGCTTCCAGCCCGGCGCCTACCGCAAGGCTCAAGGTTGACGCTGCAACCCATTGCCCGGCCGGGCACACAACTCCACCAGCCAATCGACAAACACCCGCACCCGTTGCGACAGCTGGCGATGCGGCGGGTACAGCGCCGTCAGCGGTAACCTGGGCGGCGGCTGATGCGCCAGCACCTCCACCAGCGTGCCCGCTTCCAACTGGCGAACGGCGTGGTAGTACGGCGTCTGTACCAGGCCGTAACCCGCCTCACAGGCCGCCAGGTAACCATCGGCACTGTTGACCGCCACTTGCTTGGGCAGGTCGACCAAGCGGATGTCGCTGCCGATCTGAAACTCCAGGCCATAGCGTTTGCCGCTGGTGCTGGAGAAATACTCCACCACTTGATGGCCGGCCAACTCATCCAGCGTCGATGGCACGCCGAACCGCTGCAAGTAGCCGGGGCTGGCGCAGGTCACCTGATCCATCATCGCCAGCGGCCGGGCCACCAGCGACTCGTCCAGCGCCAGGCCGCCGCGCAACACGCAATCCACGCCTTCGCGGATCAGGTCCACCGGGCGGTCATTGAGGCCGATTTCCAGATCGATCTGCGGGTAACGCGTGGTGAACTCGGGCATTGCCGGAATTACCAGGAAGCGCCCGATCCCCGACGGCATATCAATGCGCAACGTGCCGCGCGGGTTGCGCCGGCTGGTGGAGAACACCGCCTCGGTTTCCTCAAGGTCCGCCAACAGGCTCACGCAACGCTGGTAGTAAGCGGCGCCGTCCAGGGTCGGGCTGACCTGGCGCGTGGTGCGCTGCAACAGTTGCACCCCCAGGTGCGCCTCCAGTTGCTTGATCAGGATGGTCACCGAGGCACGCGGCAGTTGCAGGCTGTCAGCCGCCTTGGCAAACCCGCCCAGTTCGACAATCCGTACGAACACTCGCATCGCATTAAAACGGTCCACGGGCCGGTTTCCTTCAGGGATTATTTAGAATTTCATAATAGTGATAGCGGTTTTAGCCGGTTTATCCCGCTTTTGTCGAGGGCAACAATGGAGGCCTTCCCACACAGGAGCTGGACCCATGCACACACGTCAACTCGGTAAAAATGGTCCCCAGGTGTCCGCCATCGGCCTCGGCTGCATGGGCATGACCGATTTCTACACCACCGGCACCGATACCACCGAAGCCATCGCCACTCTGCACCGCGCCCTGGAGCTGGGGATCAACCTGCTGGACACCGCCGACATGTACGGCCCCCATACCAACGAAGAACTGATTGGCAAGGCCATCGCCGGCAAGCGCGACCAGGTGTTCCTCGCCAGCAAGTTCGGCATCGTGCGCGACCCGGCGAACCCGGCACTGCGTGGCGTCAACGGCCGCCCGGAATACATTCGCGAGGCCATCGACGGCACCTTGAAGCGCCTGGGCGTGGAAACCCTGGACCTGTATTACCAGCACCGCATCGACCCCGAAGTGGCGATTGAAGAAACCGTTGGCGCCATGGCCGAGTTGGTCAAGCAAGGCAAGGTGCGTTACCTGGGCTTGAGTGAAGCGTCGGCGGCTACCCTGGAGCGCGCTCACAAGGTGCATCCCATCAGCGCCCTGCAAAGCGAATATTCGTTATGGAGCCGCGACCAGGAAGACAACGGTTGCCTCGCGGCCTGCCAACGCCTGGGAATCGCGTTTGTGCCCTACAGCCCACTGGGCCGCGGCTTCCTGACCGGCGCGCTGAAAAGCCCGGATGACTTTGCGGCGGATGACTATCGCCGGTTCAGCCCGCGTTTCCAGGGTGAAAACTTCGCGAAGAACCTGCTGCTGGTGAAACAGGTACAAGCCCTGGCCGCCGACAAGGGCGTGACCGCCGGGCAACTGGCGTTGGCCTGGGTGCTGGCGCAAGGGGATTACCTGATCCCGATCCCGGGGACCAAGCAACGCAAATACCTGGAAGAGAACGTCGCGGCACTGGAGGTCAAGCTCAGCCCGACCGAGTTGGCGGCGCTGGAGGCCATCTTCCCGGCCAACGCCACAGCCGGGCTGCGCTACCCGGAAGCGGTCATGCAGATGCTGGACAAATAATCCTGCCACGCCGGATCGGGGCTGGCTCGCCAGCTCCGCGCCTTAAATCCCTGCCCTGGGTTTTCTTGCACGATAGTGCCTCAAGCTCGCCCGTCCCAAGCCGATAGCCCTTCGAAGCTCTAACAAAGCCGCGTCGCACAATAAACGCTTCGTAAGGACGACCCCATGCCCTCATTGCGCTCTATCCAAGCCCGCTACACCCTGTTCCTGGTGCTGTTCGTCCTGTTGTTATTCGTCTTGACGGTGGTGGGCATCGGACAGTTGGTGGCCCCCAAGCTGCGCCACACCGAAGAACAGGTGGCCCTCAATCGCATTGCCGAAGTGGCCGAGCAGATCCAGGGCGAACTGAACAAGGTTCAGGCCCAGCAACGCAGCATCACCCAAACCATCACGCTGCTGGACAGCGACGCCATCGACAAGGTGCTGCCAGGCCTGGTGGACCAGTACGGCGAATTGAAAGTGTTCGGCGGCGGCATCTGGCCCCTGCCCAACCAACGCACCCCGGGACGCAACAAGCACAGCACCTTCTGGCACCGCGATGCCTCGGGCAAGCTGGCGGTGAATACCTTCTGGAACAGCGACGCGGCCCCCAACTACTACGACCAGAGCTGGTACAAGGGCGGCCTCGCTTCGCCCCGCGGCCAGTGCGCCTGGGCGGCGGCCTACAAGGATGACGCCAGCCAGGAGCCACGCACCAACTGCGCGATGGCGATCCAGCGTGACGGCGCAGCCTATGGCGTCGCCACCATCGACGTGACCCTGGGCTTCTTCAACGACCTGGTGGCCAGCAAGGAAAAAGACCTCGGCGGGCAAATGCTGATCGTCGAAGGCGACGGCAAGATCATCAGCAACAGCACGCGCATCAGCGGCCCCGTGGTGTTGAAGAACATCAGCGAATTGACCGGCACCTCGGCCTTTGCCGCCCAAGTCAGCGCCGGCCTGGCCCATCGTGATCAAACCCTGCAACGCAGCGAGTTCGACAACCAGGGCGTGGCCAGCACGTTCTTCATGCGCCCGATCGAGGGCACGCCGTGGTTCCTCGCTACTGCGCTGCCGACTTCGCTGATCACCGCCCAACGTGATGACGTACTGGGCACATTGGCGATGCTGCAAATCCCGATGATCCTGCTGTTGGTGCTGTTGGCGGTGTACGCCATCCGCCAGCTGGTGCACCGGATGACCGCGCTGAAGACCAATATCGACGCACTGTCCAACGGCGATGCCGACCTGACCCGGCGCATCACCATCCGCGCCGAGGATGAACTGGGGGCGATTGGCCATTCGGTGAACCGCTTTATCGTCTACCTGCAAAACATGATCGGAGAAGTGACCCTGGCCACCGGCGCCATGTCGTCGAGCCTGGCGCAATTGCAGCAGACGTCGGCCCAGACCAACCAGATCCTGGTGCGCCATGCCTCGGAAACCGACCAGACCGTCACGGCCATCACCGAGATGAGTTCCACCGCCGACACCGTGGCCGAGAACGCCGCCGAAACGGCTGCGTTCACCCAGCGCGCCAATGAGCACGCCGACCGTTCGCGGGTGGTGGTCGGGGAAGCTTCCCGCAGCGTCAGCGCGTTGATCGGCGAGGTCTCCAGCGCCACCCACACCGTGGAAAACATGCGCCAGGATGCCGCCCGCATCACCGAAACCCTCGGCGTGATCGGCGCCATCGCCGGCCAGACCAACCTGCTGGCACTCAACGCGGCCATCGAAGCCGCCCGGGCCGGCGAACAAGGCCGGGGTTTTGCGGTGGTGGCCGACGAAGTCCGCGCCCTCGCCGCCCGCACCCAGGCCAGCACCTCGCAGATCAATGAGATGCTGGCGCGCCTGACCACGGGCGTGAGTTCCTCGGTGACGGCCATGGAAGCCACCCAGGCCAGCTGCCAGTCTGCGGCTGACGCCACGGCCCGGGTGAACACAGGATTGGACGAGATGGCCGGCTCCGTCAGCCATATCAACAACCTCAGCACCCAGATCGCCACCGCCGCCGAACAGCAAAGCGCAGTGACCGAGGAAATCAACCGCAGCATGGTGCACATCCGCCACATGGTCGAAGAGCTGGTGCAAAGCGGCCACGCCACGGAGCACAACACCCAGAGCCTGCTGGATGCCAATGGCCGGGTTATTGCATTGATGGGTCGCTTCAAGGTGCGTTGAAAAAATAGCCTGAAAGCTCCCGTGCAATGCGCGGGAGCCGGACTATTCTGACAGTTCGCTCCGCCACACAGGAGGTGTGTCATGCACGCAGTTGAGCACCCGATCCGTCTGGAGCGGATCAGTCAGGAACGCTATATACAAGCCTCTATCGACGATGTTTACGACTACGTTACCCAACCGGATCGCTGGCATGAATGGCATCCGACATCCCTGGGCGCCGACACCGGTATCGCCGGCTCATTGCCTGCCGGTCATCGTTTCACTGAAACCATCGACCTGCTGGGTGTGCGGGTTCCCATGAGCTATCGCGTGCAGATTGCGCAGCGACCGCGGGAGTTCAAGACCGCGTTCACCTCATTGGCGGTCGATGGCTGTATTCATTATCTGCTGCAAGTACAGGGCAACGGCACGCTGTTCAAGCGCATCCTCACCTATGAAACCGAACTGCAACTGACCACCCTGCATGAGCGCATGATCGCACTGTCCAACCAGGCCCTTGATCAGCTCAAGCAGCGCCTGGAATCCCCGCCAGCCTGACAAAACCGTCATTTCCCTCTCAGTTTTCCGACAGCACCAGGCGGTTATTCTGGTGCTGTCGGTTTTTCGTAAAACCTCGTAACACTCCCGGGAAACCCTTTTTTAAAAAGCGCGGAGAATGCCCGGCTGTTGCCCTTTATCTGACGAGATGATGATGAAAACTACCCTACGACTGGCCGTGCTGGCGGCGCTGCTCATCAGCACCCTGGCCCAGGCTGCCGAGCTGATCCCGATTGACGTGCACCGTGATGCCAACTGCGGTTGCTGCAAAAAGTGGATTGCCCACCTGGAGAGCAACGGGTTCAAGGTCAACGACCATGTGGAAAGCAACATGAGCGAGGTCAAGCAACGCCTGGGCGTGGCGCCGCGCCTGGCGTCTTGCCATACCGGCGTGATCGACGGCAAGTTCGTCGAAGGCCATGTGCCAGCCGACCAGGTCTTGGCCCTGCGCAAGCGCGACGACTTGCTGGGCATTGCGGCGCCAGGCATGCCCATGGGCTCGCCTGGCATGGAGATGGACGGCAGCAGCGATGCCTATCAGGTCATCGGCCTGACTCGCGATGGCGAAGACGTGGTAGTGGCTGACTATCCGGCACGCTGATTGATGCTTGCCGGTTACCTGGGACTGTTTTTCGCCGCCTTCGGCGCCGCCACGCTGTTGCCGATGCAATCGGAGGCGGTGCTGGTGGGGCTGTTGATCAGCGGGCACTACAGCCTGTGGTTGCTGCTCGGGGTTGCAACGGCCGGCAACGTATTGGGCTCGGTGGTCAACTGGCTGCTGGGCCGCTCGGTCGAGCGCTTCAAGGATCGACGCTGGTTTCCGGTCAGCCCCAGGCACCTGGAAAAGGCCCGTACCCACTACCAGCGCTGGGGCCATTGGTCGTTGCTGCTCAGTTGGGTGCCGATCATTGGCGACCCGCTGACCCTGGTGGCCGGGGTCATGCGCGAACCGTTCTGGCGGTTCCTGGTGCTGGTGACCCTGGCCAAAGGGGCGCGCTACGGGGTACTGGCCATGCTCACCCTGCACTGGATTTAATCTCCCGTTAATCCCCTCGCCACAGCATCCGGGCACTGTTCCCGGAGCTCTAACCATGTCCAAGATCCGCTCTCTGTGCGTCGCCAGCCTGTTGCTCGGCAGCGCCCTGCCCGCCTTCGCCGCCGAAGAAGGTCCGACCTACGGCCCCGAGCTGCAAGGCTTCCAATACCCGTACCCGGTAGAGCACTTCACCTTCCAGTCCCAGGGCAAATCCCTGCAGATGGGCTACATGGACGTGCCGGCCAAGGGCAAGGCCAACGGGCGCAGCATCGTGCTGATGCACGGCAAGAACTTCTGCGGCGCCACCTGGGATGAATCGATCAAGGCCCTGAGCGACGCCGGCTACCGGGTGATCGCTCCCGACCAGATCGGTTTCTGCACCTCCAGCAAGCCGGACAATTACCAGTACAGCTTCCAGCAACTGGCGATCAACACCCATCAACTCCTGGAAAAACTTGGTATTCAGAAGGCTACCCTGCTCGGCCATTCCACTGGCGGCATGCTTGCCACACGCTACGCCCTGCTCTATCCGCAGCAAACCGAACAACTTGCCCTCGTAAACCCGATTGGCCTGGAAGACTGGAAGGCCATCGGCGTGCCCTACCGCAGCGTTGACCAATGGTACGAGCGCGAGTTGAAACTGACCGCCGAAGGCATCCGCAAATACGAGCTCGACACCTACTACGTCGGCCGCTGGAAGCCTGAATACGACCGCTGGGTCGATATGCTCGCCGGCATGAACAAAGGCCCCGGCCACACCCAGGTGGCGTGGAACTCGGCGCTGATTTACGACATGATCTTCACCCAGCCGGTGTACTACGAGTTCAAGGACCTGCAGATGCCCACCCTGCTGCTGATCGGCACTTCCGACAACACCGCCATTGGCAAAGACCTGGCGCCACCGGCGGTCAAGGCGAAGCTCGGCAACTACGCGGTGCTGGGCAAGAAAGTGGCCAAGCTGATTCCCCACGCCACCCTGGTGGAATTCCCGGGTCTGGGCCATGCACCGCAAATGGAAGAGCCGGCACAGTTTCACAAGGCACTGTTGCAAGGGCTGAACGCCCTTTAATCCAACCTTTTTCGAGGCATGCGTGAATGTCGGTACAGATCGCAGTGATTGATGATTGGCAGAATGTGGCCAGTGGCGTGGTGGACTGGTCAGTCCTGGCGTCGGTCGGCCAGGTGCACTTCCTCCACGATTACCCGGCGGACACCGCCACGTTGATCGAGCGTTTGCAGGGGTTCGAGGTGATCTGCGTGATGCGCGAACGCACCACCTTCGACCGGGTTCTGTTGCAAGGCTTGCCCAGGCTCAAGTTGCTGGTGACCGGCGGCATGCGCAACGCCGCCATCGACATTCCTGCGGCCAAGGCCCTGGGTATCCAGGTAGGCGGCACTGACAGTTACAAGCACGCCGCCCCGGAACTGACTTGGGCGCTGATCATGGCCTCCACCCGCAACCTGCTGGCCGAAGCCAATTCCCTGCGCGCCGGGGGTTGGCAAGTGGGCCTGGGCGGCGATTTGTACGGCAAGACCCTGGGGATTCTCGGGCTGGGCAGCATTGGCCAGAAGGTCGCCAAATTTGGCCAGGCGTTCGGCATGCGCGTGATTGCCTGGAGCGAAAACCTTACCCCAGAGCGCGCTGCCGAAAGCGGCGTGACCTGGGTCAGCAAGCGCGAGTTGTTTGAACAGGCGGACGTGTTGTCGATTCACCTGGTGCTCAGCGACCGCAGCCGCGGGCTGGTGGACGCTGAGGCGTTGGGCTGGATGAAACCTACAGCGCATCTGGTGAACACGGCACGCGGGCCGATTGTCGATGAGGCCGCCTTGATTGACGCCCTGGCCAATGGCCGGCTGGCGGGCGCAGCACTGGACGTGTACGCCCAGGAGCCGCTGCCAGCCGGGCATCCATTCCGCCAGTTGCCCAACGTATTGGCCACCCCTCATGTGGGGTACGTCAGCGAGCAGAACTACCGCCAGTTCTACCAGCAGATGATCGAAGACATCCAAGCGTGGGCCAAAGGAGTGCCCGTTCGCGCACTAAGCTAGTGCACACATTTCACCTCCCACTCCCCCCCGTAGCAGCTGTCGAGCCTCAGCGAGGCTGCGTCGGGCGCACTGCCGATCCTGAACCGGAGCGCGCTCGACAGCTGCTACCGGGCTCATGAAAAAAATTTGTCCTACAAAAATACCCCACAGACCCCACGGGCTCTGGGATCTGTCCTAGACTCATGACCGATGGGTCCGATCCAAAACAAAAACCCCGCAAAAAATCGAAACTTTCCAACTCTGCCACAGGTCAGGTTTAAGGTAAGGCGAGTGCTGACGGTTCCCACCGAACGCCCGTCCATCCACTCTATTTAAGACTCCAGCACAACTGGCATAAGGCTTGCCAGTCTGTGTAGCGCTTGTGCGCCTGGCCGCAGGACGCGGTCAACCTTCGCTGATTGCCATATGCCATCAGCCGACCAAAACTCGGGAGAGAACTATGATCAGTGCCGCTGTAGATACTCAGGGAGAGCGTTTTAGTCAGCCGGTTGGCGGGCCGACCTCATTGGCCGACCTTCCCAACACGGTGCGGCCGGTCCCACGTGTGAATCCCAATCGCAAAAAAGTGCTGTTTGTCACTTCCGAACTGGCCGACCTGGTGAAAACCGGCGGCCTGGGCGACGTTTCCGCCGCACTGCCCCGCGCCATGGCGCACCTGCACGATGTGCGCGTGCTGATCCCCGGCTACCCGCAGGTGCTGGACAGCGACAACCCGATTCATATCATCGGTGAGCTGGGGGGCCACGCCGCGCTGCCACCGTGCAAGATCGGGCGCATGGACCTCAAGGACGGCCTGGTTATCTACGTGCTGATCTGCCCCGAGCTTTACGAGCGCGAAGGTACGCCCTACGGCGCCAACAACGGCCGCGACTGGCCCGACAACCATATCCGCTTCGCCCGCCTGGGCCTGGCCGCCGCCGATATTGCCGCCAACCTGGCGCAGATCCACTGGTGCCCGGACCTGGTGCACGCCCATGACTGGCCAGCAGGCCTGGCGCCAGCCTATATGCACTGGCGTGGGTCACGCACTCCAACGCTGTTCACCATTCATAACCTCGCCTACCAGGGCGTGGTCAGCCTCGCCTCGTGCCCGGAACTGGGGATTCCCGAACACGCCTTGCAGCAAGAAGGCATGGAGTTCTACGGCAAGCTGTCATTCCTCAAGGCCGGCATGGCGTATTCCAGCCATATCACCACGGTCAGCGCCACCTACGCCCAGGAAATCACCACCCCCGAATTTGGCTGCGGTCTGGATGGCTTCCTCGCCAGCAAGACCCAGCAAGGCTTGCTCAGCGGCATTCCCAACGGCATTGATGAAAGCTGGGAGTCGTCCACCGACCCGCACCTGACCCACCCTTTCAACATTGGTGACTGGGAAGGCAAGGCACAGAACGCCGCCCATGTGCGCAACCTGTTTGGCTTGCACGACTCCACCGGCCCGCTGTTCGCCGTGGTATCGCGCCTGGTCTACCAGAAAGGCCTGGACCTGACCGAGGCGGTCGCCAGTTTCATCGTCGAAAATGGCGGCCAGATCGCGATCATCGGTCGTGGTGAGCCGGAAGAAGAACAAGCCATGCGTGCCCTGGCCCTGCGCTTTCCCGGCCAGATCGGCGTGCGCATCGGCTTTAACGAGACCGACGCGCGCCGCATGTTCGCCGGCAGCGACTTCCTGTTGATGCCATCCCGTTACGAACCCTGCGGCCTGAGCCAGATGTACGCCCAGCGCTTCGGCTCGTTGCCGGTTGCACGCAACACCGGCGGCCTGGCCGACACCATTGAGGATGGCGTCACCGGCTTCCTGTTCAACGAATCCACTGTCGAAAGCTACGAAGCGGCCCTGAGCCGCGCGTTCAAGGTCTTCGCCTTCCCAGGCTTGCTCAACGCCATGCGTTGCCGGGCTATGGCCGCACCGTTCAACTGGTGCCAGGCAGTGGAACCCTATGCCGAACTTTATGAGAAACTGGTAGCGAAAGCGCTGGGAAGATCGGGGAAACAGTAAAAAGAGGTCTTCATAGATGCCGTCACGGACTCTGGAAACCTGGCCCCACGGCGCGATCATGCTGGATGCGGAACACACCCGCTTCGCGTTATGGGCGCCAGACGCGTTTTATGTCAGCGTTGAATTTGAGGAAGGAAAATCGGTAGCGATGCTGCCCCAGGCCGATGGCTGGTTTGTGGTGCAGCTGCAATGCCCGCCGGGCACCCGCTACCGCTACAACATCGACGGCGAACAGGACGTTCCCGACCCGGCTTCCCGGGCACAGGCCACGGACGTTCACGGCTTCAGCGTGGTGGTCGACCCCCTGGCCTATCAGTGGCGCCAAAGCCACTGGCAAGGCCGGCCGTGGCACGAAGCGGTGATCTACGAGATACACATGGGCGTACTGGGGGGCTACGCCGAGGTCGAGAAACAACTGCCGCGCCTCGCCGAACTGGGGGTCACCGCCATTGAGCTGATGCCCATCGCGCAATTCCCCGGCGAACGTAACTGGGGTTACGACGGTGTCCTGCCCTACGCTCCCCAATCCTCCTACGGTTCGCCCGAGCAGCTCAAACAGCTGATCGACAGTGCGCACCACTATGGCCTCGCGGTAATCCTCGATGTGGTCTACAACCACTTCGGCCCCGACGGCAACTACCTCGGCACCTACGCCAAGGGTTTCTTTCGCGAAGACGTGCACACGCCCTGGGGCGCGGGCATCGACTTTGATCGCCGGGAGGTCCGGGATTTCTTCATCGACAACGCCCTGATGTGGCTGCTGGAATACCGCTTCGACGGCCTGCGCCTGGACGCCGTGCACGCCATCAACGATCCCGAATTTCTGCAGGAGCTGGCGCAAAAAGTACGCCAGCAAGTCGACACGGGGCGGCATGTGTGGCTGGTGCTGGAAAACGAATTCAACCAGGCCAGCCTGCTGGAAAGCGGTTTCGACGCCCAGTGGAACGATGACGGCCACAACGCCCTGCACGTGCTGCTCACCGGCGAAACCGACGCCTACTACAGCGATTTCGCCCAGGACCCCACGGGAAAACTGGCGCGCTGCCTGAGCGAAGGATTTATCTACCAGGGCCACACCACGCGCCACGGCCACACGCGCGGCGAGCCCAGCGGGCACCTGCCGCCCAGCGCCTTTGTGCTGTTCCTGCAGAACCACGACCAGATCGGCAACCGCGCCCTGGGCGAACGCCTGCATCAACTGTGTTCGCCCCAGGCCCTGAGCGCCGCGACGACCTTGCTGCTGATGTCGCCGATGATCCCGCTGATGTTCATGGGCGATGAAGTCAACGCCGAGGAGCCGTTCCTGTTCTTCACCGACCATCACGGCGAACTGGCCGAGGCGGTACGTGAAGGCCGGCGCAACGAGTTTGCCGACTTTGCCGCGTTCAGCGACCCCGAACGCCGCGAACGCATTCCCGACCCCAACTCCCTGCAGACCTTCCGCCGCTCGGCACCCGCCCTCGCCGACTGCGGCGACTCGCAGCTCTACCGGCACCTGCTGAGCCTGCGCCACCAACATATCGTGCCGCACCTGCCCGGCAGCATGGCCCTGGGTGCGCACGTGCTGGCAGAGG
Source organism: Pseudomonas sp. G5001 (assembly GCF_013385475.1). Taxonomy (NCBI): domain Bacteria; kingdom Pseudomonadati; phylum Pseudomonadota; class Gammaproteobacteria; order Pseudomonadales; family Pseudomonadaceae; genus Pseudomonas; species Pseudomonas sp. G5001. The sequence goes on from NZ_JACAPZ010000017.1 coordinate 226,876, forward strand.
GCGCGGTCACGGCGCGCTGGCGCCTGGGCAATGGCAGCCTGTTGCAGATCGACCTCAACCTGAGCGCCGATTCTCTGAACTACCCGGCTGCCGAGCACCTCCTATTTGTGACGCAGGCCAGCGGGGCCGAACAATTGGCTCCCCTCAGCGCCCGCGTCAGCCTCACCCATTCCCCTGTTGGAGAGCACCCTTGAGCGACGCGCAATTGGAAATACTCGCCAGCCGAGCGGGCCTGGCCGTCGATTGGATCGACGCGAATGGCCGCCCGCAACATGTAAAGCCCGACGCCCTGCGCGCCGTGCTCAAAGGCCTGGGCCACCCGGCCGACAGCGACGCCGAGATCGAAGCCAGCCTGCTGGACCTCGAACGCGTGCAACAAGACAAGCACCTGCCGCCCCTGATGACCGTCGACAGCGGCGCCGGCCTGGACCTGGCGCGCTACTTCGCCCCCGGTACGCCGTGCCAGATTCACCTCGAAGATTCCAGCGTGCTGGACCTGAGCCTTGACGAGAACGCGGTGTTGCCCGGCTCGATTCCGGTCGGCTACCAACAAGTGCATATTGCCGACCAGCATTTCACCCTGGCCGTGGCACCGACGCATTGCTACACCGTTGCAGAAGCGGTCGACACCCAGACCGCCCGCGCCTGGGGCCTGAGCGCCCAGCTGTATTCCCTGCGCCGCAGCGGCGACGGCGGCTTTGGCGATACCCAGGCCCTGGAACAACTGGCCCGCGCCGCCGCCGAACGCGGCGCCGACGCCCTGGCCATCAGCCCGATGCACGCGATGTTCAGCGCCGACACCGAGCGCTTCAGCCCCTATTCCCCGTCCAGCCGCCTGTTCCTCAACAGTCTGTACGCGTCCCCCGGCTGCATCCTCGGCGAACGTGCGGTGCAAACTGCCATCGAGGCCAGCGGGCTGGCCGACGAATTGAATGACCTTGAGCAACAAAGCCTGATCGACTGGCCGGCCGCGGCCAAAGCCAAGCAGCGCCTGTTGCGCACCCTGTATGACGACTTCCGCCAGGGCGACCACCCGCAACATGCCGACTTCCTGAGCTTCCGCCAGGCTGGCGGTGAAGCCCTGGAAAACCACTGCCGCTTCGAAGCCGTACAAGCCGAACGCGCGGCCAACGGCGAGAGCCTCGACTGGCGCCACTGGCCAGAGGACTGGCACAGCCCGCAAAGCCCGGCCCTGGTGCAGTTTGCCGAAGCCAATCGGGACGAAATCGGCTTCTACGCCTTCAGCCAATGGCTGATTGCTCGGTGCCTGGAACGCGCGCAACAAGCGGCGCGCGGCAGCGGCATGGGTGTCGGCCTGATCGCCGACCTCGCAGTGGGCGCCGACGGCGGCGGCAGCCAGGCCTGGAGCCGCCAAGATGAACTGTTGGCGGAACTGACCGTGGGTGCGCCACCTGACATCCTCAACCGTGCCGGCCAGGGCTGGGGTATCTCCGCGTTTTCCCCTGAAGGCCTCAAGCGCAACGGCTTTCGCGCGTTTATCGAAATGCTGCGGGCCAACTTCGCCCACGCCGGCGGCTTGCGCATCGACCATGTGATGGGCCTGCAACGCCTGTGGGTGATCCCGATGGACGCCTCGCCACGGGACGGCGCCTACCTGTATTACCCGGTGGATGACCTGCTGCGGCTGTTGGCCCTGGAGTCGAGCCGCCACCAGGCCATCGTCCTCGGTGAAGACCTCGGCACCGTACCCGACGGCCTGCGGGAAAAACTCATCGCGCGCTCAATCCTTGGGATGCGCGTGCTGCTGTTCGAACAAGACCACGGCGGCCAGTTCAAGCCGATCCTCGATTGGCCGGACAACGCGCTGGCCACCACCAGCACCCACGACCTGCCGACCCTCAACGGTTGGTGGCACAGCCGCGATATCGACTGGAATGTCCAGTTGGGCCTGATCGATGCACCCACCGTCGAGCAATGGAGCGAACACCGCCTGCGGGAACGCCAGGCACTGCGCCAGGCCTTGAGCCAGGACCCGCAGAACTTCATCGACGAAGTGCGCAACGAAACCGACCACGTCATCGACGCCAGCGTGCGCTACCTGGGCCACACCCGCGCACCCTTGGTATTGCTGCCGCTGGAGGACGCCCTGGGGGTCGAGGAACAATCCAACCTGCCCGGCACCACCGATACCCACCCGAACTGGCGCCGCCGCCTGTCGGGCGATGCCGCCACCCTGCTCGATGATGAAAACGCCGCCCGCCGCCTTGAGTTGATGGCCGTGGCGCGCATCCAGGCCCAAGAGCGTGACCGATGAAAGCATTGACGCTTCGGGCTACCCAGCGCCTGCAATTTCATAAGGGCTTCACCCTCGACGACGCCGTGCCGCTGGTGCCGTACTTCGCCGAGCTGGGCATCAGCCACCTCTACGCCTCGCCATTGCTGAGCGCCCGCGCCGGTTCGATGCACGGCTATGACGTGGTCGATCCCACCACCGTCAATCCCGAGCTGGGCGGCGAACCGGCGCTGCGGCGATTGGTTGCGGCGTTGCGCGAACATGACATGGGGCTGATCCTCGATATCGTGTCCAACCACATGGCCGTCGGCGGTGCCGATAATCTGTGGTGGCTGGACTTGCTGGAATGGGGTCGACTGAGTCCCTACAGCGAATTCTTCGACATTCAATGGCACTCGCCAGACCCGCTGCTCAAGGGCCAACTGCTGATGCCGTTCCTTGGCAGCGACTACGGCGAAGCCCTGCAGTCGGGTGCCCTGCCGCTGCGCTTCGACCCGCTGCACGGCAGCTTCTACGTCGAGCATTACGAACATCGCTTCCCGATCTGCCCGCGGGAATACGGCGAGCTGGTGCCCGTCAAGTCACTGGCCGATCGCTTCAGCAGCCTGGCCTACCAGCCGGACGCCTATCCCCAGGCCGCCGCGCTGAAACAGGAACTGATCGAGGCCGCCCGCGACCCCGAAACCCTGAAGGCCATCGAAGCGAACCTCGACCTCTACGACGCCCGCCAGCCCGAAGGTTTCGCCCGCCTGCACCACCTGCTGGAACAACAAAGCTATCGCCTGGCCAGCTGGCGCACGGCAGCGGACGATATCAACTGGCGGCGGTTCTTCGACGTCAACGAGCTGGGCGGCCTGCGGGTTGAACGCAGCGCGGTGTTCGAAGCGACCCACGGCAAGATCTTCCAACTGATCAGCGAAGGCCTGATCGACGGCCTGCGCATCGACCACATCGACGGCCTCGCCGACCCGCGCGGTTACTGCCGCAAGCTGCGCCGCCGGGTGGACTCGCTGGCGAGTGGGCGGCACTTGCCGATCTTCGTCGAGAAGATCCTCGGCGAAGGCGAAACCTTGCGTGAAGACTGGCGCGTGGACGGCACCACCGGCTACGAATTCATGAACCAGCTGTCATTGCTGCAACATGACCCGAAGGGTTTCGAACCCCTGGCCGAGTTATGGACCCGCCACACCGAGCGCCCGTCTTCATTTATCGAAGAAGCCTGGCTGGCCCGGCAGCAGATCCTCAACGGTTCCCTGGCCGGGGATTTTGAAAGTGTGGCCCAGGCCCTGCTGCAAGTGGCTCGGGACGATGTGATGAGCCGCGACCTGACCCTGGGTGCAATTCGCCGCGCGTTGCAGGAATTGATCGTGCATTTCCCGGTGTACCGCACCTACATCAGCGCCCGGGGCCGCAGCGAACTGGATGACGTGTTTTTCCTGCAAGCCCTGGCCGGTGCCCGCAGCACCTTGAGCGAAGGCGACTGGCCGGTGCTCGACTACCTGGAAAAATGGCTCGGCGGCCAACCCTGGCGCGACCGCCCCCTGGGCCGCAAACGCAAGATGCTCAAGCACGCCTGCGTACGCTTCCAGCAACTGACCTCGCCGGCGGCGGCCAAGGCCGTGGAAGACACTGCGTTCTACCGCTCGGGTGTGTTGTTGTCGCGCAATGACGTGGGTTTCAGCACCGAACAATTCAGCGCCCCGCTGGAAGACTTCCACGCGGTCAACCAGCAACGACTGCGTACCTTCCCCGACAATCTGCTGGCCACCGCCACCCACGACCACAAGCGCGGCGAAGATACCCGTACGCGCCTGGCGGTGCTCAGCGAGGCCGCCGACTGGTATGCCGAGCAGGTGGAGCAATGGCGCCCCCTCGCCGCCCGCCTGCGCAGCGATGCCAACACGCCTTCCGCGGGTGACGAACTGATCCTCTATCAGGTGCTGCTGGGCAGTTGGCCGCTGGACCTGCACCGCGACGATACCGAGGGCCTGGCGGGCTATCACCAGCGCCTGTGGCAGTGGCAGCAAAAAGCCCTGCGTGAAGCCAAGCTCAACAGCAGCTGGAGCGCACCCAACGAGTTGTATGAGCAAGGTGTCGAAGCGTTCCTGTCACGGCTGCTGCTGGAGGACGCCGGCAAGACCCTGCGCGATGCCATCGGCGAGGCCGCCCAGGCCATCGCCCCGGCCGGCGCGCTCAACGGGCTGGCGCAATCCTTGCTTCGCCTCACCGTGCCGGGCGTGCCGGACCTGTACCAGGGTGATGAGTTCTGGGACTTCACATTGGTAGACCCTGACAACCGCCGCCCGGTGGACTACCCCGCACGGCGACAGGGGCTGCACACGCCGCCGGACATCGGCGAGCTGATGTTCAACTGGCATGACGGGCGTATAAAACAGGCGTTGATCAGCCAGGTCCTGGGGTTGCGCAAGGCGCATCCGCAACTGTTTCGCCAGGGCACGTACGAGCCTCTGGAAGTGGTGGGCGAACACGCCGAGCGGGTGGTCGCTTTCTACCGCGAATACCAGGGCAAACAGCTGCTGGTGGTGGTGCCACGCTGGCCTCACCGGCTGCTTGAAAACGGTGTGTATCCCCTGATCAACGCGCAGATTTGGGGCGATACCCGGGTCCGATTACCGTTCGCCGCTCCAACCCAAAATTGGAAGGGACTTTTCCGAACAGGCGCAGTCACACCAAACAAGGAGCTCATGATCAGCGCTGCCCTGGGGGATTTCCCGGTCAATGTCTTTATCAATCCTGATGATCAAGAAAGCTGAAATTTTCTGTGAGGAGCATTGCGATGAGTACTGAAGACAAACGCATCCGCGAACTGGCACATCAGATCTGGGAATCTGAAGGTAAACCCCATGGCGAGGACGCACGACACTGGGAAATGGCGCGCAAACTGGCGGAAGCCGAAGCGCTGACGCCATCCAAGGCACCGAAGGCCGCCGCCAAGGCCAAGCCAAAAGCCAAGCCCGCAGCGGCAGCGCCCAAACCGGCAGCCAAGCCAAGCGCAGTGCCGGCGGCGAAGAAGCCTGCTGCGAAGAAGCCCAAGGCACCCTGACCCAAAGATCCTCCTGCAGGTGCGCCCGCACCGCAGGAGGCTATCCAACTACCGATATCTACCCGGCATCACGCCGGAATGGCCCCGTTCGGCCCGGAAAAACCCTTTTGCAGGAGCATCTCAATGAGCAAACCCAACAAGCCCAACTCGACGCCGGAAAACGAGCCGTCGCGGATTCGTGAAGGTTTGCCCTTCCCTCTCGGCGCGACCTGGGACGGTCTGGGGGTCAACTTTGCGCTGTTCTCGGCCAACGCCACCAAAGTCGAACTGTGCATCTTCGACGACAGCGGCGAAGTCGAGCTGGAGCGCATCGAACTGCCGGAATACACCGACGAGACCTTCCACGGCTACCTGCCCGACGCCCACCCCGGGCTGATCTACGGCTACCGCGTGTACGGTCCCTATGACCCGGCCAACGGTCATCGCTTCAACCACAACAAATTGCTGATCGACCCCTACGCCAAACAGCTGGTGGGCGAGCTCAAATGGTCCGAGGCCCTGTTTGGCTACACCATCGGCCATCCGGACGCCGACCTCAGTTTCGACGAACGCGACAGCGCGCCCTTCGTGCCCAAGTGCAAAGTCATCGACCCGGCCCACACCTGGGGCAACGACCAGCCAGTGCGCACGCCGTGGGATCGCACGATCATTTATGAAACCCACCTGCGCGGCATCACCATGCGCCACCCTTCGGTGCCTGAGGAAGTGCGCGGCACCTGCGCCGGGCTGATGGTCGACGATGTGCTCAAGCACATTCGCCAGTTGGGTGTGTCATCGGTCGAGTTGCTGCCGGTGCACGCCTTCGTCAACGACCAGCACCTGCTGCAAAAAGGCATGACCAACTACTGGGGCTACAACAGCATCGCCTTCTTCGCCCCGGACCCGCGCTACCTGGCCAGCGGCAAGATCGCCGAGTTCAAGGAAATGGTCGCGCACCTGCACGAAGCCAAGCTGGAAGTGATCCTGGACGTGGTCTACAACCACACCGCCGAAGGCAACGAGCAAGGCCCGACGCTGTCCATGCGCGGCATCGACAACGCCTCGTACTACCGCCTGATGCCCGATGACAAGCGCTTCTACATCAACGATTCCGGCACCGGCAACACCCTCGACCTGAGCCACCCGTGCGTGCTGCAAATGGTCACCGACTCGTTGCGCTACTGGGCGACCGAGATGCATGTCGACGGCTTCCGCTTCGACCTGGCGACCATCCTTGGCCGCTACCGCGACGGTTTCGACGAGCGCCACAGCTTCCTCGTGGCCTGCCGCCAGGACCCGGTGCTGCGCCAGGTGAAAATGATTGCCGAGCCTTGGGACTGTGGCCCCGGCGGCTATCAGGTCGGCGGTTTCCCGCCGGGCTGGGTGGAATGGAACGACCGTTTCCGCGACACCGTGCGCTCGTTCTGGAAAGGTGATGACGGCCAACTGGCCGACTTCGCCGGACGCATGACCGCCTCGGGCGAGATGTTCAACCAGCGCGGCCGCCGGCCTTACAGCTCGGTGAACTTCATCACCGCCCACGACGGTTTCACCCTGCACGACCTGGTGTCCTACAACGACAAACACAACGAAGCCAACGACGAGAACAACCAGGACGGCAGCAACAACAACCTGTCGTGGAACCACGGTGTCGAAGGTCCTACCGACGACCCGGAAATCAACGCGCTGCGCCTGCGCCAGATGCGTAATTTCTTCGCCACCCTGCTGCTGGCCCAGGGCACGCCAATGCTGGTAGCCGGTGACGAGTTCGCCCGGACCCAGCACGGCAACAACAACGCCTACTGCCAGGACAGCGAGATCGGCTGGATCAATTGGGAACTGGATGAAGACGGCAAGGCCCTGCTCAAGTTCGTCAAGCGCCTGATCAAGTTGCGCCTGGCGTACCCGATCCTGCGTCGCGGGCGCTTCCTGGTGGGCGACTACAACGAAGATATCGGGGTCAAGGACGTCACCTGGCTCGCGCCGAGCGGCGATGAAATGACCATCGAGCAATGGCAGGACAGCCATGGCCGTTGCCTGGGCATGCTGATGGATGGCCGCGCCCAGGAAACCGGGATTCGCCGCCCGGGGGCCGATGCCACGTTGTTGCTGGTGGTCAATGCACACCACGACATGGTCAATTTCCGCCTGCCACCGGTGCCGGATGGCGGCTTCTGGACCTGCATGCTCGACACCAACCAGCCGGCAGTGCGTGGCCAGGAACGCTTCGATTTCGATCACGAATACGCGGTCACCGGGCGTTCGCTGCTGCTGTTTGAATTGCAGCATGAGGACGAGGTGTGACATGGCCTTGCATGAGTTTCTTCGCGGCTACCGGGATTACCCGGACACCCAGGCCCTTGGCGCTGCGCTGAGGGCTTTGGTGGAGGAAGGCCTGGACCAGTTGCCCTTGCCGGGCAGCGGACAAACGTTGGAACGCTTCAGCCGGCTGGCGCAAGTCGCCGGCCATGACCTGCGGTTGTGCAAGTTGTTTGAAGGCCACACGGACGCCCTGGCGATCATCGCTGAACTCGACAGCCCCTTGCCGCCGGTTGGCAGCACGTGGGGCATGTGGGCGGCCGAGCCGCCCACCGCCAAGGTGCGGATCCGGCGTGACGGCCAACGTATGCGGCTGGAGGGCCGCAAGGCCTGGTGCTCGGGCGCGGCGGTGGTCAGCCACGGGTTGCTCACGGCGTGGGATGAAGAGGATCGCCAGCAACTGGTTGCAGTGCAAATGCACCAGCCCGGCGTAACCGTCACCGATGAGGGCTGGGCCGCCGTGGGCATGGCCGCTACCGGCAGCGTTGAAGTGCTTTTCCACGACGCCGTTGGCCTGGCCATCGGCAAGCCTGGGGACTATTTGGCGCGCCCGGGCTTCTGGCAAGGCGGCATCGGCATCGCCGCCTGCTGGTACGGCGCGGCACAACGCCTGGCGGAGGCCTTGCGCGAGCAGTGCGCAAAACGCCCGGAGCCCCACGCCCTGGCGCACCTTGGCAGCGTCGACAGTGCCTTGCACAGCGCGGCCTGTGTGCTGCGCGACAGCGCCACCCATATCGACCGGCAGCCCAAGGCAGATGCCCGGCTGCTGGCACAACAGGCACGGGCCTGTATCGAAGAAACCGTCGACCAGGTGATTCACCATGTCGGCCGAGCACTGGGCGCCGGGCCGTATTGCAAGGACCCGCATTTTGCCCAGTTGATGGCCGACTTGCCGGTGTACCTGCGGCAAAGTCATGCCGAGCGCGACCTGGCCGCCCTTGGTCAACAAGTCGCCGATGAGCGCCCAGGGAGATGGGAACTATGAAGATCAATCCAATCGTCGGCCAGGGCACGCCCTTGCATGTGTGGCAAAGCTCGTCGCGACTGGCCGAGCTGCCTTGCGTAGACATTGCCGAACTGGTGCCTGAAGGCAGCCGCGCCGTGATCATCGCGCCACATCCGGATGACGAAGTCCTTGGCTGCGGCGGCCTGCTGCAAGGCCTTGCCGCGCTGGATCGCCCTATCCTGCTGATCTCCGTCACCGACGGCAGCGCCAGTCATCCCGGCTCGCGCCGCTGGCCGGTGGAACGCCTGAGCGTGGTGCGGCCGCAAGAGTCGGCGCAGGCCCTGCACCGGCTGGGATTGCCGTTGCACAGCCTGAAATGGTTGCGGGCCGGGTTCAGCGACAGCCAGGTCGCCGCAGGTGAAGAAGACCTGAGCCGCTTCATCGAGCGTTACCTCAAGCCCGGCGACGTGGTCTTCACCACCTGGCGCGAAGACGGTCATTGCGACCACGAGGCCGTGGGCCGTGCCAGTGCCAAGGCGACCCGTGCTGTGGGCGCAACCTTGCTCGAGCTGCCCGTGTGGACCTGGCATTGGGCAACCCCGGAAGACAGCCAGGTGCCCTGGGATCGCGCTCGTAAAATCCCCCTGACACCTGAAGCCGTGGCCCGTAAACGGCACGCCATCCATGCCTTCGCCAGCCAGTTGGAAGGCGACCCGCAGATCGGCCTGCCGCCGGTGCTCGCGCCCTATGTGCTGGAGCGCCTGCTGCAACCTTTTGAAGTGGTGTTCGTATGAGTGTCGCCACGCCCTATTTCGACGAGCTGTTTGCCGGCAACGACGACCCTTGGGCCTTTCGGCAACGCTGGTATGAACAGCGCAAGCGAGCCCTGACCCTGGCGCTGCTGACCCGGCCGCGCTATGCCTCGATCTTTGAACCCGGCTGCGCCAATGGCGAACTGAGCTTCGAGCTGGCCCCGCGCTGTGACCGCCTGCTCTGCTGTGACACGGCACAAGCGGCGGTCAGCCTCGCACAGGCGCGGCTGCGGGGTTTCAGCCATGCCACCGTGCAGCAGAGCCGCCTGCCGCAGCAATGGCCCAGCGAAACCTTCGAGCTGATCGTGCTCAGCGAGCTTTGCTACTACCTGGACCCGAAGGATTTCGATGGGCTGATCGATCGCGCGCTCGCCTCCCTGACGCCTGACGGACAAATCCTCGCCTGCCACTGGCGCCCGATCATCGAAGGCTGCCCGCAGACCGCCGAACAGGTGCATGTGCGCCTCGACCAGCGCCTGGGCATGCCACATCTGGCGCAACATCACGAAAGCGATTTTCTACTGGATTTGTGGAGCCGCGACGGCACCACGGTTGCGACCCTGGAGGGACTGCGATGATCGGCATCCTGATACCCGTGCATAACGAAGAAAAACTGCTGCCCGAATGCCTGAAAGCTGCGATGGTCGCCGCCAGTCATCCGGGCCTGCTGGGTGAAGAGGTGCAGATTCTGACAGTGCTCGACAGCTGCAGCGACCGCAGCGCCATGATCGCCCGCGAATACCAGGTGCACAGCCTGGAAGTGCAGGCGCGAAACGTGGGCCACGTGCGCGGCGTGGGTGCGCGGCACCTGCTCAACAACGGCGCGCGGTGGATTTCCTGCACCGACGCCGACAGCCGCGTCGCTCCCGATTGGCTGGTGGCGCAACTGGCCCTGGGCGTGGATGCGGTGTGCGGCACGGTGACGGTGGACGCGTGGAGCGAGGGCTTCGACCCGGCGGCGCAGATCCGCTATCACCAGGCCTACACCGCCCGGGACGGGCATCGGCATATCCACGGCGCCAACCTGGGCGTCAGTGCCGGCGCCTACGTGCGGGCCGGCGGTTTCGAGCCCCTGCCCTGCCATGAAGACGTGGAGCTGGTGCGCCAGTTGGAGCGCTGCGGGGCTTCCATTGCCTGGAGCCACTCGCCCCAGGTGATTACCAGTGCCCGCCTGGATTGTCGCGCCCAGGGCGGCTTCGGTGATTACCTGAAGAGCCTGATGCAGGCCTCCTGAAAAAATTGCGACACCCGGCGGTGTTAAAGCGGCGATTCATAACTATCATCACTATTCCTTGCACGGCAATCCAGGGTTGGAACGCCGTCGCGCCGCGAGCGTGCAGTACCTGACGCTCGCGTACCACAAGAGCCGTCCCGTCAACGGGGTACGGCCTGCACCACCGATAAACAAGGACGTGACACCCATGAAGCCTGCACTGTTAAGTGACAACCGCCGGGGCCCCGCGCAAATCTGGAACAGCGCCCCGCAACTCGCGCAAATCCCTGCCATCAACCCCGCAACCCTGGTGCCCAAGGGCGCCCGCGTGGTGATCATCGCCCCGCATCCCGGCGATGAAGTGATCGCCTGCGGCGGTCTGCTGCAATTGCTCAGCACCCTTGAATACTCCCTGCAACTGATCTCCATCACCGACGGCAGCGCCAGCCATCCGGGGTCTGCCGTGTGGCCGGCCAAACGCTTAAGCGTGGTGCGGCCCCAGGAAAGTGTCGAAGCCCTGCGCCGCCTGGGCGTGCCCCTGCACAGCCTGAAATGGATCCGCGGCGGTTTCGCCGACAACGCCCTGGCCGCGCGGGAACAGCAAATGAGCCAGTTCATTGCGCGCTACCTGCAACCCGGCGACGTGGTGTTCACCACCTGGCGCAACGACGGCAATGACGACCACGACGCCGTCGGCCGTGCCGCTGCCAAAGCCTGCGCAGTCAAGGGCGTGCGCTTGCACGAACTGCCGATCTGGGCGTGGCACTGGCCGCTTCGGGAAACCGCCGCCATCCCCTGGCAGCGCGCGCGCAAGGTGCGGCTCGACACCTGGAGCGTCGCCCGCAAGCTGCACGCCGCCCACGCCTATGCCAGCCAACTGGCAGGCGACCCGGAAATCGGCCTGGCGCCGATCCTGGCGCAGGTGCTGCTGGAGCGCATGCGCGAGCCCTATGAGATTGTGTTTTTGTAGGCGCACCCACTCGTCTATACCTGTAACTTCTGACAGTAGCGAACGCTCTCTCTGTGTGGCTAGCTTGGAACACCGGCTTGCAGGGAGGGCGAATCATGAGCACGCGGTTTTCATCAGTGACGTATCTGAGCGTCTGCAGCGTGACGACGCTGTTGCTCAATTGGCCTCTCCCCGCGCAGGCCGCCTGTACGTTGGTCATAACCGCAGGCAACGACACCACCCTGTGCAGCGATGGCAGTGCTGGCGCGCTGACGGATTTACAAGGAAGCAACATCCTTGAGTTCCCCATCGGCGGCACCGGCATCATCGTCGGCAACGTGACTTATGGCGCGGGAGATGATCGGGTCACGATGGATTCCGGCGCGATCAACGGTGCGATCAATCAAGGTGACGGAAGAAATATTTTCCAACTGTTCAATGGCAATATCTCCGGCACGGTGACTCAAGGCGCGGGCGGTGATATTGCGCAAATCAGCGGCGGCAGCTCCGGTGCAATCTCCCAGGGTGACGGGGTAGACCAGTACTTCCAGAGCGGTGGCACCGTCGCCTCACTGGCTCAGGGCGACGGCCGTGACGAGTTCACCATGAGCAGTGGCAGGATTGTCGGCGCCTTTGAAGATGGAGATGTAGCGCTGATGACCGGTGGCAGCATCGGACGGGTCGACATGAAGCTCGACAACAACCTGTTTGACCTGCGGGGTGGAGCGATCATCGGCAACCTCGTTACTGGCTTCGGAAACGACACCATCCTGGTTTCCGGAGGAACGGTTGGTGGCAACATCAGCGTCAGCGGCGGCGACGACATCATCAACGTCAGCGGAGGGGAAATAAGTGGGCAGATCCTCGCCAGCTTTGGCAACGATGAGTTCACTTGGGAAGGCGGCGGTCTGATCCATAAGGAAATCCTCATGGGTGATGGCGCTGACAGGGGTTTCCTGCTCAACCTGACCGAAACCACCCTGGCCTCCACACCACTTCTGGACGGTGGTTTGGGTAACGACACCCTGACCTTCGACAACACCCGATCCGCCACGCCAACCCGCTATGTCAACTGGGAAACCGTCAACCTGGACAACAATTCGCGCCTGACCCTGGGCGGCGACTTCAAGCTCGGTGACAGCGCTACGGCCACCGGTACCCTGAATATTTTTGGCAGCGCCGCCCTGCAGGTAACACAGGGCAGCATCAGCCCCTTCACGGCCGGGCAACCAGCCAACCTGAACAACGGCGGCCTGATCGACATGACCACCGGCAGTTCCAGCGCCACCGACAGCCTGACGGTCAACGGCAACTACACCGGCAATGGTGGCGAACTGGCGCTGCAATCGGTACTCGGCGCCGACGGCTCGGCCAGTGACAAGCTGGTAGTCAGCCAGGGCACGCTGCAAGGCGGCACTACCATCACCGTCACCAACCTTGCCGGCCCCGGCGCCATGACGCTGCAGAACGGCATCCAGGTGGTTGAGGCGCTTAACGGTGCCACGAGCAGCGACCTGGCGTTTACCCTCCGCGGTGGATCCGTTTCCGCAGGCGCCTATGAGTACTACCTGTTCAAAGGAGGCGTAACGCCGGGCACCGGGCAAAACTGGTTCCTGCGGTCCTCGGTGGTGGCGCCGCCGCTGCCCAACCCTGAGGATCCTGACGACCCAGTGGGCATTCTCCCCCCCGTCCCCGCCGATGGCACGCCGGACCTCCCGGGGATTTTCCCGGGAGAAGACCCCATACCCATCTATCGCCCGGAAGTCCCGGTATATGCCGTGTTGTTTCCCGCCGTGCAGCAGATGGTCCAGGGCATGCTGGGCACCTACCACGAACGCACGGGCGATCAAAGCCTGCAACGTCAACCTGGCGCTTTAGCGGCCGGTTGGGGCCGGGTGTATGGCAGCAGCACGCGGCAATCATTCGCCGGCACCGTCAGCCCGTCGCTGGACAGCTCCCTGTCCGGTTTCCAGGTTGGCACTGACCTGTATGCCTGGACCAACGACGCTGGCCTGACCCAACGCTTCGGCTTCTTTGTCGGCCACAGCCGCCTGACCGGCAATGTGGCGGGCTTCAATGGCGGTTTTCAGGGCAAGGACGCCGGCAACACCACCCTGCGCGGCGACAGCCTGGGCGCGTATTGGACGCTCATCGGCGCCAACCGCGCCTATATCGATGTCGTGCTGATGGGTACACGGTTCGATGGCCACAGTGAATCCGACCGAGGCGTCAAACTCCCAACCAAGGGCCACAACGTGCTGGGGTCTGTGGAGGTGGGAATGCCGTTTGCGGTGTCTGAACAGTGGGAGGTTGAGCCGCAGGCCCAGGTGATTGTCGATCGAAGCTATGTGGACAGCCAGAATGACGGAATCTCAGAGGTCTCATTCCACGCCGACACTAACGTCGTCACCCGTCTCGGTGTCCGCCTCAAGGGCAGCTACAGCGTGAGCGGCATGCCCCTGCTGCCTTATGTGCGTACCAACGTGTGGCACGCCAGCGCCGGGAATAACACCATCACGTTCAATGACAGTACGAACATCCATACCGAACAGAAATCCACCACGCTGGACGTCAGCGCCGGGGCAACGATGCAGGTATCGAGCACGGTCAGTGTGTATGGCGAGGTGGGGTACAACAGCAATCTGGACAGTAATCAGCTGAATGGGCGCAAAGGCACGATTGGCATAAGGGTCGACTTCTAAGCCACAACACATCCCCACTGTGGGAGCGGGCCTGCTCGCGAATGCAGTGTGTCAGCCAAAAAATCTGGCACTGGTACTGCGCATTCGCGAGCAAGCCCGCTCCCACATGGGGTCTTCATCGGCTGGAAGTCAGGCGTCCGGTCGCAGGATCAGCACGCCCAATGGCGGCAGGTTCAACGACAGCGACAACGGCTGCCCATGCCTGGGCTCCTCCTCCGTAAACGCCCCGCCACCGTTGCCGAAGTTGGAACCGGCATAGGTGTCGGCATCGCTGTTGATCACCTCGCTCCAGCGCCCGGCAAACGGCACGCCGACCTTGTAGGCCTCACGCGGCACCGGCGTGAAGTTGGCCACCACCAGCACCGGCCTGCCATCCTTGCTCCAGCGCAACCAGGCGTAGACGCTGTTGATCGCGTCATCCCCAATCAACCACTGGAAGCCCTGTGGTGCGTCGTCCTGGTCATGCAGCGCCGGCTCTTCGCGGTACAGGCGGTTCAGGTCGCCCACCAGTTTCTGCACGCCCCGGTGTTCGGGGTATTGCAGCAGGTACCAGTCCAGTTGCTGATCGTGGTTCCACTCGCGCCATTGGCCGAACTCGCAGCCCATGAACAGCAGCTTCTTGCCCGGGTGCATCCACATGAAGCTCAGGTATGCCCGCAGGTTGGCAAATTTCTGCCAGCGGTCGCCGGGCATCTTGTCGATCAACGAGTGTTTGCCGTGCACCACTTCATCGTGGGAAATCGGCAGGATAAAACGCTCGGACCAGGCATACACCAGGCCGAAACTCAGCTCGTTGTGGTGATGGGCACGGTACACCGGGTCCTGCTGGATGTAGTGCAGCGAATCGTGCATCCAGCCCATGTTCCACTTGTAGTTGAAGCCCAGGCCGCCCTGTTGGGTCGGCTGGCTTACGCCCGGCCATGCGGTGGACTCCTCGGCGATCACCAGCGCGCCGGGAGCCTCAAGGGCAACGACATCGTTGAGGTGGCGCAGGAAGTCGATGGCCTCGAGGTTTTCCCGCCCGCCGTGGCGGTTGGGTACCCATTCACCGGCCTTGCGCGAATAGTCGCGGTACAGCATCGAGGCCACCGCATCCACCCGCAGGCCATCGATATGGAAATGCTTGAGCCAGTGCAACGCCGACGCCAGCATGAAGCCGTGGACTTCGGTGCGGCCGAGGTTGTAGATCAGGGTGTCCCAATCCTGGTGGAAGCCTTCCAGCGGGTTGGCGTATTCGTACAGCGCGGTGCCGTCGAATTGCGCCAGGCCGTGGGTATCGGTGGGGAAATGCGCCGGCACCCAATCCAGGATCACGCCGATGTCGGCCTGATGGCAGGCGTTGACGAAAAACGCGAAATCCTCCGGCGAGCCGAAACGTGCCGTCGGGGCAAATTGCGACAGCGCCTGATAACCCCATGAGCCGCCGAACGGGTGCTCCATGATCGGCATCAGTTCGATATGGGTGAAGCCCAACTGCTGTACATAAGGGATCAACCGCTCGGTCAGCTCGCGCCAACTGTACTGGCGGGACACCTCGCCGACTTCATCCAGCTCGCACTGCCAGGAACCGGCATGCAACTCGTAGATCGACAAGGGTGCGCTGGGCTTTTGCCGCTCGCTGCGCGATTGCATCCAGTCGTGGTCCTGCCAGTCGACCTGCAGCGGCGAAGCGACCTTGGACGCAGTATCCGGCGGCAACTGCGTGGCCAGGGCCATGGGGTCGGCCTTGAGCGGCAGAATGCCGTGGGCACCGAGGATTTCATACTTGTAGGCCGCGCCGGGTTGCAGGCGCGGGATGAAAATCTCCCACACACCGGACGGATGGCGCAGGCGCATCGGATGACGGCGCCCGTCCCAGATATTGAAGTCGCCCACCACCGAGACCCGGCGGGCATTCGGTGCCCATACCGCAAAACGCACGCCCTGGACGCCGTCGACGCTGGTCACTTGTGCCCCGAGGCAACTGCTCAGGTCGCGGTGATTGCCTTCGGCAAACAGATACAGGTCCATCTCCCCCAGCAGCAGTTGCTGGAAGCTGTAAGGGTCTTCGGTGATCTGTTCGCCACCGGCCCACTGGATCTTCAGCAAGTACGCCTGACGGCTGCCGAAATGCCCGACAAACAAGCCCGGCACCTGGGTCGCATCGAGGCTGCCGATGTGCTCGCCGCTGTCGCGGGCCAGGACCTGGACACTCAGCGCTTCCGGCAGGAAGGCGCGAATGAACTGGCCGCCCTGCTCGTCGTCATGGGGACCCAGGATCGAGAATGGATCATGGTGCTCGGCCCGCACCAGGGCTTCGATATCAGCAGGCTTGGGCATCACACTCAACTTTTCCTGCAGCGGTTCTTTGCTTGTAAAACTCATGACGTCTCCCCACCGCGTGCAGTTTTCGATATTGGTTTCAACCCGCTGAGCAGCCCGTGCAAACCTTGCAACGGCACCGGCAACCAGCTCGGGCGATTCTCTGCTTCGTAGGCCACTTCGTACGCGGCCTTCTCCAGGCTGAACAACGCCAGCGCTGCGTCCTGGCCTTTGGCATCCTGCCAGTCATGGGCCAGTGTAGTCGTGGCAGCGTGATAGGCCTGGATAAATGCCTGCCTGGCCTCATGCAAGTAGCGATCCGCCACACGTTGCCGGGACGCATTGGCCTCGGGCGACTGGTCGACGCCCTGCACATTCACCGCCATGGCCGCCGCGTAATCAAACGAGCGCAGCACCCCGCTCACATCCTTGTACGGGCTGTGTTTGCCGCGACGCTCAGGCAACGGCCGCGCCGGTTCGCCCTCGAAGTCGATGAGGTAGGCATCGCCCTTGACCACCAGTACCTGGCCCAGGTGCAGGTCGCCGTGCACGCGAATGCGCAACCCGCCCACCGTGGCTTTCGCCAGGTCCTGAACGTGACTGGCGATGGCCTTTTTCTGCTCCAGTAAAGCACTGACCAACGCCTGATCGGCAGGGTTCAACTTGGTTTGATGCTGTTTGAGCAACTGCAAGGCGTGGTCGATTTGTGCGCCCACGTGCCTGGCCCAGCCCTGGCTGTCCTTGAGGGTTGTGACCTCGGGCTTGAACGCCTTGTTAGTGGTGGGCGCCGCCAGCACCAGGTGCATCTCGCCCAGGCGCTGGCCGAGCAAGCCGGCGAAATCCGCCAGCTCGCCAAGGGCGTTGTAGTGCTGTTCCTGCTCGGACATGGCTTCGGCCAGTTCGTCGCGAATCGCTCGCTCCAGGTTATTCTGGGTCCAGCCCCACGCGTCGCCCTGGTTGCTCAGGTAACCCTGGGCGATCATCAGCAGGTTGTCCTGGCCATCGGCGTCGTGGCGGATCACCGAGCCCAGCAGCGGCGAGATATGCTCGTAGCCGGCCTCGGTCAGGTAGGCGCCCATTTCCAGCTCGGGGTGAACCCCGGCGCTGACTTTTCGGATCAGCTTGAGCACCAGGCTGCCGCCCACCACCACGGAACTGTTGGACTGCTCCGCCGCGAGGTAGCGCACTTCCGACTCGTCGTTCAATTCCAGCTCGGCCAGTTGCGCCGTGGGCTCGAAGCGAATCTCGCCATCGGTGGAGTCGAGGACGGTTTTGGCCTGCAGGCCTTGGATCACGCCGCGGATATAAGTGTCGAGGCTGAAGGCATCGGTCACCAAACCTACCTGACGCACTCGCCGTACACGGGCAAGCGCGAGTTGTTGCGGCAAGGCGCTGGTGAACTGGTCTTCGCCAAGGAAGCCGAACGGTAGTTGATAGCGGCTGACCTGGCCGGCGCTGGTGACTTCGATTTCACTGAGCAGCACCGGATGCTGCGGGTCGCCGAAGCGCACGCCATAAGCGATGTGCACGCTGTCGATTGCCGTATCCTTGCTGGCAAACCAGCGGCGCTTGGGCAGCCACGCCGGCAACGCATTCTGTTCCAGGGTGGTGCGGCACGGTGCTTCGAGCAATTCTTCCATGCGTTTCTTCAGCACCAGGGTGGTGAAGTCCGGGATGCTTTGTGCCGGTTCCACGTGCCAGCTTGGCATCTGGTTTTCCGCCGCCAGCACGAACCAGTAGAAGCCATACGGCGCCAGGGTCAGCAGGAAATTCAGCTGGCCAATCGGTGGGAAGGCATTGCCACCGAGCATCTCCACCGGAACCATGCCGGCAAACGCCGAGAGGTCCAGTTCTGCGGCCTGGGCACTGCGGGACACGTTGGCCACGCACAGGATGATTTCATTCTTGCCATCGGCGCCTGCGTATTCGCGGGTATACGCCAGGATGCGGCGGTTGCTGGGCGAGAGCATTTTCAGGCTGCCGCGACCGAACGCCTTGGACTGTTTACGCACCGCGAGCATGCGCCGCGTCCAGTTCAGCAACGAGTGCGGGTCCTGGGTCTGGGTTTCGACGTTGACCGACTGGTAGCCGTATTGCGGGTCCATGATTGGCGGCAATACCAGGCTGGCCGGGTCGGCGCGGGAGAAGCCGCCGTTGCGGTCGATGGACCATTGCATCGGCGTACGCACCCCGTCGCGGTCACCGAGGTAGATGTTGTCGCCCATGCCGATTTCATCGCCGTAATACAGGGTCGGCGTGCCCGGCATCGACAACAGCAGGCTGTTGAGCAGCTCGATGCGCCGGCGGTCGCGTTCCATCAGCGGCGCCAGGCGGCGGCGAATCCCCAGGTTGATACGTGCACGGCGGTCGGCAGCGTAATAGTTCCAGAGGTAGTCGCGCTCTTTGTCGGTGACCATTTCCAGGGTCAGTTCATCGTGGTTGCGCAGGAAGATTGCCCATTGGCAATTGGCCGGGATCTCCGGGGTCTGGCGCAGGATGTCGGTGATCGGGAAACGGTCTTCCTGGGCCAGCGCCATGTACATGCGCGGCATCAGCGGGAAGTGGAACGCCATGTGGCACTCGTCGCCGTCGTCGCCCTTTTTGTCCCCGAAGTACAGCTGGGTGTCTTCCGGCCATTGGTTGGCTTCGGCCAGGAGCATGCGGTCGGGGTAGTTGGCGTCGATCTCGGCGCGGATCTGCTTGAGCACGTCGTGGGTTTCGGGGAGGTTTTCGTTGTTGGTGCCGTCGCGCTCG
This sequence comes from Pseudomonas sp. G5001, assembly GCF_013385475.1. Lineage (NCBI taxonomy): Bacteria > Pseudomonadati > Pseudomonadota > Gammaproteobacteria > Pseudomonadales > Pseudomonadaceae > Pseudomonas > Pseudomonas sp. G5001. The sequence continues at coordinate 246,169 of NZ_JACAPZ010000017.1, forward strand.
ATCAGGTACGGAATGGCGTCCAGGCGCAGGCCGTCGATGCCCATGTCGAGCCAGTAGCGCATCACCGACAGGACGGCTTTCATGACCTGCGGGTTATCGAAGTTGAGGTCCGGCTGGTGGGAGTAAAAGCGGTGCCAGAAGTATTGGCCGGCGACCGGGTCCCAGGTCCAGTTGGACTTTTCGGTGTCGAGGAAAATGATCCGGGTGCCGTCGTATTTCTGATCGTCATCGGACCATACGTAGAAATCCCGCGCCGCCGAGCCGGGCTTGGCCTTGCGGGCGCGCTGGAACCAGGGGTGCTGGTCGGAGGTGTGGTTGATCACCAGCTCGGTGATCACTCGCAGCCCGCGTTTATGGGCTTCGGCGATAAAGCGCTTGGCGTCGGCCATGGTCCCGTAGTCGCTGTGCACGCCGCGGTATTCGGCGATGTCGTAGCCATCGTCACGGCGTGGCGAGGGGTAGAACGGTAGTAGCCAGATGGTGTTCACACCAAGGTCGGCGATGTAGTCGAGTTTGGCGATCAGCCCGGGAAAATCACCGATGCCGTCGTTGTTGGAGTCGAAATACGATTTGACGTGAACCTGATAAATCACCGCGTCTTTGTACCAGAGCGGATCTTTGATAAAGGTGGCAGCCTTGGGTTTCTTCGCCATTGGAAACTCCTGGGAATTCGAAAAATTCTGCCTGAAGGAACTCGGTCAATGTGGGAGCGGGCTTGCCTGCGATAGCGGTGGATCAGCCAGTATTATCTGCACTGACACACCGCTATCGCAGGCAAGCCAGCTCCCACATTTGATCTCCTTTGGATTGGAGATCAGCTTCAGGAAACGGTAATGCGCCAGATGCCGAATGGCTGATGCCACGGTTCGATGCGCATCCACTGGGTCTTGCCGTACCAGGTCCAGCGGTGGCCGGTCATCAGGTCTTCGCCCTGGGTCTGGGCATCGTCCGGCAAGCCCAGCTCCCACAGCGGCAACTCGAAATTGGCCTCCTGGGCGTTGAACGGGTCGAGACTCACGGCCACCAGGATAAAGTTGCTGCCATCCTCGCTGCGTTTGCCGAAGTACAGGATGTTTTCGTTCCACGCGTTGTAGAGTTTGAGCCCCAGGTGCGTCTGCAAGGCCGGGTTCTGCCGGCGGATGCGGTTGAGCTGGGCGATCTCGGCAATGATGTTGCCCGGCGCCGTGAAGTCTCGCGGGCGGATCTCGTACTTCTCCGAGTCCAGGTACTCTTCCTTGCCCGGCACCGGTGCCGCTTCGCACAGTTCAAAACCCGAGTACATGCCCCACAGGCCTGAGCCCATGGTGGCCAACGCGGCGCGGATCAAGAAGCCGGCGCGGCCGGATTCATGCAGGAAGCCGGGGTTGATGTCCGGGGTGTTGACGAAGAAGTTTGGCCGGAAGCACTCGCGCCACGGCGACTCGTTCAGTTCGCTCAGGTACTCGCTCAACTCGGCCTTGGTGTTGCGCCAGGTGAAGTAGGTGTAGCTCTGGGAGTAACCAACCTTGCCCAGGCGCGCCATCATCGCCGGGGTGGTGAAGGCTTCGGCGAGGAAGATCACTTCAGGGTATTTAGAACGCACATCGCTGATCAGCCATTGCCAGAACGGCAGCGGCTTGGTGTGGGGGTTGTCGACGCGAAAGGTCTTCACGCCCTCTTCCACCCAACCGACCACGATGTCGCGCAACTCGACCCACAGGCTGGGAATCGCGTCGGCCGCATAGAAGTCGACGTTGACGATGTCCTGGTATTTCTTCGGCGGGTTCTCGGCGTATTTGATCGTGCCGTCGGGCCGCCAGTTGAACCAGCCCGGATGCTGTTTGAGCCACGGGTGGTCCTGGGAGCACTGGATGGCAAAATCCAGGGCAATTTCCAGGCCATGGTCGGCGGCGGCCTTGACCAGGTTGCGGAAATCTTCACGGGTGCCCAACTGCGAATGGATCGCCTCGTGGCCGCCCTCTTCGCTGCCGATGGCATACGGGCTGCCCGGGTCGTCCGGCCCGGCGGTCAGGGAATTGTTCTTGCCCTTGCGGTGGCTGCGACCGATCGGATGGATCGGCGGGAAGTACAGCACGTCAAAGCCCATGTCGTGGATCATCGACAGCCGTGAGTGCACATCGTTGAATGTGCCATGGCGCGCGGGATCGTCGGTGATCGAGCGGGGAAACAACTCGTACCAGCTGGCAAATTGCGCAGCCTCGCGCTCTACATCAATCGGATACACCGGGCTGATGCTCAAATAGGCGCGGTGATCGGCCTGGGTCATCAGGTGTGCACTGTCTTCGTGCAGGAACAACGCGACCTGCTCGGTTTCCAGCAAACCGGAGAGTTCGTGGTGCAGCAACATCAAGCGGTCACGCAGCTCATTGTCACTGCGCTCGGCGGCTTGCAGGACCTGGCTGCGACCTTCCTGCAACTCCAGGCTGACCGGCACCCCGGCCTCGTGTTTCTTGCTCAGTTCGTAGCGAAAGCTGGCAAACGTGTCGATCCAGGCTTCGATGCAATACTCATGCGGGCCCTGGGCGGTCACGGTGAATGCGCCTTCCCAGCCGTTGTTGCCGACATCGGTCATCACCACGCTGTGCCAGCTTTCTTCACTGCGCGGGCGCCAGCGGATCATCACCGCAAGCTTGTCGTGGCCATCAGCGAACACCTTGCTGGCAACCTGCACGCGCTGGCCAACCACAGCCTTGACGGCGAACTCGCCGCCATCGATCACCGGGGTCGTGCTTTCAATCGCGATCCTTGGCAGCAACAGTGCCTGGGACAGCGGTAATGTGGAGGTTGAATCGTCTTGAGTCAGTGTTTCAGCAGTCATCGAGCATCTCCCCTTAACGCCCAGTGGACGCTCTTGTGCTTGATTCAAATTCTGAAACGACGCCACTCTCCCTGAGCAGGGCCGTCTAGGTTCCGAGCATGCCGACGAGTGAAAAGTTCAGGCGGATATCCCGCCATCGGGCGGGGAATCAAATCCACCACGCGATTGTCCACCGATAGAGCAAAGCACAAAGGAGGCCATACCGATGAATATCCCTATTCCGGCTGAAACGCCTGATCCCAATATAGATAAGCCCACATTACCGCCGACCGAACCCGACCCGGTTCCCGAGCAGGAACCGCCAGGCACACAGCCACCACCGGTGGAGGAACCACCGACGACCATGCCGCCGGTGATTGTCTGAAGAGACCGATCACAGGAAGTAAAAAGCGGAAGCTTCAGGCTTCCGCGTTTACTTGAATCTATAAGCTGCAACTTCATTCACAAAAAATTATAAAGAACTGTCAAAACCGACAGTATCAGCCGAGACGAACGCCGCCCATGATCTAAGTGTGCGACGCGCGAACAACAGAACAATAAAACCTCTCGGAGATACCTCATGAAAAGAACAGCCGCCTACCTGCTGCTTTCCCTTTGCACCTTGACCGCCTGCACCACCGAACCCTCCGGCCCGCTCGATACGGAAATCGCAAGCAAATTAAACAACCGCTACCAGGACACCGCTGCTCAGTGTGCCGATGGCCTGGCCCTGTATCACTGCAATGGGGTGCTTATTCGCGTCACTGACAGCCTCATAGCATCGCCCGGCGAGCTTGAGCGCAATGCCGCCGCATTCTCTTACCTGCGAGCCGACCTGGGTATCAGGAAGCTGTTTGCACGGGACGCTGGCGTAATAATGTCGGCATTGCCCTCCACCGCAGCGGGCCCAATCAGCGTGCGCTGCTCTTTTCCCACCAATGGTGCGACAGGTGACCGCCCGGATGGATGCGGCGAAACTTCCAGGGAGCTGCCAGGCTACCAGCGTGAATGGAGCCGGCACTGCGATGAGCAAGGCGTGGTGGATGGCCCCACCTGGCTGGCCCACTTCAACAAAGTCAAACCGGCTTATTTTTTTATGTGTGCGTTTCGTGGATCGGCGCAGCAGTTTTCTCTAAGCATCACTGTCAGAAAACTGATGCCGGCAAACTATATTGAAGATTGGAATGAAGTCGTCACCTCAGCCTGGACAGTGTCCGAGATTGATAAAGTCCCCTTCCAGGCTTTCTTCTATAACGCTGCCAACTTGCCAGGAAGAGATGCGGCCAAGAAACTTCAGCGCGAGTATTACGGCTATACGCAGCGCCTGCTTCCGGTGGTTCGTGTTGACTTGCTCGCTCAAGACCAACGCATATTCGCGTATCACAAAGAAGATCAAATCACCATTCCGGTACAGTGATCAGTCCAGCAGGAGCGTGAAGTTGCACACGCCTCGATATCACGCTGTCAGCCCATTCACGCGCGACCTGATGAAAAATACGGCGACTAATTCTTTTCCAATAGCCTGACGATTCTTGGCATCACACTGAACACCGCCAAAGCCAACAACGTGCTGAGTACCGCCGTGGATTCCCGCCCCATTCCCGCCGCCACCCCAATGGCGGCGGTCATCCACAAGCCGGCGGCGGTGGTCAGCCCTTTGACGTGCTGACCCTCTTCGTCTTCCTTGCCCTTGAGGATGGTGCCAGCACCAAGAAAGCCGATACCCGCTATCACGCCCTGCAGCACACGGCTCATGGCGTCTGCCTGGGAGCCGGACATGCTCGGCACCAACACGAACAGCGCGGCGCCCAGGGCCACGAGCATGTGGGTGCGTACCCCGGCGGCCTTGCCTTTCTGTTCGCGCTCGTAACCCAGGATCCCGCCCAATATCGCGGCAATCAGCAGCCGAACGGTGATTTGCGTGAGTTGCCGGGCATCGCCGATATCGGCAAATTCCGCTTGCAGGGTTACCCAGACTTCATGCCACCAGGCGTCCATGGACGTTTCCTTGTTGGGGGTCGATAGAACATGGACAGCATCGACCGTCAGTCAGTTGCGCAGAACCATTGCCTGCGCATCCCACCCTAATCAGTAATAGCCCACAAAAAGGAGATCGATATGCCCGTACGTATCGAAGGTCAGCAATGTTTCTTCACCGTCGATGTGGACGGCCACGAGAAACAACTGGAAGCCACCCATGTCACGGTCGAAACCGACAGCGAGAAATCCATGTCGTTCGTGAAGCTGAACGGTGACCGCACCTATATCACCGAAGCCGAAGCCGACGCATTGACCGTAGCGGGTGCCAAAGACGGCCGTAAGCACTTGAAAGCTACCGACGGTGATTCGGTGATTTGATTGACCTGGATCAGCCCCGCCTCAAAAGCGCTGCACCCCGCGCACCACCGGGTGCAGCACATTGTCGCAGGCATGCACGGGCGGCCCATCTGATCCGCTTTTTATCGCCATACCTGAGTCTGTTATGCAAACAGAGCGCCGGTCATAGTTCATCTGCCTGATGGAGGCTGATGAGCGAAAGACCATGAGCGATAGAATCCCCGTCCGAACCGTAGAAGTGTTTGAGCCTGCACATCCAAAGAAGATGAAGGCCAAATCCAGCGACAACCTGATTCACACCCGCAGTTTTACCGGCCTGTTCCGTACCTTGCGCGTGGCAGGCGCAGGCTTTCTGTTCCTGGCATTTTTCGGCACCGTGTGGCTGAACTGGGGCGGACGGCAGGCGGTGTTATGGGACCTGGCTGAAAGCAAATTCCACATCTTCGGTGCCACGTTCTGGCCCCAGGATTTCATCCTGCTGTCGGCGCTGTTGATCATCTGCGCGTTCGGCCTGTTCGCCATCACCGTATTCGCAGGGCGTGTGTGGTGTGGCTATACCTGCCCGCAAAGCTCGTTTACCTGGTTGTTCATGTGGTGCGAAAAGGTCACTGAAGGCGAGCGAAACCAACGCATCAAGCTGCAAGCTGCGCCCTGGAGCCTGGACAAGCTGGCGCGGCGCTCGGCCAAGCACACGCTGTGGCTGGGGATCAGCGTGCTGACCGGGCTGACATTTGTCGGCTACTTCACGCCGATCCGGCCGCTGGCCGAGGAGCTGCTGACCTGGCAGATGGGTGGCGTAAGCCTGTTCTGGGTGCTGTTCTTCACCGGCGCCACCTACATCAACGCCGGCTGGCTGCGGGAAGCGGTGTGCATGCATATGTGCCCGTATGCGCGGTTCCAGAGTGTGATGTTCGACAAGGACACCCTGACCATTTCCTACGACGTAGCCCGCGGCGAGAACCGTGGCCCGCGCAAACGAGACGTGCAACCGGCGGACGTCGGCCTGGGTGATTGCATCGACTGCCAGCTGTGCGTGCAGGTATGCCCCACCGGCATCGACATCCGTGACGGCCTGCAAATGGAATGCATCGGCTGCGCCGCGTGTATCGATGCCTGTGATTCGATCATGGATAAAATGGGCTATGCCCGCGGCCTGGTCAGCTACACCTCGGAGCATCAGTTGCAAGGTGGCAAGACCCATCTGCTCAGGCCACGCCTGATCGGCTACAGTGCCGTGCTGCTGGTGATGATCGGCGCGCTGGTGGTGGCGCTGGTGGAACGCCCGATGGTGTCGCTGGACGTGACCAAGGACCGGGGGATGTTCCGCGAGAACAGTGACGGCTTGATCGAGAACATCTACAGCCTCAAGGTCATCAACAAGACCCAGCAGCGCCAGGATTACCGCCTGGAGCTGATGGACGGCGACGGCTTCCAGCTGCAGGGCAAGACCGAGATCAGCCTGGCACCAGGTGAGATTACCGATGTGCCGGTGTCGGTGGCGATGACCGCAGAGAAGCCGGCCAGCAGTTCGCAGACGATCCACTTCAAGGTCTCGGATGTGGATGAGCCGTGGATTTACAGCGCGGCGGACAGCCGGTTTGTGGCGCCATTGAATCGCTGAGCCCAAGCTTTCAGCAACACTGGAGATCAAATGTGGGAGCGGGCTTGCTCGCGAAAGCGGTGTGCCAGTCAATGGATACATCAACTGAAAGATTGCTTTCGCGAGCAAGCCCGCTCCCACCGTTTGATCTGTGTTCAATCAGCAAAATCTGTTCAAAGCACTGAGCCCCAATGAAACGCTACGAAAAATTCGCCGACGACATCGCAGAACTGATCCGCTCCGGCGTGCTCGGGCCCGGCCAGCGCGTGCCTTCGGTGCGTTATGCCAGCCAGACCTACGGTGTCAGCCCGTCCACGGTGTTCCAGGCGTACTACCTGCTGGAGCGACGCGGGCTGATCCGCGCCCGGCCGCGCTCCGGGTACTTCGTCAACACCCATGCGCCCAGCCCGTTTTCCGAGCCGGTGGTGAGTGCCCATGTGCACGAGTCCACCGAGGTGGACGTCAGCGAATTGGTGTTCTCGGTGCTCGATTCCATCAAGGACCCGCAAACCGTGCCCTTCGGCTCGGCCTTCCCCAGCCCGACGCTGTTCCCGCTGCAACGCCTGGCCCGTTCCCTGGCCAGCGCCAGCCGGGAAATGGACCCGCGCATGGTGGTCACCGACATGTCGCCGGGCAACCCGCAACTGCGCCGGCAAATTGCCTTGCGCTACATGGTGGGCGGGCTGATGCTGCCCATGGAAGAACTGTTGATCACCAACGGCGCCCTTGAAGCACTGAACCTGTGCCTGCAAGCCGTGACCGAGCCGGGCGACCTGGTGGCCATCGAAGCACCGGCGTTCTACGCCAGCCTGCAAATCCTCGAGCGCCTGAAACTCAAGGCGGTGGAAATCCCCGTACACCCACGCGATGGCATCGACCTCAAGGTGCTGGCGCAAAGCCTGGAGCGTTACCCGATCAAGGCCTGCTGGTGCATGACCAGTTTCCAGAACCCGATGGGCGCAACCATGCCCGAGGCCCGGAAACAGGAACTGGTGGAGTTACTGCGCAGCCACCAGGTGCCGCTGATCGAAGACGACGTGTACGCCGAGTTGTACTACGGTCAACAGGCGCCCAAACCGGCGAAGGCGTTCGACACCGAAGGTCTGGTGATGCATTGCGGCTCGTTCGCCAAGAGCCTGGCTCCGGGCTACCGCATCGGCTGGGTCGCCGCCGGACGTTATGCGCAGAAGATCGAGCGGCTGAAATTGATGACGTCGCTGTGTGCCTCGATGCCCGCCCAGGCGGCGATTGCCGATTACCTGCAACACGGCGGGTACGACCGGCATCTGCGTAAATTGCGTTACGCGCTGGAAGAACAGCAAAGCGCCATGCTCGCCGCCATCGCGCGCTATTTCCCGGCGCAGACACGGGTCAGCCAGCCTGCCGGCGGGTACTTCCTGTGGCTGGAATTGCCGGAGCAGACCGACTCGTTGAAGTTGTTCCAGATGGCGCTGGCCCAGGGCATCAGCATCGCACCGGGACCGATCTTCTCGCCGACACAGCGCTTCAGGAACTGCATTCGCTTGAACTACGGCAGCCCGTGGGATGAGTCGTGTGAGAAGGCGATGGAGACGCTGGGGAAGATTGTGCGGTCGTTTTAACCTACGGATGGGAACCGTAGCCGGGCTAAGAACCACACAGGAGTGCGCTATTTCTTACGATAGAAAGAGCGCATTCACTTGGTTCACATCAGAGATGCCTTATGACTATTTCTTCAGCTGCCGGCCTGCGACCCCTTCCCGTTCCCCCCCACTATATGCGTGCCGCAGAGCAGCAACAGGTGCGCGAAATGACAGGCGCTACCGGGCGCCCCGCGGGAGATCATCGATCGAGTGACCAGATTACCGAACAAAGCCCTGTGCTGAAGAACTTCCTGGATAACCGCGACCACTACGAAGTGAGCGATGACCTGAAGCGCCAGGTGGGTGACTGGAGCGCGGCCAACCAAGACCCGGACTCTCGCGCCGACGCCACCTACAACCTGGATAAGGTACTGCGATTTATCGACAACGTGGACGATCTCAAATTAAGCGCCAGCCATAGCCGCAACGGTGTCCTGGACGGTTTTTCGAATCACGGCTACGCCATTCATCCAGACTCGGAGGCCAGCCTGCTCAAGGCGTTTTCCCTCAGGGGCTATGAAGCGCTGCGCGGCGCCTGATACCTGGGCTGTGGCGAGCGGCGTGCCCCTCGCCACAGGCGGTACAAAACTACCGACCGCCCGCCAGGTCAAGAAAGGTTCCCGTCGCATAGGACGCCTTGTCCGAGAGCAGCCAGATAATCCCTTCCGCGACTTCCTCTGCACGCCCGCCACGGGCCATGGGGATGCCCGGTTCAAGCTTGCTGACCCGATCCGGGTCGCCGCTCAGGGCGTGGAAGTCGGTGAAAATAAACCCGGGACGCACGCCATTGACCCGGATCCCCTCGCCCGCCACTTCCTTGGAGAGCCCGAGAGTGAAGGTATCCAGCGCGCCCTTGGACGCGGCGTAATCCACATATTCCCCCGGCGAGCCCAACCGGGCGGCGGCCGATGAAACGTTGACGATGCTGCCGCCCTGCCCGCCATGCTTGGGCGACATGCGCAGCAGCGCATGCTTGGCACACAGGATCGGCCCCAACACATTGGTCCTGAGGGTCTTCAGGATGCGGAACTCGGACATCTCATCGACCCGCGACTTGTGCCCGACGGTACCTGCGTTGTTGACCAGTGCCGTCACCCGGCCCAATTCGGTATCGACCCGGTGGAACAGGCCAATCACTTCGTCTTCAATGCTGACATCAGCCCGCACGGCAATCGCCTGGGCGCCGAGGGCACGCACTTGCTCAAGTACGCGGTGGGCGGCGTCTTCATCGGCCTGGTAATTGATACAGATGCGATAGCCCTGGGCGGCGGCCAGCAGCGCCGTGGCGGCGCCGATCCCACGACTGCCACCGGTGATGACGACGACTTTGTCCATGTGTAAGGTCTCCTGGTTCAACGTGAGCTGATGGATCCAATACTACCTGCGCCCTGCAGGTTTTGCATGGGCTCACATCACCGAATGCACACTCACCACCTGCTCGGCGCGCTGGATGTCGGCCATGAAACCCTCGGCCGGCAACGGATGCCCCAGCAAATACCCCTGAAGCGAATCGCAGCCCAGCCGGGTGAGGAAGCTCTGCTGTGAGTCGGTCTCTACACCCTCGGCCACAATGCGCAGGCCCAGGGCCTGACCGAGGGCGACGATGGCCGAGACGATGGCGGCATCGTCGCTGTCGTGCTCCAGGTCACGCACAAATCCCCGGTCGATCTTCAACTCATTGGCCGGCAGGCGCTTGAGGTACATCAGGCTCGAATAGCCGGTACCGAAGTCGTCGATGGACAGGTCGACGCCCATGTCCGAAAGCTTCTGCAACACCGTCATGCTCGCGTCGGCATCGCTCATGGCGGTGGTTTCGGTGATTTCCAGGGTCAGGCTGTTGGCTGGCAAGCGGTGGCGTTCCAGGGCAGCGGCGACACTCTTGACCAGCCCGGCGTGGCAGAACTGCAACGCCGACAGGTTCACGGCAATGCGCCAGTCGTGATAGCCCTGGGCATACCACACCTGCATCTGGCGGCAGGCTTCGTTGAGTACCCATTCGCCGATGGGGATGATCAGCCCGGTCTTTTCCGCCAGCTCGATAAACTTGTCCGGCAACAACAGGCCTTGTTGCGGGTGCTCCCAGCGCAGCAGCGCCTCGGCACCGACCGGGCGGCCGCTGATGGCGTCGAACTTGGGCTGGTAATAAAGCCGGAACTGCTCGTGCTCCACGGCATTGCGCAAGTCCTGCAGCAGTTGCAGTTGCTTGCGCGCATTGGTGTTCATCGACACGTCGAAAAAGCTGTAGCCGTTCTTGCCCATGCCCTTGGCGTGATACATCGCCGCGTCGGCGTTCATCAGCAGTTCCTGGGGCGTGGCGCCGTTGCCGGGGAACAGTGCGATGCCGATGCTGGCGGAGATTTTCAGCTCATGCTCGGCGACGTGGAAGGCCTGGTTGATCATGCCCACCTGGCGCTCGGCCAGGCGCAACGCATCGTCGGGCTGGCCCAATTGCACCAGCAATACAAACTCGTCACCGCCGATGCGGGCCAGGGTGTCCTGGCTGCGCAAGTCTTCGCGCAGGCGCAGGCCAACTTGCTGCAACAGCTGGTCGCCCATGTGGTGACCAAAAGCGTCATTCACCGGCTTGAAGCCGTCCAGGTCGATAAACATCAGCGCGAAGCAGCCGCCCTCTTCGTTCACCCGCTGTATCGCCTGCTGGATCCGGTCGGCGAGCAGGGTGCGATTGGGCAAGCCGGTGAGCATGTCGTGCAGGGCCAGGTGGGTGAGTTCCTGGTTGGCCTGGGTCAGGGAGTCGGCCAACACCGCGGTGCGGGCTTCCAGGCGGGCATCGGCCAGGGAGGTCAGCAGCGCGATGATCAACACTGCCAGGGTGGTAACCAGCACCAGGTTATCCAGGCCCTTGCCACTCAAGCCGTCCAGGGCCGCGCCGCAGAAGCTGCCATCGGCGAAACGCGCGGCGGCCATGCCGGTGTAGTGCATGCCGACAATCGCCACGCCCATCACCATCGCCGCCCCGCCTCGGGCCAACCGCACATACGGCGTGTTGCGCCGCAGGTTGAAGGCAATCCACAACGCCGCCGCCGACGCACCCACGGCAATCAGCAACGAGGCGGTGAACAGCGTGGGGTCGTAGTCGATGCCGGGGGTCATGCGCATGGCGGCCATGCCGGTGTAGTGCATGGCGCTGATGCCGGCGCCCATGATCAATGCGCCAAATGCCAGTTGCCACGCCGGCAAACGCGGCTGGCTCACCAGCCACAAGGCAAAACCGCTGGACAGGATCGCGATCAACAACGACAGCGCCGTGATGCCGACGTCATAGCCGAGGCTGATGGGCAGGCGGAAGGCGAGCATGCCGATAAAGTGCATCGACCAGATCCCCACGCCCATCGCCAGCGCGCCGCCGCCCATCCACAGGTACACCGCGCGGCCCCTGGCAGTGGCGATGCGGCCGGTCAGGTCCAACGCCGTATAGGATGCGAGGATCGCGACGAACAGGGAAATCAGGACCAGGGCGGGGGAATAACTACCGGTGAGCATGGGACTTCTCGTGACCTATGGGCCGAACGGCATCCGTGCCGGGCTGAAAAGTCAGGGATTGTAGCGAGAATAAATCTTGTACACCTGAAATATTGTCGTATAGCCATCATTCAAAATTTGACGCCAATCTGCTGGCTCAAAAACACCGCAGAACCCTTGTGGGAGCGGGCTTGCTCGCGAAAGCGGCGGGTCAGTTCATACACAGTTGACTGACCCACCGTTTTCGCGAGCAAGCCCGCTCCCACACAAGCCCGTACACCAGCCAGAGCGGGGTTTACTTCTTGTCGCTCAGCTGCATTTGGCCATCCCAACCACCGCCCAGTGCAGCGATCAGTTGCACACTGGCAACCAGCCGGGTTTGCAGCAGGGTCAGCACCGTACGCTCGTTGCTCAGGGCAGTGGCTTGCACGGTGACCACATCGAGATAGGCGATCAACCCGGCCTTGTACTGGTTCTGGGTCAGGCGCAGGGATTCCCGGGCCGCTTCGAGGGCCTCGTTACTCACGACCGCCTCGTCTTCCAGGACCTTGAGCTGGACCATGTAGTTTTCCACCTCACGGAACCCATCGAGTACGGTCTGGCGGTACTTGGCCACGGTTTCATCGTAGGACGCCTCGGCGCGGTCAACTTCGGCCGAACGCTGGCCCCCGTCGAACAGGGTCATGGCGAGTTTCGGCCCCACCGACCAGAAGCGGTTCGGCAGGCTGATCCAGTCGGCGTAGGTGCTGCTGGAATAGCCGCCGGCCAGGCTCAGGGTCAGGTCCGGGTAGTAAGCGGTCTTGGCCACGCCGATGTTGGCATTGGCCGCGATCACCGAGCGCTCCGCCTGGGCGATATCCGGGCGGCGCTCCAGCAGTTGCGACGGCAGGCTCACCGGAATCTGCGGCAGCGCCGGAATGTCCTTGCTCACCGCCAGGTTGAAGTTGGCCGGCGGCACACCGATCAGCACGGCAATTGCGTTTTCCAGCTGCGCCCGCTGCCAGATCAGGTCGATCATGCTGGCCTGGGTGCTTTTCAGCTGGGTCTGGGCCTGGGCGATGGCGTCCTTGCCCGAGACACCGGCGCGGTATTGGTTCTGGGTCATCTGCAGGGAGCGCTGGTAGGTGTCCACCGTGGCCTGCAGCAAACGGGTCTGTTCGTCCATGACCCGCAGTTGCAGGTAATCCTGCACCAGTTCCGATTGCTGGCTCAGGCGCATCGCCGCAAGATCCGCCGCGCTGGCTTCGGCGCTGGCTTCATTGGCTTCCAGGCCCCGGCGCAGTTTGCCCCAGATATCGGCTTCCCAGCTCACGCCCAACTGGGTGTTGAGGGTGTCGCGAATACCGCTGCTGGAGCTGCTGAGGCTGGCGTTACTGCTACCGGTACCCTGGCTGGCCCGGCTTTTCGAGGCACTCAGGTCAACCGTGGGGAAGAACGCCCCACGGGCACTGCGCACCTGCGAGGCGGCCTGGCGATAACGCGCCTCGGCCTGGGCCACGGTCTGGTTGGAGCTGTTGAGTTTTTCTACCAGCTCATTCAGTTGTTTGTCGCCGTACAGCTCCCACCAGGCGCCCCGGGCCAGCGAGTCGCTGGGCGCGGCCTGGCGCCAGCCCTGCGCCTCTTTGTACTGGGCAGGCTCGGTCAATTCGGGGCGTTTGTAGTCCGGGCCGACGGCGCAGGCGCTGAGCATCACGCCGCACAGGGCCAGGCTCAGCAGCTTTGAGCCGCGAGTCATCGCCAGACGTTGCACGGTGGGAAACGTTGAATCGGTCATAGCGCAGTGTCCAGGGCAGCATCGGTACGCACTCCGCGCCAACCGTTGAAACGGTGGCGCAGGCGGTCGAGATAAAGGTAAACCACAGGCGTGGTGTAGAGGGTCAGGATCTGGCTGAACACCAGCCCGCCGATAATCGTCAGGCCCAGAGGCTGGCGCATTTCCGCGCCTTCGGCCGTGCTGAGCAGTAGCGGCACGGCGCCAAGAATCGCCGCCAGCGTGGTCATCAGGATCGGGCGCAGCCGCACCAGGCAGGCGGCGCGGATCGATTCCAGCGGGCTCATGCCGTCCTTGCGTTCCAGTTGCAGCGCAAGGTCGATCATCAGGATCGCGTTTTTCTTCACCACCCCGATCAGCAGGAACAGCCCCAGCAGCGAGATCAGGCTGAACTCGCCCCCCAGCAGGTAAATCGAAAGCAAGGCGCCCACCCCCGCCGACGGCAAGGTCGACAGAATGGTCAGCGGGTGGATATAGCTCTCATACAGAATCCCCAATACCAGGTACACCGCTACCAGTGCACCGAGGATCATGAACGGCTGGCCTTTCTGGGTGGCGGCGAAGGCGTCGGCCGTACCGGCCATCTTCGCGATCACCTCTTCCGGCAGGCCGACCTTGGCAATCGCCCGCTCAATGGCGGCCGTGCCCTGCTCCACCGTGACGCCGGGCGACATATCAAACGCAATGTTTTCCGAGGCGAACTGGCCTTCATGGCTGACCCGGTCGTCCGCCAGGCTGTTCTCATAGTGAGCGATGGCCGACAGCGGCACGCGCGCACCGGTGGACGTGATCACCTGCATCTGATTGAGGGTGATCGGGTCCTGGGCGTACTTCGGATTGACCTCCATCACCACCTGGTACTGGTTGAGGCTGTCGTAGATGGTGGAAATCTGCCGCTGACTGTAGGCGTTGTTGAGCACGGCAGTGACCATGTCCATGTCAATGCCCAGGCGCTTGGCCTGGTCGCGGTCGACAATCAACGTCACCTGGGCCGCCCCACGTCCTTCACGGGCATCGATGGCGGTCAGCTCCGGCAGCTCACGCAACGCGGCAACCACTTTCGGGTACCACAGGCGCAAGGCCGCCAGGTCGCCGCTTTGCAGGATGTAGGAATACTGCGAGGTGGTCTGGTCGCGGCCGCCGCCGAATTGCAGGTCCTGGTCAGCCATCAGCATCAGGCGCCCGCCGGGCACCAGTGGCACATTCTTGCGCATGCGCTCGATCACCGCCTGGGCAGAAATCTTGCGTTCGCTGATGGGCTTGAGCCGCACCAGCATCACCGCGTTGTTGGTGCCGCTGTTGCCGCCAATAAAGCCTGCCACGCTCAACACCGCGGGGTCCTGCAGGACCGCCTTGCGGAAGATTTCCATCTTCGGCTGCATCACACTGAATGACAGCCCGTCGTCGCCACGCACAAAGCCGATCAGTTGCCCGGTGTCCTGCTGGGGCATGAAGGTTTTCGGCACCACCACATACAGCGCGACGTTGACCCCGATGGTCACCAACAGGCTGAGCAGCGTCAGGCGCTTGTGGCGCAGCACCCAGTCCAGGCTGCGGGCATAGCCTGCCACCATGCGGTCGTTGATCTTCTGGCTCCAGCGCTGCAAGCCTGTCTCCTGGCCTTTGACATGGGGCTTGAGCCAGCGGGCGCAGAGCATCGGGGTCAGGGTCAGCGACACCACCAGCGAGACGATGATCGCCGCTGCGAGGGTGATGGAAAACTCGCGGAACAGGCTGGTAACGATACCGCCCATGAACAGGATCGAGAGGAACACCGCCACCAGCGAGACGTTCATCGACAGCAAGGTGAAGCCGACTTCCTGGGCCCCCAGGTACGCCGCCTTCATCGGCGGCACACCCTCGTCGATGTGCCGGGAAATGTTCTCCAGCACCACGATGGCATCGTCCACCACCAGGCCGGTGGCGAGGATCAGCGCCATCAGCGACAGGTTGTTCAGGGAAAAGCCGAACAGGTACATCACTGCAAACGTGCCCACCAGCGACACCGGCACCGCCAGGGTGGGAATCAGCGAGGCGCGGAAGTTGCCGAGGAACAGGTACACCACCAGGATCACCAGGGCCACGGCAATCAGCAGGGTCATCTCGGCTTCGTGCAAGGTGGCGGTGATCACTGGCGAACGGTCCATGGCCAGGTTCAGCTTGACGCTGGACGGCAACACCGCCTGCAAGGCCGGCAGTTGTGCCTTGATCTGCTTCACCGTCTCGATGATGTTGGCGCCGGACTGGCGGTTGATCACCAGCAGCACCGCCGAGTCATTGTTGAAGAAGCCGCTGTTGTAGCGGTCCTCGACGCCGTCGCTGATCTTCGCCACATCCCCCAGGCGCAAGGCCGCGCCATTCTGGTAGCGGATCAGCAGCGGTTCGTAGTCCTTGGCTTTTTCCAGCTGGTCGTTGGCCTGGATCTGCCAGTTGCGCTGGCTGTCCTCCAGCGAACCCTTGGGCCGGCGCACGTTGGCATTGGCGATGGTATTCCGCACATCGTCCAGGGCCACGCCGTACTGGTCGAGGGCCTTGGGTTCCAGTTCGATACGCACGGCGGGCAACGAGCTGCCGCCGATCTGCACTTCACCCACGCCCGGCACCTGGGACAGGCTCTGGGACAGGATGGTCGAGGCCAGGTCGTACAGCTGGCCCTTGGGCAACACGTCCGAGGTCAGGGACAGCACCATGATGGGCGCCTGGGACGGGTTGATCTTCTTGTAGGTGGGCATGCTGCGCATGCCACTGGGCAGCAGGTTACGCGAGGCGTTGATCGCCGCCTGCACTTCCCGCGCCGCGCCGTTGATGTCGCGATTGGAGTCGAACGCCAGGATCACCCGGGTCGAACCCTGGCTCGACGAACTGCTCATGGTGGTAATGCCGGCAATCGCGCCGAAGGAACGCTCCAGCGGCGTGGCCACCGTAGACGCCATCACCTCGGGGCTGGCCCCCGGCAAGCTGGCCGACACCACGATCACCGGGAAATCGATCTGCGGCAATGGCGACACCGGCAACAGGTTGAAGCTGACGCCGCCCAGCAGCATGATCGCCAGGCTCAGCAGCATGGTGGCTACCGGCCGGCGAATGAAAGGTCCGGACAGGTTCATGACTCAACCGGCTCCAGGCGCACCGGCTCTTTGCGCCAGCGACGGCCGAGGCGGTCGAAATACAGGTAGATCACCGGGGTGGTAAACAGGGTCAACACCTGGCTCACCAGCAACCCGCCCACCATCACCAGGCCCAGCGGCTGGCGCAACTCGGCGCCCGAGCCGGTGGCGAGCATCAACGGCACGGCACCGAACAGCGCCGCCAGGGTGGTCATCAGGATCGGCCGGAAGCGCAACAGCGCCGCCTGGTAGATCGCGGTTTGCGGGTCCAGGCCCTGGTTGCGCTCAGCGTCGAGGGCAAAGTCGATCATCATGATCGCGTTCTTCTTCACGATGCCGATCAGCAGGATGATGCCGATGATCGCGATCATCCCCAGGTCGTTGCCACTGAGCAGCAAGGCCAGCAAGGCGCCCACCGCTGCCGACGGCAGGGTCGAGAGGATGGTGATCGGGTGGATATAGCTCTCGTAGAGCACCCCGAGCACGATGTACATGGTCACCACCGCCGCCAGGATCAGCAGCAAGGTGCTCGACAGCGAAGCCTCGAATGCCTGGGCCGCGCCCTGGAACTGGGTCTGCACGCCCACCGGCATGCCGATGTCTTTCTGGGTCTGGTTGATCAGGTCGACGCCCTTGCCCAGCGCCACGCCGGGGGCCAGGTTGAACGACATCATCACCGCCGGGAACTGACCGATATGCGCGATTGCCAACTGGGCCTGGCGCTGTTCCACATGGGCCAGGCTCGACAGCCGCACCTGGCCACCGTCGGTAGTTTTCACATGGATCTGGTTCAGGGCGTCCGGGCCGAGGGTTTCACCGGACTGGGCCTGCAATACCACGCGGTACTGGCTGGCCTGGGTGTAGATGGTGGATATCTGCCGCTGGCCGAACGCGTCGTACAGCGCGTCGGTGATGGTCGACACCGACACACCAAGGCGCGATGCGGCGTCACGGTCGATCACCAGGTACACCTGCAGGCCCTTGTCCTGCAGGTCGCTGGCGACGTCGGAGAGTTCCGGCAACTGGCTGAGGGCGTGTACCAGCTTTTCACTCCACAAGGCCAGCAGCTCGGCGTCCGGCGAGGACATGCTGAACTGGTACTGGGTACGGCTGACGCGGTCTTCGATGGTCAGGTCCTGCACCGGCTGCATGAACAGGCGAATCCCCACCAGCTTGTCCAACTGCGGCTGCAGGCGCGTGATGATCTGCGCCGCGCTCAGGTCCCGTTCGCCGTGGGGCTTGAGGTTGATCAGCAGGCGACCACTGTTGAGGGTGGCGTTATCACCGTCTACCCCGATATAGGACGACAGGCTCTCCACCGCCGGGTCTTCGAGGATGATCTTCGCCAGTTCCTGCTGGCGCTGGCTCATCG
Source organism: Pseudomonas sp. G5001 (assembly GCF_013385475.1). Taxonomy (NCBI): domain Bacteria; kingdom Pseudomonadati; phylum Pseudomonadota; class Gammaproteobacteria; order Pseudomonadales; family Pseudomonadaceae; genus Pseudomonas; species Pseudomonas sp. G5001. Next base: position 264,255 of record NZ_JACAPZ010000017.1, read on the forward strand.
CCGCAAAGGAAATCGACTGTGGCGCTTCGGAAATGCCCTGGATCACGCCGGTGTCCTGCACCGGGAAGAAGCCCTTGGGCACCACCATGTACAACACCACGGTCAGGCCCAGGGTGGCGATGGCCACCAGCAGGGTCAGCGGCTGATGCCTGAGCACCCACTGCAACTTGCGCCCGTAGGCCTCGATCAGCCAGTCGATCCAGGCGCCGCTGGCCTTGTAGAAACGGCCCTGCTCGTCCTCTTTCGGCTCACGCTTGAGCAACCGCGCGCACATCATCGGCGTCAGGGTCAGGGACACCACCAGGGAAATCAGGATCGCCACCGCCAGGGTGATCGCGAATTCACGGAACAGCCGCCCCACCACGTCCGCCATGAACAGCAGCGGGATCAATACCGCGATCAGCGACAGGGTCAGGGAAATCAGGGTGAAGCCGATCTGCTTGGCGCCCTTGAGCGCCGCATTGAGCGGTGTATCGCCTTCCTCGATGTAGCGGGAAATGTTCTCCAGCATCACGATGGCGTCGTCCACCACGAAACCGGTGGCGATGGTCAGCGCCATCAGCGTCAGGTTGTTGATGGAGAAACCGGCGAGGTACATCACGCCGAAGGTGCCCACCAGGGACAGCGGCACGGCGATGGACGGAATGATGGTCGCGCTGAAGCGGCGCAGGAACAGGAACGTCACCATCACCACCAGGGCAATGGCGATCAGCAATTCGTGTTGTACATCCTTGACCGAGGCCCGGATGGTCTGGGTACGGTCGGTAAGCACCGTCACGTCCAGGCCCGCCGGCAGGTTGTCGGTGATGCTTGGCAACAGCGCCTTGATCCGGTCCACCACCTCGATGACGTTGGCCCCGGGCTGGCGCTGGATGTTCAGCAGGACCGCCTGGTTTTCGTTGGCCCAGGCCGCGAGGCGTTCGTTCTCGGCGCCGTCGACGATCTGCGCCACATCCTTGAGCCGCAACGGCGCGCCGTTGTTGTAAGCGAGGATCAGTTCGGCGTATTCCTTGGGCGAGACCAACTGGTCGTTGGCGTCGAGCATCGACACCCGCGTGGGGCCGTCAAAGTTACCCTTGGGCTGGTTGACGTTGGAGGCGGCGATCAGGGTGCGCACATCCGACAGGTTCAGGCCGTTGGCCGCCAGGGCCTCGGGGTTGACCTTGATCCGCACCGCCTGGCGCTGGCCGCCGGCGATGCTGACCATGCCGACGCCGCTGATCTGCGCGATCTTCTGCGCCATGCGCGTGTCGACCAGGTCATTGAGCTTGGGCAGCAACATGGTCTTGGAGGTGATGGCCAGGGTCAGCACCGGGGTGTCCGCCGGGTTGACCTTGTTGTACACCGGCGGCGCCGGCAGGTCCTTGGGCAGCAGGTTGGTGGCGGCGTTGATCGCGGCCTGCACCTGTTGCTCGGCGACATCCATGTTGATGTCGAGGTTGAAACGCAGGGTCAGCACCGAGGCGCCGCCGGAGCTGGTGGACGCCATCTGGGTCAGGCCGGGCATCTGCCCGAACTGACGCTCAAGGGGCGCCGTGACCGCGCTGGTCATTACGTCCGGACTGGCGCCGGGGTACAGGGTCATCACCCGGATGGTCGGGTAATCCACCTGGGGCAAGGCCGAGACCGGCAGCAGGCGATAAGCGATCACGCCGGCCAGGACAATGGCCAGCATGCTCAGGGTAGTGGCTACCGGGCGAAGGATGAACAGCCGCGAGAGGTTCATGCGCCGCCCTTTTGCGCCTTGGCGGCATCAGCCGGGCCTTGTTGCGTCTTGGCTGCCGGTTGACCCTGGAGGTGTTCGGTCGGCGTGGTCGGCACTTCAGTGCTGTCGTTGACCACTTCAATGTCACTGCCGTCCTTCAGGCGGTCGGTGCCTTCCAGCACCACGCGGTCGCCGGCGGCCAGGCCTTGCTTGACCACGGTGTTGTCGCCGTCGGAATCACCGATCACCAGCGGACGCACCTTGACCTTCTTGTCGCCATCGAGCACGTAGACGAAGGTGCCGGTATTGCCGAACTGAATCGCTGCCGACGGCGCCAGCACCACGTTGTGCAGGGTGTCGGCCAGCAAGTGCACGTTCACGAACTGGTTGGGGAACAGCGCCTGGTCCTTGTTATCGAACCGCGCCTTGAATTTCAGGGTGCCGGTGGTGACGTCGATCTGGTTATCGAGGCTCTGCAGCACGCCCGTGGCTTTCACCGCGACATCGCCACGGTCCCAGGCTTCCACCGGCAGCTTGTTGCCGGCGTGATAACGCGCCAGCACGGTTTCCAGGGTGTTTTCCGGCAACGTGAAGACCACGCTGATGGGTTGGGTCTGGGTGATCACCGCCAGGAAGGTGGTGTCGTTGGCGGCGACGAGGTTGCCCACGTCCACCTGGCGCAGGCCGACACGCCCGGTAATCGGTGCGCGGATCTTGGTGAATTCGAGGTTGAGCTTGGCGTCATCCACCGCGCCCTGGTTGGTCTTGACCGTGCCCTGGTACTGCAACACCAGCGCTTCGGCGGTGTCCAGGGTCTGCTTGGCGATACTGTCCTGGGCATACAGGTCGCGATAACGCTGCACGTCGACCTGGGCGTTTTTCAGCTGGGCCTGGTTCTGCAGCAACGTGCCCTGGGCCTGGAGCAAGGCATTCTGGTAACTGCGCGGGTCGATTTCCGCCAGCAGGTCACCGGCCTTGACCATCTGCCCCTCTTCAAAGGCGATCTTGACCAGCTCTCCGCCAACCCGGCTGCGCACATTGATGGTGTTGAGTGCCGTCACCGTACCCAGCGCCTTGTAGTACACCGGGAACTCGCCCAGCACCGCCGGCGCCACACGCACCGGCACCGGGCCAGTAGAACCCCCAAAGCCCGGGCGCATCATCCCCGACTTGCCGGCATGCCCGGCGGGCTTCTTCTCGGCGCTGTCCTTGTGGCTGGTGCCAGGCCAGAACTTCCAGCACAGGCCGGCAATGACCAGCAGCACAAGGAGGCCGAACAGCCAGCGGCGGGAGTGACGAGGGGTGGATTGCATGGAGTGATCAACCATTGGGTGCGAGAGCTTCTTCTTCGGGAGGCTGAAAGATAAGCACTGGGGCGCGTTAAGAAAAGCGCCTTTACCGGCTATTTACCTTGGATTACAACTTTTAACTTCTGTGCTTAGTCCATTCGCTATCTGGCTAAGCCTCTGAAGCACAAATAAAAACGGCCTGGACTAGGCCAGGCCGTAATACTGCATCACGCGTGTTACTGCAAAACGACAGTAATGCGTAGTAACAGTTACTTCAAAACAGCCAGGGCTGCCTCGTAGTTCGGCTCTTGGCCAATTTCGCTGACCAGTTCGCTGTGCAGCACGTTGTCGTTCTCGTCCAGTACCACGACGGCACGGGCGGTCAGGCCGCGGAGCGGGCCATCAGCAAGCGCTACACCGTAGTCGACAGCAAAGGCTGCCTCACGGAAGTCCGACAGGTTCTTCACGTTTTCCAGGCCTTCGGCACCGCAGAAACGCGCCTGGGCAAATGGCAGGTCGGTGGAGATGCACAACACTACGGTGTTGTTCACGTCGTTGACCTGGGCGTTGAACTTGCGAACCGAAGTGGCGCAGGTCGGGGTATCAACGCTTGGGAAAATGTTCAGCACTTTGCGCTTGCCGGCGAAAGTCGCCAGGGTCGCGTCAGACAGGTCGCCGGCAGTCAGGGTGAAGTCTGGCGCCTTGGCGCCGACTTTCGGCAAATCGCCTTCGACCTGGACAGGGTTGCCTCGGAGGGTAACTTGAGCCATGAACGGAATCCTTCTAGTGGTGGTAGTGAAACGAATTTCAGGTGCCGAAGTTAAACACAAAGTTCGATTGGCACCTATGGGCGGACGCAAATTGTCATGGTGCGAGGCTCAACGCCCCGCCGCCACGAACCCGCGCTGCAGGTCCTCGATCAACGCCTCCACATCCTCCAGCCCCACATGCAGGCGCACCACCGGGTTCAATCCACGGTCGGCGGCGTTCTGGCGGTCCTGTGTATCGGCCAGGGTCACCAGGCTTTCAAAGCCGCCCCAGGATGCGCCCAGGCCAAACAGCTGCAGGCCGTCGATAAACCGTTCGACGTAGCCGACATCCGCGCGGTCGAGTTCGAAGGACAGCAAACCGTTGCTCCCGCTGAAGTCACGCTTCCACAGCACGTGGCCAGGATGCTCCGCCAGTGCCGGATGAAACACCCGCCTGACCTGCGGCTGCGCCTGCAACCACTGGGCAATCTTCAACGCCTGGCGCTCGTGCACGTCCAGCCGGGAAGCCAGGGTGCGTGCGCCACGCAGGATCAGGTAGGCATCGTCGGCACTCACTGTATTGCCAAAGGTATCGCTCATTTTCGCCAGGGCCGGCCATGCCGCTTCGGTGGTGCAGACGCTGCCCATCATCACGTCACTGTGGCCGCCAAGGTACTTGGTCAAGGCCATGATCGAGATGTCGGCACCCAGCGCCAGCGGGCGGTACAGGTACGCCGAGCCCCAGGTGTTGTCCACCGCCAACAGAATGCCCCGCGGCTTGCACAGTGCGGCTAGCGCGGGCAGGTCACACAGCTCATACAGCAGCGAACCCGGCACTTCGGCGTAGACCATTTTGGTGTTGGCCTGCAGTTGCGCTTCCAGGCCGCTGCCGTCCGGGGCGAAATAGCTGACTTCGATGCCGAATGGCTGGAGGAACTCCCGGGCCAGTTTGCGCACCGGCGAATAGACGGCGTCGGTGATCAACACATGGTCGCCGGGCCGCAGGTAGGCCAGGAACGTCTGCGCCGCGGCGGCGAGCCCGGTGCCATACAGCCGTGTGCGATAGCCACCCTCAAGTTCGGTGACCAGGTCTTCAAGGGCAAAAGCGGTGGGATTGCCGCGTGCGCCGTAACTCAGGACCCGCTCACTGTCGCGTCGGGAGCGTGCGTCACGCATCTGGGCCAGGTTGTCGAACAGCACGGTGCTCAGGCGGGTGATCGGTACGTTCACCGCCCGACCACCATTGCCGCCTTCGGTACGCGCCGCGTGAATCAGCCGGGTACGCACCCGTGACGCGGGCAACAACGGCTTGAGACTGGCGATTTCCGCTTCGCTCATCTGTGCCAGCAGGCCAATTTCCCAGGCGAGATATTGGCGGGCAGCGTCCTTGTTGCCGCTGTGGCGGTCGTGGGTGAAGAACAGGAAGTCGATGCACTGGTTGTCCGGAGGCGTTTGCGCATCCTCGATCACCGGCAAACCGGCCGCAACCCACGCGGCATAGCCGCCGTCGAGCAAACGCACATCGCCGCCCAAGCCCAACGCAGCAAAAGCGGCCAGTGCCGGATCATCAGCCAACAGCACCAGTGGACGCCCACCCGCGGTCAACCGCGAACGAATCGACCAGCGCGAACCGACAATCCGGCCCTTGCGATGGATCATGCTCGGGCGCAGGTCCACCAGGTCCACGGTGTCGTCCTTCAGCGCATCGGCCAGCGCCTGCACCGAGATCAGCGGCAGCGCGTCAAAGGGCACGGCCTCCTTGACCTCCAGCGCCAATCCACCGTGGACGCCACCCTCGAGCACATACGCCTCATGCCCCAACTGCCGCAGCCAACTGGCGACAATCGGCGCACGCACACCATCACTGTCCAACAGCACCACCCGCGCCTGACGCACGCCGATGTACAGGTCGGTGGACTGGATCAATTGCCCGCCCGGCGTGTGTTGCGCCCCCGGCAAACTGCCGGCGGCAAATTCTTCAGCGGTACGCACATCGCACAGGAACAGGCTACGGGCCGGGTCCGTTGCCCATTGGCGAACCTGCTCCGCCTTGACACTGACTACCCCTGCCCGCTCCGCCAATTGCCGGGCAGCCGCGCGCTGTCGGGCCAGATCCGTCGAGACCTGATCGGCATAACGCCGGGTGCTGCCGTGCTCCAGCTTGAAATCCGCCAGGTACCAACCCTGGGTACCGTTTTCCAATGCATAAACCGGGTTCTTCACACCCAGATTGATCAACGTCTGGGCACCGATAATGCTGCGGGTACGCCCGGCGCAGTTGACCACGATCGGCGTGGTTTCATCCGGCACCAGGTCGTGCACGCGGTAGCCCAGCTCACCATTGGGGCAGCAGATGGAACCGGGAATGGTCATCTTGCGGTATTCATCGAACGGCCGACCGTCCAGCACCACCAGCGGCTCGCCCGTGGCCTGCCAGTCCGCCAGTTGCTGCGCGGTGACGTGGGGCGTGTGGCTGGCCTCTTCCACCAATTCGCCAAAGGCTTTCGACGGCACATGCACCCCGGCGAACAACTGCAAACCCGCCGCCTGCCAAGCGTTCGCACCACCTTCCAGCACATGCACATGGCGGTAGCCCAGCGCTTGTAAACGCAGTGCCGTGCGCGCAGCCACATCGCCGCCGTCCTGGTCGTAGATCACCAGGCGCACCCGGGGATTCGGTGCCAGGCGCTGCACCTCCAGTTCCAGGCGGCTATAGGGCAGGTTCACCCCGTGAAACAGGTGGGCCTCGCCGTATTGGCCGTGCTCGCGTACGTCGAACAGGGCGATTTCCTGGCCGTCAAACAGCCATTGTTGCAATTGCCCGGGTGTGATGGTCTGGCTCATGGAAGTCCCGCAAAAAATAGATGGGTTACTGCAAGGCCAGCGAACGCTCGCCGGCGGCCACTTCACGGCCCTTGGCATAGGCCCGCTGGACTGCCGGGCGCGCCTTGATGCGCAGACGCCAGGCCTGGATGTTCGGGTAGTCCGCCAGGTCCTGGCCTTGGCGCAGGGGCTGGATCCACGGGAAGATCGCCATGTCGCCCACCGAGTATTCGCCCGCCACATACGGCACCTCCGCCAGGCGCTGCTCCAGCACCCGATACAGGCGCGTGGCTTCGGCGTTCAGCAGGTCCAGGGCAAAGGGAATCGGTTCCGGGGCCTTCTCCTTGAACAGCTGCAACTGGCTCAGGTACGGGGTGATATGCCCTACCTGCCAGAACAGCCATTCCTGGACCTTCTGGCGCTCGGCGGTACCGGCGGGCGGCAGGAAGCGCCCGGCCTTGTCCGCCAGGTAGTTCAGGATCGCCCCGGACTCGAACAGGCTCAGGGGTGCTTCAAGGCGGTGGTCGACAATCGCCGGAATCCGCCCATTCGCACTGATGCGCTGGAAGCTTTCCTGCTTCTGCGCGCCTTCGCGGATGTTGACCGGAATCAGGCGGTACTCCGCCTCCAGCTCTTCCAGCAGGATGCCGACTTTCAGGCCGTTGCCCGTAGGTCAGTAATACAGATCAATCATAAAAAACCCTGGATGAACGCTGATCCAATTGTGGGAGCGGGCTTGCTCGCGAATGCGGTGTGTCAGTCAATGGATGGGTTTCTGCCCCATCGCATTCGCGAGCAAGCCCGCTCCCACATTTGATGTGTGTTGTGCTCAGGAATAGGCCCGGATTGAAGGCGCCATCTGCGAGGCGTTGTAGTTGAGGATCCGGCCGTCTGCTTCAACGCCATAACGGCCGTTGAGGGATTCCAGCGGCAAGCCGTACAGGTGGAAATGCAAGGTCGCCTGCTCACCCTCAACGCGAATCCCGTGCAGGTCTTCACCGAGGAACGAGATAGAGGTGCCCGGCTGCACGACGACTTCTTTCTCAAGGGTCAGGGTGGTGAAGCCTTCCTCACGCCCTTCATCGTTGCGGCCATACACGTAGTTGATTTCCTGGCCTTCAACGGCACTGATGATCGCCCAGGTTTCGTGGTTGTGCGGGAGGGTGCTTTTGCCCGGCAGCAACGAGTTCAGGTACAGGGTGGGCGTGTCGCCGTCGTCGTTCAGGCGATAGCGGAACGCGGTACTGCCCTGGCCCGGCACCGGCGCGGGGAATTCGCTGAAGTTGAACAGGTCCCGGCGCTCGGCCAGGGTTTCCAGCAGCCCGACGATTTCCACCAAGGCCGCGCGGTCTACGCCACGCTGGTTGATGACGCGGATCTGCTGCAGGAAGTTTTCGATAACGGCGGCACGGTTTGCGGTACTCATGACGAGGTTCCTCTTGTTAGACGGACAGGGTGTAGCGGCTCAGGTTGGTCAACAGGTACGGATCGTTGGCGATCGGCGGCCGACGGCCGGGATCGCCCAAGGCATGGCGCAGGAATTCCTGGGTCCGTTCACTGGTGGGGCGCTGGAAGATCTGCTCGGCGCTGCCGTGCTCGACGATCACGCCGTTTTCGGTGAAATAGACGATGTCGCTGATCTCTTCGGCAAAGCGCATTTCGTGGGTCACCAGCACGCAGGTCATGCCTTCTTCGGTCAGCTCGCGAATCACCGTCAGTACTTCACCGACGGTTTCCGGGTCCAGGGCCGAGGTCACTTCATCGAACAGGATCAGCTCGGGGCGCATCGCCAACGCCCGGGCAATCGCCACCCGCTGCTGTTGGCCGCCGGACAATTGGCCCGGATAGGCATCGGCCTTGTGCTCCATGCGCACCTTGGCCAACAACGCCCGGGCATCTTTCTCGGCATCGGCACGGTTGCGACCGAGCACCTTGCGCGGGGCGATCACCAGGTTTTCCAGCACGGACAAATGCGGGAACAGGTTGTATTGCTGGAATACAAAACCCACACGCTTGCGCAACTCGATGCGCTGGGCTTCCTGGGTCAGCGTATCGACCCGGGTTTCGCCCACGCGAATGGTGCCGCGCTGAGGCTGCAACAGGCCGGTGATGCAACGCAGGATGGTCGACTTGCCCGAGCCCGACGGGCCGATGATCGACACCGCCTGGCCGCGATGCACGTCGAGGTCGATGCCCTTGAGCACCCGGTTGTCACCGAACGACAGCTGCAAATCCCGCAGGCTGACCAGGGGTTCAATAGAAGGCATAACGGCGCTCCAGGCGTTGGGTCAAACGGGAAATCGGGTAGCAGTAGGCGAAGAACAGGACCAACAGGCTGAGGTAGATCACCACGGTAAAGCCGGTCATGTTCACGGTGTTGCTGGCGATCTGTGCGGTATCGATCACGTCGTGCACGCCCACCAGCGACGCCAGGGCGGTGCCCATGGTGACCACCGCGTAGAGGTTCATCCACGGCGGCAACATGCGCTTGAAGCACTGGGGCAGAATGATCGAGCTGAATATCTGGCCGCGGGTAAATGCCAGCGAGCGCGCCGCTTCCCATTGGGTGCTGGGGATCGAGCCGATGGCGCCGCGAAAGATCTCCGCCACGTTGGCGCTGGCCGGCAATGCCAGGCCAATCGTCACCTTGACCCAGTCCGGGAACGACACGTAGCTGCTGCCGATATGGATCTCGAACGGGAACACGTAGGTGGTGAAATAGATCAGCACCAGCCACGGTGCATTGCGGAAAACCTGCACCCAGATCCGCGCGGGCAACCGCAGCAGGCGCAACGGCGACAGGGCCAACGCGCCCACCATCAGGCCCAGCAGCGAGCCGAGACCAATCGCCACCAGGCTGATCAGGATGTTCTGGCCGAAACCAGTCACCAGCGCCGGCGACCATTGCAGCAACGCCGACAGCACCGGGAATGAATCAATGGCCATAGCCGGGCATCCTCAGGCGCGCTTCCAGCCAGCGCCCCACACAATTGACGGTAAAACTCAGCAAGCCGAAAAAGCTCAGGATCAGAATCATCAGCTCCAGCACGTTGTCGCTCTGGGTCCAGATCATGATCGAGGCGTAGGTGATATCGCCCACGGCGATGGCCGAGGCCACGGCGGTCATTTTCACCAGGTCGATCAGGTTGTTGATCAGCGACGGCAGCGCGAAACGCAGGGCCAACGGCAACTGCACATTCCACAGCAATTGCCGGCTGCTGAAGGCCAGGGAGCTGGCGGCTTCCAGGGTCACGGCGGGCACCGCCTCGATGCCGGCGCGCAGGGCTTCGGCGTGGAACGCGCCCTTGTGCAGCGAAATCACGATCACCACCCAGGCAAACGGCGTCAGCGGGTTGGCCGCGCCGACGGCCTGGGTCAGCAGCATGTTCAACACCAGGAATGCGCAGTACAGCTGCACCAGGGTCGGCGTGTTGCGGGTGACTTCGATAAACACCCGCGCCGGTTTGGCCAGCCACGGGTTGCCGGAAGTCAGCAGCGCTGCCAGGCTGATCCCGGCCAGCAGGCTGCCGACGATGGTGAACAGGCACAACAGCACGGTGGTCAGCGCGCCCTGCTCCAGGGTGCCGCGCTGATAGGCATCCAGCAGGAAGCTGTAGTTGAGGCCGATACCGGCGGCCCAGTGCACAAAAAGCTCCAGCCAATGACTCATTCGACGCCCCGCAGCTTGCCGCAGGCGACAGCGATACGGCGGCCGGCCTCGGCCACGCTGTCGGTCGCCGTGGCGATGGACAGGCGAAACCACGGTGACAGGCCGTAGGCACTGCCCGCTACTCCGGCGACGCCTTCCTCCAGCAAGTACGCGACGACATCGCCGTCATCGTTCAGGCGCTGACCGTCCGGGCGATAGCGACCAAGCAACCCGGCGCAACGCACGAACACGAAAAAGCCGCCCTGGGGTTCGAGTACTTCCAGGCCCTCGACGGTGCCGAGGGCCATCATCAACAGGTCCCGGCGCAGTTGATAGGCCGCTACCTGCTCGGCCAAAAAGCCCAGCCCGCCGGTGAATGCAGCCAATGCAGCGGCCTGGCCCACGGAGGAAGCACCGGAGGTGGATTGCGACTGAACAACCGCCATTGCATGGGTCAAGGCCTGCGGCCCGGCGCCGAAACCGATGCGCCAGCCCGTCATGGCGTAGGTCTTGGACACGCCGCCCACCAGCAGGCAACGGTCCTGCAAATCCGGCGCGACGTTCAGCAGGCTCTGGGCCGGGCGCCCGTCGAAGCGGATGTGTTCGTAGAGTTCATCCAGCAGCACCAGCACCTGGGGATGGCGACGCAGCACCTCAGCCAGCGCGTGCAGTTCAGCCTCGCTATACACCGCACCGCTCGGGTTGCCCGGGCCGTTAAGGATCAGCCAGCGGGTGCGTTGATTGATGTGTTGCTCCAGCTGGGCGGGCAGCAGCTTGCAACCCTGCTCCAGCCCGCACTCGATAAAAACCGGCTCGCCACCGTTGAAGCGCACGCTGTCGGGGAACGACGGCCAGTAAGGCGTCGGCACCAGCACTTGATCGCCGTCGTCGAGGGTTGCGGCGAAGGCGTTGAAGATGATTTGTTTCGCGCCGTTGGCGATCACGATATTCGGCAGCGAATAGTCCAGGTGGTTTTCTTCGGCCAGTTTTCGCTGCACGGCCACGCGCAAGGATTTTACCCCGGGTGTCGGCGTGTACTTGGTGGCGCCCGCAGCAATGGCTGCGCAGGCGGCTTGCTTGATGTGCTCCGGGGTATCGAAATCCGGCTCGCCGGTGGTCAGGTCCAGGATGTCGCGGCCGGCGTCACGCAGTTCCGTGGCGCGGGATTTGGCCGCCGCATTGGCCGACAGCGACACGCGCTGCACCCGCTTGGACAGGCGAACGGTCATGGCTGCACCTCAATGACTTTGCCGGGATTGAGCAGGTTTTTCGGGTCGAGGGCCCGCTTGATGCGGCGCATCAGGTCCAGTTCCACCGGGCTTTTGTAGCGGCCCAGCAGGCCGACCTTGCGCTGGCCAATCCCGTGTTCGGCGCTTATGGAGCCGCCGTGGGCATGGGCGCTGTCGTGTACCAGCAAGCTCAATTCGGCGTAGTTGCGCATGTGCTCGTCAACCGTTGAATCCAGCGGATGGGCCACGTTGTAATGCAGGTTGCCGTCCCCCAGGTGCCCGAACGTGAAGTTGCGAACACCGGGGAAATGCGTCTGCAACAGCGCATTGGTATGGGCGACGAAGGCGACGATTTGCGAAATGGGCACCGAGATATCGTGCTTCATATTGCGTCCGGCACGCTTCTGCGCTTCGCTCATGTTCTCCCGCAGCAGCCATAGCGCTTCGCTTTGCGCCAGGCTTTCGGCGATCAGTGCGTCGGCCAGCAGTGACTGTTCGAAGGCTTCACAGAGGACCGTTTCGAAGGCTTCGCGGGCGTGGGTTTCACCGTGGTTATCCGACAGCTCCAGCAAGGCAAACCAGGGTTGGCTGGCGTTGAGAAACGGTTGCGGGCCCTCGGGAAATTGCTCGCGCAACAACGTCAGGCAACCGGCGCTGAGCAATTCGAATGCAGTGAGGTTTGCACCAAAACCGGCGCGGGCATGGGACAGGAACGCCACCGCCTGGGCCAACTCGTCAAAGGCCAGCAGCGCTGTCGCCTGGGCCTTGGGCAGCGGGAACAGCTTCAGGGTCGCGGCGGTGATAATCCCGAGGGTACCTTCGCTGCCCACATACAAATCCCGCAGGTCGTAGCCGGTGTTGTCCTTGCGCAACCCTCGCAGGCCATTCCAGATTTCGCCTTCGGCGGTCACCACTTCCAGGCCCAGGGTCAACTCGCGGGTGTTGCCATAACGCAGCACGGCGGTGCCGCCTGCATTGGTGCCAAGGTTGCCGCCGATGGTGCAACTGCCTTCGGCGCCCAGACTCAATGGAAACAGGCGACCGGCTTCACGGGCCACGTCCTGGATGTTTTGCAGGATGCAGCCGGCTTCGACGGTCAGGGTGTCGTTGTCGGTATCGATCACGCGCACCCGGTTCATGCGGTCGAGCAGCAACAATACCGCGCGGCCGCTGGCATCCGGTGTGGCACCCGCCATCAGGCCGGTGTTGCCGCCCTGGACCACGATGGGCGCTTCCAGGGCGACACACGCACGCACCACGGCGGCCACTTCCTCGGTGTTGGCCGGGTGCACCACGGCGATCACCCGGCCGGTGTAGCGGCCCTGTTTGTCGGTCAGGTACTGGGCGGCGTCTTCGCTGCGCTGCACATGGGCGGCGCCGAGCAGTTGTTGCAGGGTGGCGAATAGCGCTTCACTCATGGCTGTACTGCTCGTGCAGATCACGCAGGGCTTGGGACGGAGCCATGCCGGTACGTTCGCCGAGGGCGATCAACCAGCCGCTGCGATGCCAGTCGCGCACGATGGCGTCGAGCCTGGCCTGGGTGTCGTGTTCGCCTTTGCGGATCCAGATCACGGATTTGGACGGGATCAAATCCCCCGGCAACGGGATCTCGTAGCCGGACCATTCGGCATCGCCGAGCAGCGCGTGCATGGTCGGGCTGACGTGCACCGCCGCCACACAGCCATTGCCGCGCAACGACAGCAGGGATTCGGACTGGCTGCGGAACGCCTTGATCTGCGCGCCGTAGGTTTCCTGCAACGGCTTGATGAAGTTGCTGCCCTGGGACACGCACACCGGCTTGTCCTTGAGGTCGGCCCACTGGGTGATGCCGGCGCCTTTGCGGATCAACGCCGCGCCGCCGACCTCTTCATAGGGCGTGGGCACGTAGTCGAGAATCTCGGCGCGTTCGTCGGTGTACTGCATGTTGGCGATCAGCACGTCGACCTTGCCCTGTTGCAGGAACTGCACGCGGTTGGGCGCCAGTACCGAAACGGTCCTGGTCTCCACACCCAGCGCCTGGCCCAGGCCCTTGGCCAGTTCGACGTTGTAGCCCAGGTGTTCGCCGGTCTTGGGGTCGATGGTGCCGAACGGCGGACCGCTGAGGATCACGCCGACGCTGATGGCGTGGCGTTGCTGGATCTTGTCGAGGGTGGCGTCGGCGTGGACCAGGCTGGCGCACAGTGCCAGGCCCAAGGCAGTCAGGGTTCTCAATGTCATGTGTCAGGCGCCCTTGAACTGTTTCTGCAACTCCACCAGCGCCGGGGACGCCGGGGTGATGTGGTTGCGGGTCTGGGCTTCGATCAGCCAGCCGCTGCGGTGCAGTTCCTTGACGATGGGGTCGAGTTTGGCCTGGGTGTCGCTCTCGCCACGGCGGGTCCAAATCACCGATGGCGCAGGGTTCAACTCGGGACTGAGGGTGCGATAATCCTTCCATTCGGCGCTGTCGTTGATCAGCGGGTTGACCAGGGTGGAGTCATGCACCGCAGCGACGCAGTTGTTGCCGCGCAGGGCCAGCAGGGATTCCGAAGAGCTCTTGAAGGCCTTGATCTGCGCGCCCAGTTCGGTCAGCGGCTTGACGTAGCTGCTGCCCTGGGAGGTGCACACCGGCTGGTCCTTGAGATCTTCCCAGCGGGTGATCTTGCTGTCCTTGAGTACGGCAGCGGTGCCGCCGATCTTGTAGAACGGCGTCGGCACGAACCCGAGGATCTCGCCACGCTCGGCGGTCCATTCCATATTGGCGATCAGCAGGTCGACCTTGCCCTGTTGCAGGAACTGCACACGGTTGGCCGGCAATACCGGCACCAGCTGCACCTCGGCGCCTAACTGACGGCCCAGCTCGTTGGCCAGGTCGACGTTCAAGCCCCTGGGCTTCTGGGTGGTGGGGTCGATGCCGCCAAACGGCCCGCCAGACAGCAGCACGCCGACCACCAGCACATGGCGCTGCTGGATCTTGTCCAGGGTCGCATCGGCCTGAGCCACCGCGCTGCCGCCCAGGGCGATCAGCGCGCCCAGGACCACAGGCAACCTTCGTTTTACCGCCGCGCGCACAAACCCCATGGAACTCCCCTCATTAGCGATCGGCGTACCCCGATCTGATGTGGGGGCATGCTAGGGAGAGTGCCGGGCTAACGGAAATTCAAATATCTAATATCGTTATAACTTCCCGTATATGGACGCGCTGACTTTTGGCCATATACTCGAATTCATTAGCCCTCGTAAAAACCCGGCGCGATAAAACATAAACATCTGTAATGTTTATCTTTGCACCCTTGATATAAAAATGCCCTGGAATGGCCATGTCGACCCTCGATCTTGAACTGCTCCGCACCTTTATCGCCGTGGTCGACCACCACAGCTTTGCCGAAGCCGGCACTCACCTGGCACGCACACAATCTTCCGTCACCCAGCATATGCAGCGTCTGGAACAACAAGTGGGCGTCAGCCTGTTTGAAAAACGTGGCCGGCAAAAACAACTGACAGAACCCGGGATGCAGCTGTTGCGGCATGCGCGGCAGATGCTCTCGCTGAATGACGATGCACTCAATTCCTTGCGGGAAAGCAGCCTCAGCGGCGTACTGCGTATCGGCTCGCCCCACGACATCGCCGACACCATCCTGCCGCCGATCCTCAGCCACATCGCCCGCTCGGCACCGCGCCTGCGCCTGGAGATCGACGTCGGGCGCAGCCCGTTCCTGATGGATGACCTGCACCGGGGCAAGGTCGACATGGTGATTTCCACCCGCGCCGATGCCAACCTGGAGGGCTTTGCGCTGCGGACCTCGCCGGTGTGGTGGATTTGTTCGGCGCAATACATTCACTCGCCAAGCGAGCCGCTGCCATTGATTCTGGTGGATGAGCCGAGCATTTATCGGCGCTACGCCCTTGAGGCGCTGGAACGGGCGAATATCCCGTGGCGCCAGGCGTACCTGGCATCGAACCTGATCGGCATCAAGGCGGCAACCCGCGCAGGGCTGGGCGTAACCCCACGGAGCATGGAGATGCTAGGGCCGGATATGCGGGTATTGGGGGAAAACGATGGATTGCCGAGGATGCCGGAGGTCACGTACTACCTGTGGATCCGTCCGAACACGGCGAACCCGATTGCGCGCAAGGCATATGACCTGATCAGGGCCAGCCAGGGGCTGGCGCTGGGGTGACGGTTATTGCTGGGTCAATTGGGTCCATAGCGCGGGTGCGCCGGCAGACTTGGCGATCGCCTCGAGGCGCGCTGCATGCTCGGCCATGTCCTGCTCGCTGGCACGAATGATCGTAGTGGGCTGGCGATCCGCCGGCAGGCGGCGGATTTCCGAAGGGCGATTGCCCGAGCCTTCCGCCGAACCATTGCCGTCCGAGGCATTACCGGCCAGGGACAGGCTGGTCTGGCCACCGGTCATGGTCAGGTAGACGTCAGCGAGAATCTCGGAGTCGAGCAACGCGCCGTGGAGTTCACGGCCGGAGTTGTCGACGCCATAGCGTTTGCACAATGCGTCGAGGCTGTTGCGCTGGCCCGGGTGACGCTCACGCGCCATCATCAAGGTGTCGAGGATCGAGCAGTGCCGGGTGATATCGGCCCGATCGGTCTGCCCCATCAGCGCGAATTCGTTGTTGATGAAGCCAACGTCGAACGCCGCGTTATGGATGATCAGTTGCGCGCCGTTGATGAACTCAAAGAACTCATCCGCCACTTCAGCAAACCGTGGCTTGCCCACCAGGAATTCGTTGGTGATGCCGTGGACGCCGATGGCGCCTTCGTCACTCTCCCGATCCGGTTGCAGGTAGACGTGGAAGTGCCGGCCGGTGAGGCGGCGGCCCATCAGTTCGACACAGCCGATTTCAATGATCCGGTGGCCGTCGGTCACCGGCATGCCGGTGGTTTCGGTATCGAGTACAACAGATCGGATGGCCATCAGGGTTCAGCTCTCAACGGTTTGGTACATTTCAAAGGGCGGGATCTTAACACGTCAACCGGCATCAGCTCTGTTTGTAGCCGCGCACTTCATCCACACCGCGGTTGGCCAGTTGGTCGGCCCGCTCGTTGCCGGGATGGCCGATGTGCCCGCGCACCCATTTCCAGGTGATGTTGTGGCGATTGCATTGCTCATCGAGCAATTGCCACAGGTCGGCGTTTTTCACCGGCTCCTTGGCCGCAGTCTTCCAGCCGCGCTTCTTCCAGTTGACCATCCACTCGTTGATGCCCTTCATCACGTACTGGGAATCGGTCACCAGCAATACGTCGCAACGGCGCTTGAGCTCTTCCAGGCCACGGATCGCGCCCATCAGTTCCATGCGGTTGTTGGTGGTGTTGGCTTCACCGCCCCACAGTTCCTTCTCCACGCCCTTGCACACCAGCAAGGCGCCCCATCCGCCGGGGCCGGGGTTGCCCTTGCAGGCGCCATCGGTGAAGAGTTCTACGGTATCGGTCATTTCACTGTCCATTAAAGCGGGATCCATCAAAGCGGGTTGCCGATAATCGACCGACAAGTGCCCGAGGTCGAGAGGCTCGACCTGAAATCAAAAAGGTATGTTTACTGTTCGCTCTGCTTGCGATTGACCTTGGCCATCGGCATCGGCACCAGCTTGCCCATCGGCTCGCGACGCACCTGGCGCACCGGGCGCAGGCCAACGACGATCTTGCGCGCCACCAACAGGTAGAAACCCCCGCCGGACAATTGCCAGGCACCGGCCCTGCGTTCCCAGCCGGCCAGCCGGCCTTGCCACTTGGCAGACGCAAGCGGCGGACGATAGCACCCGAAGCGGCGTTTCTCCAGCGCAAAGCCCAGCAGGTTCAACCAGTCGCCGACTCGCGACGGCGAGATGCAGCGCGCCTGGCGCAGCCCGTCATGGGCGAACACATGGCGCAAGCCCCAACTGCTCCAGGGGTTGATGCCAATGATCAGCAAATGGCCACCAGGGCGCACGCTGCTGGCCGCTTCGCGCAGCAAACCGTGGGGCGACAGGCAGAAATCCAGGCCATGCTGCATCACCACCACATCGGCCGCATGCTCGCTCAACGGCCAGGCCTGCTCCTCGCAGACGATTTCAACCCCAGGCAGCGGCGCCCCCAGGCGCACATTGCGTTGCACCTGGGGTGCCGACGGTGGGGTTTGTGCCGACGGCCCGTAATGCACCAGGTAACCACCAAAGAACCGACCCAGCTCGTCTTCGAGCATGCGCCGTTCTTCATCCAGTAAAAATTGCCCGACAGGCCCGGACAGCCATTCACGGGCGGCACCGATCAGTGCCAGCCACTCGGGATCGGCCTGGGCGAACGCTTTATCAGTCATTGCATTCTCCAACGCGCCAAGAAGCTCTAAGATGCACCAATGTGTTCAGCTTGGCGAATCAAAGAATGATACAGATCAGTGCCCTGCCCGCCTTCACCGATAACTACATCTGGTTGTTACAGGATCAGCCGAACAAGCGCTGCGCGGTGGTCGATCCCGGTGATGCCGCGCCCGTGCTGGCCTGGCTCCAGCAGCATCCCGAGTGGACCCTCAGCGACATCCTGGTGACTCACCATCACCATGATCATGTCGGCGGCGTCGAGCAACTTAAAAGTGTTTCAGGCGCCACGGTCTACGGCCCGGCAAATGAAAAGATCCCGGCGCGGGACGTGGCACTCCAGGATAACGACCGCATCAACGTGCTGGGTTGGGACTTCGAGGTGTTTGCCGTACCCGGCCATACCCTGGGGCACATCGCCTTTTATCACGAGGGCGTGCTGTTCTGTGGCGACACCCTCTTTGCCGCCGGTTGTGGCCGCCTGTTCGAAGGCACCCCGCAGCAAATGCACACCTCACTGGAGCGCCTGGCGGCCTTGCCGGCCAACACGCTGGTGTACTGCACCCACGAATACACACAAAGTAACCTGAAATTCGCCCAGGCCGTGGAACCGCATAACGCGGATATCGCCGAACGGGTGGAGAACGTGCGGCAACTGCGGGCGAACGGCCAGATAACATTGCCTTCGACTTTGGCCCTGGAAAAACGCACCAACCCTTTTCTGCGGACCTCTGAAACATCCGTTAAAGAAAAAGCGGACGAACGGAATGGCCGCGATAACCGGGCCGGGAGTGAGGTGTTTGCTAGCTTGAGGTCGTGGAAAGATACGTTCTAAGCGCGCGGAATTTAGTACGTAATTTCTGAATGGTTGACCGCAACCCACGCGCTTTCTAGAATCGCCCGACATTTTTGCCCGGAACTTACTTCCAGCCAATGTCGTCATCTATTCGTAAAACCAACCATTCAGACGCATTGACCCGCCTGGCTCAAGCCGTGGCGGTGGCTGTGTCCGCTACTCTGGCGGGCTGCCAATCGACCCATTTTGCCGCACAATCCACCGTGCAACCCAAGCCAAACCTTACCGCCAAGATCAAGCAAAAACCCCTTTGGCTATCAGAGAAGCCAAGCCCGGAAGTGCCCCAGGATGTCTGGGAACGCATGCGTCGGGGCTTTCAATTGCAGGACGGGTTAGGCGTCAACCCGCGCATTGAACAGCAACGATTGTGGTTTGCCAGCAACCCATCCTTCCTCGAGAACGCCGGCGAACGCGGCAGCCTCTACATTCATTACATCGTCGAACGCCTTGAAGAACGCAACATGCCGCTGGAGCTGGCGCTGCTGCCAGTGATTGAAAGTGCCTACAACCCAATGGCCTATTCCCGCAGCGATGCGGTCGGCCTGTGGCAGTTCGTTCCCGCCACCGGGCGCTATTTCAACCTGCGCCAGACCCGCGCCTACGACGGCCGCCGCGACATCACCGCCTCCACCACCGCTGCCCTCGACTACCTGACTCGCCTGCATGACATGTTCAACGGCGACTGGTTGCTGGCCCTGGCGGCTTACAACGCCGGTGAGGGCACGGTCAGCCGGGCCATCGAGCGTAACGAGAAGCTCGGTTTGCCGACGGACTACTGGAACCTGCCACTGCCCCAGGAAACCAAGGACTACGTGCCCAAGTTCCTGGCGCTGTCCCAGGTGGTGCTGGCCCCCGAGGCGTATGGCGTCAACTTGAGCCCGATCGCCAACACGCCGTACTTCGAAGTGGTAGAAATCAAGACCAGCATGGACCTGTCACGGGTCGCCGCGCTGGCCGAGATCGACGAAGACGAACTGTTCCAGCTCAACCCTGCCTTGAAACAGCGCACCACCCTGGACGGCCCGCAGCATTTGCTGGTGCCGACGTCCAAGGCGCAGCTGCTGGCCAGCAGCCTTTCGGCGATGAAGCCGGAAGAATTGCTGAGCATGCGCCCGAAAAAGCCGGTGTTCGACGACGTTGAGCACAAGGCCATTGCCGGTCGCACCCGCAACTACAAGGTGCGCAGCGGCGACAACCTGACGCTGATCGCCAAGGCCAACAAGGTCGATGTACATGACCTGCAGCGCTGGAACAAGCTCAACGGGCAGGCGCTCAAGGTCGGCCAGACGCT
Organism: Pseudomonas sp. G5001; assembly: GCF_013385475.1. Taxonomy (NCBI): domain Bacteria; kingdom Pseudomonadati; phylum Pseudomonadota; class Gammaproteobacteria; order Pseudomonadales; family Pseudomonadaceae; genus Pseudomonas; species Pseudomonas sp. G5001. The sequence continues at coordinate 284,128 of NZ_JACAPZ010000017.1, forward strand.
GGTGATGCAGGACACCCGCAAGCTGGTGGCCAAGGCCGACAGCAAGAAGCCGGTGCAGTACAAGGTCAAGAAAGGCGATTCGCTGTACATCGTCGCCAAGCGCTTCAACGTCGAGATGCAACATCTCAAGCGCTGGAACCCACGCACTGGCCAGGCGCTGAAACCTGGGCAGATGCTGGTGGTTTCCGGGCCGCGCTAAGCAGCAAACACGAGGGGGAACTGGCAACAGCTCCCCCTTTGTTCTTCACCCTGCCAACCCCCATCCAAGCCTGTAGTCTCCCTCCTGCGGCGCCAGCCTTTTTCCAATCGGAACAAGCTGTTACTGTACGGTTCATAAAGCCCAAGCCGCCTGGATCGGATCCCTGACTTGAAGCGTCCCCTCCTTCTACTAATAAGTCTGGCCTTGAGCTTTTCCGCGAACGCGACCATTACCGAGAGCCACGGTTATGCGCAGTTCGGCACGCTCAAGTACCCGGCCAAATTCACCCACTTCGACTGGGTAAACCCCGCAGCGCCCAAGGGCGGCACCTTGCGGGTCATGGCGTTTGGCACGTTCGACACCCTCAACCCTTATACCTTCAAGGGTTCCAGCCCGGTTTCCACCGCCAATTTCCTGCAATATGGCGTCAACGAGCTCAATGAGCCGTTGATGGTCGGCACCGGCCAATATGCCCCTTCCGGCGATGAACCCACCTCCAGCTACGGCCTGATTGCCCAATCGGTGGAATACAGCGAGGACCGCAGCTGGGTAGTGTTCAACCTGCGCCCTGAAGCGCGGTTTCACGATGGCAAGCCGATCACCGCCTACGACGTGGCGTTTTCCTATCGCACGCTGCTGACCGAAGGTCACCCGCAGTACCGCACCAACCTGCAGGAAGTGGCCCGGGTCGACATTCTTAACCGGCATCGCATTCGTTTTGTGTTCAAGCGCGCCGGCAACCCGTTGCTGATCCTGCGCCTGGGCGAGCTACCGGTATTGCCCCAGCATTACTGGAAAAACCGCGACTTCAAGGCCACCACGTTCGAACCGCCGCTGGGCAGCGGGCCTTACCGCATCAGCAAGGTCAGCCCCGGGCGACAACTGGTGTTCGAGCGGGTCAAGGATTACTGGGGCAAGGACCTGGCGGTCAACCGGGGTTTCTATAACTACGACAAGGTCGAGGTGGAGTTCTACCGCGACAGCGACGTGGCCTTCGAAGCGTTCAAGGCCGGCGAGTTCGATATCTATATCGAGCACCAGGCGAAGAACTGGGCCAACGGCTACAACTTCCCGGCGGTCAACCGGGGTGATGTGATCAAGGCACAGATCGCCCACCAGATACCGACCCAGAGCCAGGGCCTGTTCATGAACAGCCGGCGCCCGGCCTTCAGCCAGGCCAAGGTCCGCGAAGCGTTGGGGCTGATGTTCGATTTCGAGTGGACCAACCGCACCCTGTTCAGCGGCGCCTATAAACGCAGCCTCAGCTATTACCCCAACAGCGAGTTCTCCGCCACCGGCGTGCCGACCGGCCATGAGTGGCTGATGCTGTCGCCCTATCGCGACCAACTGCCGGCCAACCTGTTTACCCAGCCCTTCAGCCTGCCCCAGACCGACGGTCGTGGCATTCCTCGCGACACGATGCGCCGCGCCCTCGCATTGTTGGCGGACGCCGGCTGGAAGCTGTCCGGGCAACGCTTGCTCAACAGTGACGGGCAGCCGCTGAGGCTGGAGATTCTGCTGGTGAACCCGAACCTGGAGCGCATCCTGCAGCCCTATGTCGAGAATCTGACAAGCATCGGCGTCGATGCCCGCTTGCGCACGGTAGACCGCGCACAGTACAAACAACGCCTCGATCAGTTCGACTTCGACATGATTCTGATGACCCTCAACCAGACCCTCAGCCCCGGCCTTGAGCAGTGGCAGTATTTCCACTCCAGCCAGGCGGGGATCAAGGGCAGCAAGAATTACGCAGGCATCGCCAACCCGGTGGTCGACCACCTGCTGGACCAACTGCTGGCGGCGCAAACCCGTGAAGAACAGTTGGCCGCAGGCCGGGCGCTGGACCGCGTCCTGCTGTGGCAGCACTACAGTATTCCCAACTGGTACCTCAACTATCATCGCCTGGCGTACCGCAACCGGTTCGCCTTCGTCACCACGCCGCCCTACAGCCTGGGCCTGAGCGCATGGTGGCTGAAAGCTTCGGAGAAAGCCCAATGATACCTTTGCGTACTGCGATCCTTGGCAGCCTGCTGTTTTGCGCCGCGGCCAATGCGGCCCCGCAACATGCCCTGACCCTCTACAACGAACCGCCCAAGTACCCCGCCGATTTCAAACACGTCGACTACGTAAATCCGGATGCCCCCAAGGGTGGTACCTTCCGCGTATCCAGCATGGGCAGCTTCGACAGCCTCAACCCATTCATCAGCAAGGGCGTGCCGGCAGATGATATCGGCCTGATCTACGACACCCTCGCCCAGCAAAGCCTGGACGAACCCATCACCGAATACGGCCTGGTAGCCGGCAAGATCGAAAAGGCCCCGGACAACAGCTGGGTGCGCTTCTACATCCGCCCCGAAGCGCGCTTCCACGACGGCCACCCGATCCGTGCCGAAGACGTGGTGTTCAGCTTCCAGACACTGATGAAGGACGGCTCGCCGATCTTCAAGACCTACTACGCCGATGTCGACGAAGTGATCGCCGAAGACCCGCTGCGGGTGCTGTTCAAGTTCAAGCGCACCAACAACCGCGAACTGCCGCTGATCCTTGGGCAACTGACAGTGTTGCCCAAGCATTACTGGGAGGGCCGCGACTTCTCCAAGGGCAACCTGGAGATTCCGCTGGGCAGCGGCCCGTACAAGGTGGCCGAGGTCAAGGCCGGGCGTTCGATCCGCTACGAGCGGGTCAAGGACTACTGGGCCAAGGACCTGCCGATCAACAAGGGCTTCTACAACTTCGATAACCGGGTCACCGATTACTACCGCGACAACACCGTGGCCCTCGAAGCCCTCAAGGCCGGGCAGTTCGATTACTGGCTGGAAATCAGCGCGAAAAACTGGGCCAATGCCTACAACACCCCCGCCGTCACCCAGGGCCGCCTGATCAAGGAAGAAATTCCCAACGGCAACCCCACCGGCATGCAGGGCTTCGTGTTCAACACCCGCAAGCCGATGTTCCAGGACGTGCGAGTGCGCAAGGCCATCAGCCTGTTGCTGGACTTTGAATGGAGCAACAAGCAACTGTTCAACGGCGCCTACACCCGCAGCCGCAGCTATTTCGAAAACTCCGAGATGGCCGCCACCGGCCTGCCCGGCCCGGATGAGCTGGCGATTCTTGAACCGCTGCGGGACAAGATCCCGCCCCAGGTGTTTACCGAAGCCTTCGAGCCGTCGAAGACCGATGCCAGCGGCATGATCCGCACCCAGCAGCGCGAGGCCTATCAACTGCTGCAAGAGGCCGGCTGGAAGATCGTCGACGACAAGATGGTCGACACCACCGGCAAGCCAGTGACCATCGAGTTCCTGCTGGCACAGACCGAGTTCGAACGCATCCTGTTGCCGTTCAAGCGTAACCTGGCAGACCTGGGGATCGACCTGGTGATTCGCCGGGTCGACATCTCGCAGTACATCAACCGCATCCGTTCCCGGGACTTCGACATGGTGGTGGGCAGCTTCCCGCAATCCTCATCGCCCGGTAACGAGCAGCGCGAGTACTGGAAGTCATCCAGCGCCGACAAGCCCGGCAGCCGCAACTACATCGGCCTGAAAGATCCGGCCATCGACCAGTTGGTGGAAGAACTCATCGACTCCGACTCGCGCAAGAGCCTGGTGGCCCACGCCAAGGCCCTGGACCGCGTGCTGCAGTTCGGCTACTACGTGATCCCCAACTGGCACATCAAGACCTTCCGCGTGGCGTATTGGGACCACCTCGGCCATCCGAAGGTCTCGCCACGGTATGACGTCGGCACCGCCACCTGGTGGAGCAAACCCGACGTGAAACCTGCGATAACCGTGGACACCAACCAGAGCGCCGATCCGGCGAGCGGGGGCGACTGAGATGCTGGCCTATATTGTTCGTCGACTGCTGCTGATCATCCCGACCCTGTTCGGCATTTTGCTGATCAACTTTGTGATCATCCAGGCCGCCCCGGGTGGCCCGGTGGAGCAGATGATCGCCAAGCTCGAAGGCTTTGAAGGCGCCACCAGCCGGATTGCCGGGGGCGGTGCCGAAGTCTCGGTGGCCGGTTCCAGCTACCGCGGCGCCCAGGGCCTGGACCCGGCGCTGGTGAAGGAAATCGAGAAGATGTACGGCTTCGACAAGTCGGCGCCGGAACGCTTGTGGATCATGGTCAAGAACTACGCCCGGCTGGATTTTGGCGACAGCTTCTTTCGCGATGCGAAGGTCATCGACCTGATCAAGGAAAAGATGCCGGTGTCCATCTCCCTCGGATTATGGAGCACCCTGATCATGTACCTGGTGTCGATCCCCCTGGGGATCGCCAAGGCTACGCGGCACGGCAGCCACTTCGACGTGTGGACCAGCTCGGCGATCATCGTCGGCTACGCGATCCCGGCGTTCCTGTTTGCGATCCTGCTGATCGTGGTGTTCGCCGGCGGCAGTTACTTCGACTGGTTTCCGTTACGCGGGCTCACATCCAACAACTTTGATGAGTTGAGCTGGGGCGGCAAGGTCCTCGATTACTTCTGGCACCTTGCCCTGCCGGTGACCGCCCTGGTGATCGGCAACTTCGCCACCATGACGCTGCTGACCAAAAACAGCTTCCTCGACGAGATCAACAAGCAGTACGTGGTCACCGCCAAGGCCAAGGGCCTGACCAACCACCGCGTGCTGTACGGCCATGTGTTTCGCAACGCGATGCTGCTGGTGATTGCCGGCTTCCCGTCGGCCTTTATCGGCATCTTCTTCACCGGCTCGTTGCTGGTGGAAGTGATCTTCTCCCTCGACGGCCTGGGCCTGATGAGCTTTGAAGCGGCGATCAACCGCGACTACCCGGTGGTGTTCGGCACCCTGTTTATCTTCACCCTGCTGGGATTGGTGGTGAAGCTGATCGGCGACCTCACCTACACCCTGGTCGATCCGCGCATCGACTTCGCCAGCCGGGAGCATTGAGATGAATCTATCCCCCCTCAATCGTCGCCGGTTCGAGCGTTTCAAGGCCAACAAGCGTGGCTGGTGGTCGCTGTGGCTGTTTTTGATCCTGTTCGGCCTGAGCCTGGGCGCCGAGTTGATCGCCAACGACAAGCCGCTGGCGGTGCACTACGACGGCGACTGGTACTTCCCGGCGCTCAAGCGCTACCCCGAGACCACCTTCGGCGGCGAATTCCCGCTGGAAGCCAACTACAAGAGCCCGTATATCCAGGAGCTGCTCAAGGCCAAGGACGCGTGGACGTTGTGGGCGCCGATTCCGTACAGCTACCAGAGCATCAACTACGACCTGAAAGTTCCGGCCCCCGCCCCGCCGTCACGGGACAACCTGCTGGGCACCGATGACCAGGGCCGCGATGTGCTGGCGCGGGTGATCTACGGCTTCAGGATTTCCGTGCTGTTTGCCCTGACGCTGACCGTACTCAGTTCGATCATCGGCGTGATCGCCGGGGCCTTGCAGGGTTTCTACGGCGGTTGGGTCGACCTGGCCGGGCAGCGCTTCCTGGAGATCTGGTCGGGCTTGCCGGTGCTGTATCTGCTGATCATCCTCGCCAGCTTCGTGCAACCCAACTTCTGGTGGCTGCTGGGGATCATGCTGCTGTTTTCCTGGATGAGCCTGGTGGACGTGGTGCGCGCCGAGTTCCTGCGCGGGCGTAACCTGGAATATGTGCGGGCGGCGCGGGCGCTGGGGATGCAGAACGGCGCGATCATGTTCCGCCATATCCTGCCCAACGCCATGGTCTCCACCATGACCTTCATGCCGTTCATCCTGACCGGCGCGATCGGCACCCTCACCGCGCTGGACTTCCTGGGTTTCGGCCTGCCGGCCGGCTCGCCGTCCCTGGGTGAACTGGTGGCCCAGGGCAAATCCAACCTGCAGGCGCCGTGGCTGGGCATGAGTGCGTTTGCCGTGCTGGCGATCATGTTGAGTCTGCTGGTGTTTATCGGCGAGTCCGCTCGCGATGCCTTCGACCCGAGGAAATGAGATGAATCAGGACAATCTGATCGAAGTCCGCGACCTCTCCGTCGAGTTCGTCGTAGGCAACAGCCACCAGCGGGTGGTGAACAACGTCAGCTTCGATATCAAGCGCGGCGAAACCCTGGCACTGGTGGGCGAAAGCGGCTCGGGCAAGTCGGTCACGGCGCACTCGATATTGCGCCTGCTGCCCTACCCGCTGGCACGTCACCCGTCGGGCACGATCCAGTACGCCAACCACGATTTGCTGACCCTGAAGGAAAAGACCATCCGGCATATCCGCGGCAACCGGATTGCGATGATTTTCCAGGAGCCGATGACCTCGTTGAACCCGCTGCACTCCATCGAGAAGCAGATCAACGAAGTGCTCGGCCTGCACAAGGGGCTTACCGGCAAGGTGGCCACCAAACGCACCCTGGAGTTGCTGGAACTGGTGGGCATCCCCGAGCCCCATAAACGCCTCAAGGCCCTGCCCCACGAGCTGTCCGGCGGCCAACGCCAGCGGGTGATGATCGCCATGGCCCTGGCCAATGAGCCGGAACTGCTGATCGCCGACGAACCGACCACGGCACTCGACGTCACCGTGCAGCTGAAGATCCTGGATCTGCTCAAGGAATTGCAGGCGCGCCTGGGCATGGCCTTGCTGTTGATCAGCCACGACTTGAACCTGGTAAGGCGCATTGCCCACCGGGTATGCGTGATGCAAAAAGGCTGCATCGTCGAGCAGGCCGAATGCGAAAGCCTGTTCCAGGCGCCGCAGCACCCTTACACCCAGGAGCTGCTGGCAGCGGAACCCAGCGGCGGCCCCGCCACCAATGAAGTCGGCCCACCGTTGCTGGAAGTCGATGACCTGAAGGTCTGGTTCCCGATCAAGAAAGGCTTCCTGCGCAATACCGTCGATTACGTCAAGGCGGTGGATGGCATCAACTTCAGCCTGCCCCAGGGCCAGACGCTGGGCATCGTCGGTGAAAGCGGCTCGGGCAAATCCACCCTGGGCCTGGCAATTTTGCGGCTGATTGCGAGCAAGGGTGGCATTCGCTTCGAAGGCCATCAGATGGACAAGCTCAGCCAGCAACAGGTGCGCCCACTGCGCCGGGAAATGCAGGTGGTGTTCCAGGACCCGTTCGGCAGCCTGAGCCCGCGCATGTGCGTGAGCGAGATCGTCGGCGAAGGCCTGCGTATCCACAAGATGGGCACTGCCGCCGAGCAGGAAGCGGCGATTATCGCCGCGCTGAAGGAAGTGGGCCTGGACCCGGAAACCCGCAATCGCTACCCCCACGAATTTTCCGGCGGCCAACGCCAGCGCATCGCTATTGCCCGCGCCCTGGTGCTCAAGCCCCGGCTGATTCTGCTGGACGAGCCGACCTCGGCCCTCGACCGTACCGTGCAGCGCCAGGTGGTGGATCTGCTGCGCAACCTGCAGGCCAAGTACAACCTGACCTACCTGTTCATCAGCCACGACCTGGCGGTGGTCAAGGCCTTGAGTCACCAACTGATGGTAGTAAAACACGGGCAGGCGGTTGAACAGGGAGATGCACCCGCGATCTTCGCCAACCCCCAGCATGCCTACACCCGGCAACTGCTGGAGGCGGCGTTTTTGGTGCCCGGCCCCTAGCAGTAGAACCACCGTAGCAGCTGTCGAGCCCCAGCGAGGCTGCGGCTCGACAGCTGCTACGCCATTGGGTGTCAGAAATCGGTAGAGGCCGACAGTTCACGCCAGGCGGCGGTCTCTTCCTTGACGTAGGCCAGCTTGTCCTCGATCGCCTGCAACGTGTCGGTGCCCAGGGCCAGGCGCATCGGCGGATGCGGCGCGTCCACCAGCTTGATCATGGCCACTGCCAGCAGCTCCGGGTTACCCGGTTGCTGCTGGTTGTAGACCTTGGCCAGCTTGCGCACCTCGCCGGACGTGGCGGCGTAGTCGTCGATGATCAGGGGCGACTCCACCAGGGAGTTGCCATCCAGGAAGTCGGTACGGAAATAACCCGGCTCCACCACCGTCACCTTGACGCCCAAGGGTGCCAGCTCTGCGTGCAGCGCCTCGCTCAACCCTTCAACGGCAAACTTGGTCGAGCAGTACGTGCCAAACCCTGGCCCGGACCGGAAGCCGCCCACCGACGAAATATTGATCACGTGCCCGCTGCGCGCCTGGCGCATGAACGGCAATACACCGCGAGTGACATTGAGCAGCCCGAACACGTTGGTTTCATACAAGCGGCGAACCTCATCGGCAGACGCCTCCTCCACCGCGCCCAGCAGGCCAAAACCGGCATTATTGACCAACACATCAATGCGCCCGAAGTGCTCAATGGCGGCACGGGCAACGTCGGCAGCCTGGGATTCGTCGGTCACGTCCAGCTGCACCGCCAGCAGCCCGGGTTGCTCGCCGAAGCGTTCGGTGACGGTATGGGCGTTGCGGGCCGTCGCCACCACCGCATCACCGTGGGCCAGTGCTGCCGCGACGATTTTCGCGCCGATGCCCCGGGAAGCCCCGGTTACCAGCCAAACACGCTTGAAGGAATGTGCCGTTGTCATGATCCGTACCTGATGGAGTGAATGTGAAGCCAAGGTACGCTGAGGCATTAGCCTGAAAAACCGTCTCGTGCTACAAGCACTCTGAAACAGAATTTCATAATGGCTGACCGATGAACCTTGATCCCTTCAATGGCTTGACCGAATTTCTCGCCGTGGCCGAACTGAAGAGCTTCACCCAGGCCGCTGCGCGCCTCGGCGTAACACCGACGGCGGTCAGCCATGCGGTGAAGACCCTGGAGAAGCGCACGGGTGTGGTGCTGTTCCAGCGCACCACGCGCCGGGTGGCGCTGACCGAGGCCGGCATGACGCTTTACAGCCGCCTGCGCCCCGCCGCCGGGGAGATTGACGAAGCGCTGGCGGCCCTCAGTGGCTACCGCGACCGGCCCATGGGCACCCTGCGGCTGACGGTGCCAAGGTTGTCGGGCAAGTTGCTGATCGAGCCGTTGATCCCGCGTTTTCGCGAGGCCTTCCCCGATGTGGTGCTGGATATTTCCCTCGACGATGCCACGGTGGACCTGGTGACCGAGGGCTTCGACGCCGGTATTCGCCTGGGGGAATCCATCGACAAAGACATGGTTGCCGTGCGCCTGACCCCGGACCTGAACTGGTCGGTGGTGGGCTCTCCCGCCTACTTTGCCAAGGCCGGCAAGCCGACAACACCGGAAGCGCTCACGGCCCATCAAACCATCGGTTATCGCTTCCTGACCTCGGGCATGGCACACCGCTGGGAATTCGAGCGGGCGGGCCGGGAATTTACGGTCGGCGTTCAAGGCGGGTTGATCGTCAATGACCGCAACCTGATGATCGCCGCCGCGCGGGCCGGCCAGGGCCTGGCGTACGTGAGTGATTTCGAGGTCATGGAGGACCTGGCTTCAGGCGCACTGGAGCCCGTGTTGCAATCTTTCGTACCGCCAAGCAGCGGGCTGTACCTGTATTTCCCCGCCCGAACCCAGAGCCAACCGAAACTGCGGGCCTTTATCGACCTGGCCACCGCATGGATTGCCGAAAAGCGTGGGCTCTGATAACGCCGCAAAAGCAAACCAATATCATTTGCGCAGTGCCCGGCCCTTTGGTTTAATCGCGACCAATTCTTATTTACGCCAAGGCTTCTGCGCCACATGGATACTGTGTCGACCCCGTCCACCTCGTTCAGCGACCTCTACGGCAATCACCATTCCTGGCTGCTGGGGCTGCTGCGCCGGCGCCTGAGCAATCGCTGGGATGCGGCGGACCTGGCCCATGACACCTTCATCCGGGTACTCAAGCGCCCGCCGGCCGACGCCGATGAGACGCGGGAGCGCTCCTACCTGGCCACCATCGCCCGGAGGTTGTGCATTGATCACTGGCGCCGGCGCCAACTGGAACAAGCGTGGCTGCAAAGCCTCGCGGACCGGCCCCAAGCCCTGCAACCGTCGCCGGAGCAGCGGGCAATCATTGTCGAAACCCTGTACGAAGTGGACGCCATGCTCGCGCGGCTGCCCCACAAAGTCCGCGAGGCATTCCTGCTGGCGCAGTTGCACGGTACGCCCTACAAGCAGATCGGCGAACAGCTCGGGGTAGGCGAACGGATGGTGAAAAAATACCTGGCCCAGGCGCTGCTGCATTGTGCGGTGCTGGAAGCCGAACTGGACGGGATGCTCGTGGAGTGAACAGCCCCGGAAAGCTCAGCCATGCCAGCCTTGAGCAAGCGGCCCAATGGTACGTACGCCTGCAGGATCAGCCAGAGGCTGCCCAGCACTGGCAGGCATGGCTCGGGCAAAGTCCGGAACACCAGGCCGCCTGGGGCTATGTAGAACGGGTCAGCCAACGCTTTGCGCCGTTGGCCGAGCAATCCCACAGCGCCAGCCGTGCGTTGCGCAGCTCTCGGCGCCAGACGCTCAAGACCCTGCTGGTGCTGTGTGCCGGTTCAACGCTGGCCTGGGGCACCTGGCGCAACACCGCCCTGCCCCGGTTGGTGGGAGGCTGGAGTGCGGATTACGCAACCGCCGGCGGTGAAACCCGCGAAGCGCTGCTGGACGATGGCAGCCGCCTGTGGCTGAACGCCTTGAGCGCCCTGGATGTACGTTTTGACCGGGTCCAGCGCTTGCTGCACCTGCGTTTCGGCGAAGTGCTGATCGAGACCGCAAAGGACCCGAACCGCCCGTTTCTGGTGGAGACTGAGCAGGGTCGCCTGCGGGCACTCGGCACCCGCTTCAGCGTGTTGCAGGACGGCGACAGCACTTTGCTCAATGTGTTTGAAGGCAGGGTTGAAGTGCGCACCGCCGCCAGCCGGCAACAACGAATCATCGAGGCCGGGCAACAAGTGGCCTTCACCCGCGATGGGTTCAATCTCCATTCACCCGCATCCGCCACCCGTGAGGCCTGGAGCCGTGGCGTACTGCTGGCCGACAACCTGCCGCTTGGCCAACTGGTCGCCGAACTCAATCGTTTTCGCCCCGGCCACCTGGGTTGTGATCCAGCCGTGGCGCAATTGCCGGTAATGGGTTCGTTCCCCCTCAAAGACAGCGACCACGCACTGCGCCTGCTACAGGCCGCGCTGCCGATTCAGGTCGACACGCTCATGCCGTGGTGGGTCACGGTCAGGCCCAAACACCCAGGCGCATAAAAACTTTCAGCCGTCAGTTCCCTTTTCCAAAACTCGTTCGGTAAACCCTGCAGATGCTTTCAATTCGCCGATCGATTTGATCCAAAGGGAATGTTCATGTCGCAACCCGTTCGCTTCACTTTGCGCCCGCTGGCGCTGGCCGTTACTGCTACCTTGTTGTGCCTGGGCGCGCTCGACGCGCAAGCCGCCGAGTCACCGTCGACTCAGGAAACGGCCCGCCACTACACCATCGCCGCGGGTTCGTTGGTCAACGTGCTGAACAGCTTCGCCGAGCAGTCCGGGATCTTTTTCGCCGGCCACAACAGCCTGGCCAGCGGCAAAACCAGCCCGGGCCTCAACGGCAGCTACACCCCGGCCAGCGGTTTGCAACGGCTGTTGCAAGGCAGCGGCTTGCAGGCCGTGCCCCAGGGCAACAACGGCTACGTGCTGGAGTTGGTCCCGGCCAACACCGGCGCCCTGGAACTGGGCGCCACCACCATCTCCGGCGAAGGCCTGGGCGCCACCACCGAAGATACGCACTCCTACACCACCGGCGCCATGGCTTCGGCCACCGGCCTGGCGCTGTCGATGCGCGAGACGCCGCAGTCGGTAACAGTGATCACCCGCCAACAAATGGACGACCAGGGCTCCACCAGCATCGCCGACACCCTGCGCCGTGCGCCCGGTGTGAGCGTGCAGAACTACGACAGCGAACGCTGGGAGTTTTCCAGCCGCGGCCTGCCGATCACCAACTTCCAGTACGACGGGGTCAACTCCACCTACGACGGCGTGTATGACTACGGCACCACCAGCACCGACATGGCGGTGTATGACCGCCTGGAAATCATCAAGGGCTCAGCCGGCCTGATGTCCGGCTCCGGCGATCCTTCGGCCACGGTCAACCTGATTCGCAAAAAGCCCACCCGGGATTTCAAGGCCTCGGTCACGCAGACCTTCGGCTCGTGGGACAACTACCGCACCGAAGGCGATATTTCCGGGCCTTTGACCGACTCCGGCAACGTGCGCGGGCGCTTCGTCGGCGTGTATCAGGATCGTCAGTCGTACCTGGACCACTACCAGAACACCAAGGATATCGCCTACGGCATCCTCGAAGCGGACCTGACGCCGGACACCCTGCTGACCTTCGGCATCGACCAGCAGGACACCCGCTCCCGTGGGGCCAGCTGGACCGGTTTCCCGATGTACTTCAGCAACGGTTCACGCACCGACTTCTCGCGGTCCTTCAACCCGGCCGCCGACTGGAGCCGCCGCGACTTCCAGAACCAGACCCTGTTTGCCTCGGTGCAACAAAAGCTGGCCAACGACTGGTCGCTGAAAGTCAGCCTCGACCGCAAGCGCAGCCAACACGACACCCTGCTCGCCTCCGCCAGCGGCGGCAACCCGGACCCGGTCACGGGCAACGGGATGTACATGTTCATGGGCAAATACAAGGGTGACCAGGTGCAAAACACCCTGGACATCAACCTCAATGGCCCCTTCAGCCTGTTCGGGCGCGAGCATGAGTTGATCATGGGCTTCATGGCTACCCGCTCGAAACAGGACGTGCCGGTGTACGGCTCGATCTACCCGCCCGTGGGCGGCAGCATTTACGACTGGCGCGGCGAATACCCGAAGCCTGACATTCCCCGCAGCGGCCAGAACGACATCGTGCAACGCCAGACCGGCGCGTACCTGGCCACGCGCTTGAGACCCACCGATGACCTGTCGGTGATCCTTGGCACCCGCGTCAGCAACTTCAGCGGCACCGACAACACCGACTTCTACGACCCGACCAAGGCCGACAACCGTTTCACCTACCGCCAGACCGGCGTCGTCACGCCCTATGCCGGTATCGTCTACGACCTGAATGACATCTGGTCGGTGTACACCAGCTACACCAAGATCTACAAACCGCAAAACAGCAAGGACGCCGACCGCCAGTTGCTCGATCCGATTGAAGGCGACACCTACGAAGCCGGGCTCAAGGCCGCTTTCTTCGACGGCCGCCTGAACGCCAGCTTCGCCGCATTCCGCATCGAACAGGACAACGTTGCGCAGTACGTTTCCGGGTTTGAGACCGACTCGGTGTATCGCCCGATTGCCGGCGCCACCACCAAGGGCTTTGAAGTCGAACTGGCCGGTGAAGTGCTGGACGGCTGGAACGTCTCGGCGGGCTACACCTACCAGCACAGCCGTGACGCCAACGGCGATTACGTCTACGGCTCCGTGCTGCAAACCACCACGCCCCAGCAAGTGGTGCGGTTGTTCAACACCTATCGCCTGCCCGGCGCCCTGGAGAACCTGACCGTGGGTGGCGGCGTGAATTGGCAGAGCGAGTTCTTCGGCAATGTGTTCCAGCCCGATCCCAACGACCCGGTGAATTTCGGACACAACTCACGCATTACCCAGGACAGCTACTTCCTGGTGGACGTCATGGCGCGCTACCGCTTCAACGAGCACCTGAGCACCACGTTGAACGTGAAGAATCTGTTCGACAAAAAGTACTACACCGGCCTGGGCAACTTCGGTACCGGTTTCTACGGTGAGCCGCGCAGCCTGCAATTGGCGACCCGCTGGGATTTTTGAGCCCAAACGCCAGACTGCCGTAGCGCTTGCAACGGCAGTCGACTCGGGCTACATCCCATCAGGAAGGTACGTCTTTTGTTCTGGCCCGGCCCATCCGACGATGCAGGCTCCGGTCGCCCATAGCACGTGGGCGACCTTGCACAGAGCCTGAACGCCATGGATGACTTACCCTTTCTGTCCCACCTGTTGAAGAATATTTCTCCCTCCGCCCTGGACCTGATCAAGCACCAGGCATTGCGCCTCAAGGACGATCAAGTGCTGATCGCCGAACTGATCGCCGGTTTGATCAGACTGGTTGCCCAAGGCACCACCCCGGCAACCGAACCCATCTTGATCAGCGTGCCGGAAAATACCATGCTCGGTCGCTGGGTGCGGCTCTTCTGTGACGCCATCGGCCGCCCGGCCTTCCGTGAGTGGGCCTCACGCCATGACCTGGAACTGGCGAGCCTGGTGTTTCGGGGCGGCGATCTGCAGGCCACGATCCTGGAAGGCACGGTCAAAACACCGTACACCTTCACCCTGGACAAAGACTCTGATTGGTGGCGCGTCGCGAATCCGATCCTGGAGGTGGTGCAGATTATCGATACGGTCAACGCCGGCTTGCCATTCATGGAAAACCTCGTCGAACCTCATTCGAGGACACTGCCTCTGAACCTGGTATTGCCCTTCTATGGCTACCCGTTACCGACCAATCATTTGCAGGCTCAGGTGATTCTCGAAGAGATCCATACCCTCGACACGCTGCCCGGTGTCGATGAAAGCGGGCGGCTCAAATCCACCCTGCGCAAGCGCTTGACCGAAGAGCAGCGGGATTACCAACAACTGGCCGATGCGCTGCAGACGCTCCTGGAACAAAGTACAAACGGCAGCCCGCCTTTCGATTGGCTGCAGCTCTACCTGCAACGATGCACGCTGGACTCGGACTCAATGTTGTCGAGCACCTTAAAGTACGCGGCACAGCTGCTTTACGCCGTGACGCAGGGCGAAGAGTTCGCGAGCCTCAACCCTGCCAGTCAAGGCGCTGCCTCCACTTACCGCTATTCCGTCGACCAAAAAGTAGTGATCGCCGTGACCGACGGCCGCGAGGCCAATACCTCACCTCTGGATCGCTCCAACAACTCAGCGCTGAATCAGCAATGGGATGAGCTGGAGCGCCTGGCCAATCTCGCCCATACCGACATATTGCCGGACGCCAGCCTCAGCCTGGCCGCGCTGATGACGGCGTATCGGCTACCCCGTCCTGCCAGTGCAGGGGACGTTCAGGTCCTGGTGGAACAACTGCGCGCCACCAGCGCAGCGACGTTTCCCTATGTCAGCTCGGCCGCCCACTCGTTGGTGGCCGTCAGCAAACACATGCGCCATATCGCGGTCCTCAATGACCGTTACACCATGCAAGCAGCACTCAAGTCGATCACCCTCGATACGCAGCTCACTAGCACCCTGGACATGACGTTCAACCTGGCGGCTGACTCGCCCTTTGCCATGCTGGTGGACAAAGGGGCGCAACTGCTCGCAGGTTTGCGCCAGGAATCGGCCTTTCAACGCGTGAGCGCCACCCGCCAATTTAACCTTGCCCGGGTGTATGTACTGAACGCGGACGGCGAACTCAGTGGTTACGCGCTGGACGATGCGCCCAAGGTACTCACCCGTGCGGACACACCGCTTTCAAGCCTGACCTCGATGGCCGAACCCCTGTTGGAACTGGCCCGCCAATCCGGCGGGCGCATCAGCACCAATGGCCAGGTCAGCTTGCGCCAGTTACTCAACCTCTACCAGATGGCGCTACCGGCTACCCGTGACGAAGCCCATGCCACGGCACGCATCCTGCGCATCCCGACAACCAAACAGCCACGCCACGGCAACTACTGGCGGGCATTGCAGGTGATGCCACTGCTGGCGGCGCAACGCAAACAGGTGCTGCAGACCGTCGCCGCCTTCCTGCCCAACCAGGACGTAAAACTGTTCGACTACCTGAGCGAAACAATCGTCGGCGAAAAAAACCGTGACCAGGTGCGCGCCGAGGCTGATCTGCTGCTGCACCAACTATTGGCATCGCCCCCGGCCCAGGCACTGGCCGCGCGGCTATCGGAAACCGTGGGCTGGTACGGTGAACACGCCAGCGCTGCAAACACCCGTGCCAGCAGAAACGCACTGTTGTTTGCCGCACTGATTCTCAGCCTGGACGCGAATGCTGGTAAGCAGCGGGCCACTGTCGCCGGCTATGACCTGACCGATTCCTACAACTGGGGCCTGACCTTCCATGAAGTCCGTAACGCCGTAGAAGCCATGGTCCAGTTCAAGGTCCTGCGCACCAGCGCCGTACCCATGGCCGCGCACCTGTTGCTGGCGGGCATCGCCCCGGAATTCCTGGTGCGGGACATCCCTGATGAGGTGTCGTACATGAGTTCCCATACCTGGGTACATTTCAAGCAATACGTGGACCTGATCGAAGCTGAAACACCGGGTGCATCACGGGCCATGCGCTTCACCGACTTCATGGCGGTGATCTACTTCATCATGCCCTCCCGCCGGGTTCGCCGAGGCAGTCTGCCGATCGTCGACTGGGCCGTGGCCAACGGAGTACTGGCCAAAAACGTTGATGGGCACAGTACCACGCAGAAGAATCGCGCCATTGCCGCGTTGAACGAGCAGCTCAACCAGTTGCAGATCAGTTCCGAGTTGAAGAAGAACGGGCATACCAGCCTGTATGAGATAGCCTTGCAGGATCTTCAGCGGGTGTTTGCCGGTAGCACCGATCTGGAGCGAATGGTCATACAATGGCAGGCCAGGACTGGTAACCGCTCGGAGCCGGATATCGCCGCCAATACCGCCGTTTCCCTGGTTCAGTTGCACATGGCAGGCAAGCTGACCAAAGGCACAACGCAATGGCGCTCGCCCCTCAAGGACGTTGATTTCGCCAGCATGGCGTCACGGTTCGATGAGTTGGGGTCAATCCATTCCACTTTCGCGGCCGAGTTCGAGAAGCGCTACACGGCGGTGCGCGCCGCGCTGCTACAGTCGATCGTGTATTGGATGTCACAACTGCCCCTGCTTAGCCGTAAAGGCATGGAATATGGCAGCCTGGAATTCCATCGCCTGCAAACGTCACGCACCAGTGCTGGCGGGCAGACATCGGGCATCGGGAGATTCGGGGTGCTGGTGTTGTGCAGGTACGCCGGCGACAAGCGCTTCTACGAATTTCTCCCAAAGCAACTGAAGGTTGCCCCATTACCGGGCCTGACCCTGCAAATATTCGAACAGGCCCTGCGCACCGGCAATACCCAAGGCAGCCCGCTGCCGATCGATTGGTCAGCGTACGCGCGCGGCACCATTCCCAACGGGCAGCAACACGCGACGGTCATTGCCCAACGTTTTGCCGAGCTGCCTGCCGTCTATGGGCCGGGCCCTGTGGTACCCAACACCTTCACCTCGCCACGCAGCCTGGCCATTGCCAGCATCGTGATTGACCAGCACTTGCTGGTAGGCGCCGATGAGGCGCGAGCGGCGGCGAAGCAACCCCTTTCCCTGGCAGACGCCATCAACGGCGTAGATCCGCGGATCGGTTTCCTGCGCAGAATGGAACCCGAAACCATGAAATGAAACGTTGCAGGCCTATTTCTGTGTAATCATTCACTGCATTGTTTCCCGGTGAGACTTGTAGTGATGCGATCGCCCCTCGAACCGACTGCCCCGTCCTTCTGGCGCGACGAACGCCTGCCGTTCATTGAGGCTCGCACCATCGCCGACGGGCGGAAGGTCTGCTACACCCGCCACGCCCACGAGCACTTTTCCATCGGCGCGATCACGGCCGGGCAGAGCCTGTACATCCATGGGGCATCGACCTTCAAGATCAGCACCGGCACCGTGGTCTTGATGAATCCCGGGGATGTCCACGCCTGCAACCCCATTGATGATCTGCCCTGGTCCTATCACATGCTGTATATCGATACGGCCTGGCTGACCGACCTGCAGCATCAGCTGGGTTTCAGCAAGGACCAGGACTTTCGTCCGTTCACCGCCACCCACACCACGGATGTCGCGCTGTACCGCGGGCTGAACGAGCTGTATGAGGTGCTGGTGGACAACCACGCCGAACACCTGCACAAGCAGAGTGCGGTGGTGAGTTTTTTCACCGAGGTGCAACAACGCCTCAACCCGTCGGAGACCCCGGTGCGCGAGGTCAATCACAAGCTGGAGCGGGCCGCCGACTATATCCGCGAACATTGCACCGAGGCCCTGAAGCTCGAAGACATTTGCCAGGCGGCTGAACTGTCGCCGTCGTACCTGATTCGTGCGTTCAAGCAGTATTACGGCATGACGCCCCACGCATTCCTGGTCAATCGCCGTATTCAGTTTGCCCGCACCCAGTTGCGCAGCGGCCAGTTGATCGCCGACGTCGCACTGGCGGCCGGCTTTTCTGATCAGGCGCATTTCCAGCGCACGTTCAAACAGCACCTGGCGGCAACGCCCGGGCAATATCGCGGCTGATTCAGGCGAACAGTAAATATCCCACGCTGGCCACCAGCAACGCCGCCATCGAGCGATTGAACAGACGCACGCCCTGCGGATTATTCAGGTAGCGCCGCAAAAATGTGCCGGCATAGGCCCAGCACGCCACCGACAGGTAGCAAATCACCAGATAGAGCACCGCGAACAGCCAGACTTGCTGCGCATCGCCGTCGGCCACGAACAATCCCATGCCCGCCACACACGCCAACCAGGCCTTGGGGTTGAGCCACTGCATGATCGCGCCGTAGAGCATCGAGGGCGCCGTGGCCGTGCCTTCAGCGTCCAGGCGCCCATTGTCCACGGCCAGTTTCCAGGCCATGTACAACAGGAAGGCCACCCCGCCCCATTGAATCAACTGCGTCAGCAGCGGCCAGCGCACCAGCACCTCATGCAGCCCCAGGCCAATCAGCACCAGCAGCAAGGTGAACCCCAGCGCGGCCCCGGCCACATGCTTCTGGCTGGCGGCAAACCCAAAGCGCGCGCCTGAACTGAGGGCCACCACATTCACCGGTCCCGGGGTGATGGACGTGGCCAGGGCGAAGGCGGCCATGGAAATGATCAAGCTCATTGCAGTTCCTTTTTGTTGTGCGGGTACGGACTGAACCTTAAGGGGAAGACGGATCACGGTATTGAAGAAAATGCCCCTGCCGGGAATGACCGAAAAAACCATCAGTTGAAACCCTTAGCCCACCCGCTGCAAAAGACAAATTTATTCCATTGATATAACTGTATTTTTCTCTTTCCAAAGGGCGTTTTTGATAGGAAAAAATGCGTGTTTCCCAAGGTAGGCACGGTGCTAGAGTCGAGCGCACATCTGGCCGGATGACCTCAACCTGCTCACAAAAAAGGAATCGCCATGTCACGTCGCTTATTGGCAGCTGCCTGCCTGTTGCTGTCCCTCTCCGGGGTTCAGGCCGCGGAACGCTGGGAAACCCTTCCGCCCACCCCGGCGCCGATTGCGGGGGCCAAGACCGGCTATGCCGCCGTCAATGGCATCAAGGTCTACTACACCAAGACCGGGCATGGTTCGCCGGTCATCCTGCTGCACGGTGGCCTGTCCAATTCCGATTACTGGGGCAACCAGGTCAAGGCGCTGGCCGCCAAACACACGGTCATCAGCCTCGACAGCCGTGGCCACGGGCGCAGTTCCCGGGACGAGAACCCCTTCGGTTACGACTTGATGGCCGATGATGTGGTCGCCGTACTCGACAGCCTGAAAATCCCCCGCGCCGATATCGTCGGCTGGAGCGACGGCGCAATCATCGGTATCGATCTTGCCCTGCGCCATCCCGACCGTATCGGCAAGGTGTTTGCCTTTGCCGCCAACACCCAGACCTCCGGGGTCAAGGATGGCGTAGAGAAAAACCCGACCTTCGCCGCCTTCATCGAGCGCGCCGGCAAGGAGTACGCCAGGCACTCGCCGACGCCAAAAGAGTACGACGCCTTCGTCGAGCAGATCAGCCATATGTGGGCCAGCCAACCCAACTGGACCGACGCGCAACTGGCGTCCATCAAGACTCCGATCCTGATTGTCGACGGCGACCACGATGAGGCGATCAAGCGAGAACACACCGAATACATCGCGGCGACCATTCCGGGAGCGGGCCTGCTGATTCTGCCGAACACCAGCCACTTCGCATTCCTGCAGGACCCGACGCTGTTCAATGCCGCGCTGCTGGACTTCCTGGACAGCAAATAGCCCCGCCTACTCTCCTGTCATCCGCTCCAGGCTGTTGCTCAAGTGCAACAGCATGGCGGCCCGGGCCGCGTCCGGGTCCTGGCGGCGGATGGCTTTCAGGATCGCCTCGTGCTCAAGGTTCGCCAGGCGCCCCAGCTCCATCAGGTCCGCGTCGCCGCGTTCCTCGGCATTGATCCGGGTGCGTGGGATTACCGAGTGGCCCAGGTGATAAATCACGTCGGTGAAATAGGTATTGCCAGTGGCCTGGGCGATCAGGCGATGGAAGCGCACGTCAGGCTCAACGGCACTGTCGTTGTTGGCCAGCGAGTCCTGGTAATCATCCAGTGCCTGGCGCATCTGCTGCAGTTGTTCATCGGTACGGCGCAAGGCTGCCAGGGCGGCTGCCTGGGTTTCCAGGCCCATGCGCAGTTCAAGAATGCCGCGCACGCTGGCGGCGGTGTCGTGGGTCAGGTGCAGGCCGTGGCGCTCGTCGCGCTCCAGCACAAAGGTGCCGACACCGTGGCGGGTTTCCACCAGCCCGGCGGCCTGCAATTTGGAAAGCGCTTCGCGCACCACCGTGCGACTGACGCCGTACTCGCCCACGATAGCGGACTCGGATGGCAGCTTCTCACCCGGCGCCATCTGTCCCAGGAGAATCTGCTGGGTCAACGCGGTGACGATGTCGTGGGCAAGGCCCGGGGAGCGCTTGCGATGAGGTGCCGAGCTGGGGTTTTGCATCAGGAATTCCGTTCAGGGGCGCCTGGCAATACTAGCATTCTTGCAAGCCCTTACTTGTATGACAACAAACAAATTCCTGTAGGAGCGAGCCTGCTCGCGGAAAAACCCGTCGCAGCGCAAACATTGCACAAAACCTCGTAATCGTTGACGATTTTCGCGAGCAAGCTCGCTCCTACAAAGGGTTGCCATCTCTGAAAATGCAGTTGTATGATGTCTATCAAGTTGTCAGACATCTCTGACAACCCAAATACGTCCCCGCACAACAATAATCAGTGGGAGTTTGACCCGTGACCCCTTCCAGCCCTGCGACAGCTGCGCCTGCCACCGACCCGGTCCTGGCCCGCGCGATCAAGAAGGTGAAGAGCCATGTGCTCCCACTGTTCGTGATCATGTTCATCGTCAACTACATCGACCGCGTCAACATCGGCTTTGTGCGTACCCATATGGAGCACGACCTGGGCATTGGTGCGGCCGCCTACGGCTTCGGTGCCGGGTTGTTTTTCATCGGCTACGCGCTGTTCGAAGTGCCGTCCAACATGCTCCTGCAAAAAGTCGGCGCGCGCATCTGGCTGACTCGCATCATGTTCACCTGGGGCATCACCGCCACATTGATGGCCTTCATCCAGAACGAAACCCACTTCTACATCCTGCGCTTTCTGCTGGGCGTGGCCGAAGCGGGCTTCTTTCCCGGGGTGATCTACTACTTCACTCGCTGGTTGCCCGGCGTCGAACGCGGCAAGGCGATTGCAATCTTCCTCAGCGGCTCGGCCCTCGCCTCGCTGATCTCCGGCCCCTTGTCCGGCGTGCTGCTGCAAATCACCGGGCTGGGCCTGCATGGCTGGCAGTGGATGTACATCATCGAAGGCATGGCGTCGGTGCTGCTGTGCTTTTTCGTGTGGTTCTGGCTGGACTCCAAGCCCCACGACGCCAAGTGGCTCAGCCTTGAAGAAAAGGATGCGCTGGTGGGCGAGATCGACCGCGAACAGCGCGAGCGTGACGCCGCGACCACGGTCAAGCCGACCCTGGGCAAGCTGCTCAAGGACCGTCAGATCATGCTGTTCTGCGCCCTGTATTTCTGCATCCAACTGACGATCTATGCCGCCACTTTCTGGTTGCCGAGCATCATTAAAAAGATGGGCGACCTGAGCGACATCCAGGTGGGTTTCTACAACTCCATCCCGTGGTTGATCTCGATCATCGCGATGTACGCCTTCGCGGCACTGGCGGGCAAATTCAAGTTCCAGCAAGCCTGGGTCGCTGCGGCACTGTTGATCGCCGCCGTGGGCATGTTCCTCTCCACTACCGGCGGGCCGATCTTTGCCTTTATCGCCATCTGCTTCGCGGCGATCGGCTTCAAGTCGGCGTCCTCGCTGTTCTGGCCGATTCCCCAGGGTTACCTGGATGCACGCATCGCCGCAGCGGTGATCGCATTGATCAACTCCATCGGCAACCTCGGCGGGTTTGTCGCGCCCACCACCTTTGGTTTCCTGGAACAGACCACCGGCTCGATCCAGGGCGGTTTGTATGGCCTGGCGGGCACTTCGATCCTTGCGGCCATCCTGGTGTTTTTCGCCAGGACACTGCCCGGCCCGACCACCAGCAGCGTGCTGCAACCCGCACCCGTCTTGAGCAAATAAGGACTACACGATGAACACAGAACACCAGCACCACGCCAACAGCGCCCCGGTCGTGACCGGCCTGCAAGTCATCCCGGTGGCCGGTCACGACAGCATGCTGCTCAACCTCAGCGGTGCCCACGGGCCGTTTTTCACGCGCAACATCGTGATCCTTACCGACAGCGCCGGCCGTACCGGCGTCGGTGAGGTACCCGGCGGCGAACGCATCCGCGAGACCCTGGAAGACGCCCGCAGCCTGGTGATCGGTAAGCCCATCGGCCAGTACCAGAGCATCCTCAATGCCATGCGCCAGACCTTCGCCGCGCGGGATTCGGCGGGCCGGGGTTTGCAGACGTTTGACCTGCGCATCACCATCCATGCCGTCACGGCGATGGAAGCGGCACTCCTGGATTTGCTCGGCCAATTTCTCGAAGTCCCGGTGGCGGCCCTTCTCGGCGAAGGCCAGCAGCGCGACGCGGTGAAGATGCTCGGCTACCTGTTCTACATCGGTGATCGCCAGCAAACCGACCTGGCCTATCGCAGTGAAGACGATGCCGAAGACTGGTTCCGCCTGCGTCATGAACAGGCCATGACGCCCGAAGCCATCGTGCGTCTGGCAGAGGCGGCCAAGGCGCAATACGGCTTCAATGACTTCAAGCTCAAAGGCGGCGTACTGCGCGGCGGCGACGAAATCGAGGCGGTGACTGCACTGGCCGAACGCTTCCTCGATGCGCGCATTACCCTGGACCCCAACGGCGCCTGGTCACTGAAAGAAGCCATCGCCCTGTGCCGCGACCAGCATCATGTGCTGGCCTATGCCGAAGACCCTTGCGGCGCGGAAAACGGTTACTCCGGGCGCGAAGTCATGGCCGAATTCCGCCGTGCCACCGGGCTGCCCACCGCCACCAACATGATCGCCACCGACTGGCGGGAAATGGGGCATGCGATCCAGTTGCAGTCCGTGGATATTCCCCTGGCCGACCCGCACTTCTGGACCATGCAGGGCTCAGTGCGCGTGGCGCAGATGTGCCACGAATGGGGCCTGACCTGGGGCTCGCACTCCAATAATCACTTCGACATTTCCCTGGCGATGTTCACCCAGGTGGCCGCCGCCGCGCCGGGGGAAATCACGGCCATCGACACCCACTGGATCTGGCAGGACGGCCAGCGGTTGACCAAGGCTCCACTGAAGATTGTCGACGGCCACATCAAGGTGCCGGCCAAACCGGGCCTGGGCGTGGACATCGACATGGACGCCGTGGCCCACGCCCATGAACTGTACAAAGGCATGGGCCTGGGTGCGCGCAATGACAGCGTGGCGATGCAGTTCATGATTCCGGGCTGGACGTTCGATAACAAGCGGCCGTGCCTGGTGCGCTGACCTCAGTTGAAGATCATCGAAAAGTGCGCGCCCACCCCGGCGCGCACACCCTCGCCGACCGCCAGCGCCACCGAGCCGCCGGCCAGGTTGGCATCGCCGCAGGCAAACACACCGGGCACGGTGGTCTGGCGCGTCTCGTTGGTCAGCAGGTAGGGCCCGGTCGGCCCTTCGACAAACTCACAGCCCAACTGCTCGGCCAATGGGCTGGCCATGCGCGTACGGGACAGGGTGAAAATACCGTCCAGCGCGATCATCCGCCCGTCTGCCAATTCCACATCCGCCCGCTCACCGACAATCCGCCGCACCGCCGAGCTTTCGACGCTGACCCCGCGCCGATCCAGTTGCGCCTGCTGCTCGGCATCCGGCACAAATGCGCCGTTGGTAAAGAGCGTGGTGGTGCCCCAGTCCGGCAGCAGCATCGCGTGATGCATGGCCAGTGGCGACGTCGCCAGCACGCCGATGCGGCCTTGATCCAGTTCATAGCCGTGGCAATACGGGCAATGGAACACATGCTTGCCCCAGCGCTCCTTCAACCCCTCGACCTCGGGTAACTCATCCACCACGCCGGTAGCGAGAATCAAGCGTTTAGCGTTGAACTCACCCTTGCAACGGGTTTGCACCACGAAGCCATCCTGGTTTCGAATCGCTTCAACGGCGGTGTCCTGCACCCAGGTCACCGTCGGATATTCCATCAACTGCCCTCGCCCTTCGGCAGCGATCAGCTCCGGCGGCTGGCCATCCTGGCTGAGGAAACCGTGGGACGTGGCCGCAAACCGGTTGCGCCGCTGCCCGGCGTCAATCACCAGCACCTTGCGCCGAGCCCGCGCCAGTTGCAGCCCGGCAGACATTCCGGCGTAGCTGCCGCCCACGATAATCACGTCGTAAACCATGAAGATGACCTCTCTGGTGGCCCTTGCATCGGTTGCCGGGCACTCACGACACACCATAAGTTACATAAAAATACCTCGTCAAGCGTCTCGCAACTCCAATCGTTACGAACGATACTTTCGGGCAGGAACTCCAGAGGCTTGCAGATGAGAAACGACACCCGGCTTTCGCGCATGCTCCATGTGCTGATCCACATGGGCCGCCACGAGGAACGCGCCACCTCGGAGACCATCGCGCAGATGCTTGGTACCAACGCGGTGGTGGTACGCCGCACCCTGGGCCTGCTCAAGGAGAAAGGTTATGTGCGTTCGGAAAAAGGCCATCAGGGCGGCTGGATGCTGGGCAAGCCGCTGAGTGAAATCACCCTGCTGGACATCCACAATGCCCTTGGCACGTCGTCGATCTTTGCCGTCGGCCTGTCCACCGATCATCCGCAATGCCTGGTGGAACAGGCCGTCAATGCGGCGCTGAACCAGGCGTTTGACGATGCCCAGGCGTTGCTGCTGCAGCGTTTGGGAGAGGTGACGCTGGCACAGTTGGCGGATGATTTTGACGAGCGCTATCGGGTGGCGATAACGCCCGCACCCTGTGCGTGATGCACGCGACGCCCTAAGCGCCGCCTACCGAGCGCCACGCTGCCTCGGCCAGGGTTTCCCGGTACACCCGAGGGCTGCTGGCCGAGCGCCCGGCCAGCCAGGCACGGCAGTAGCTGTCGGCCTGGCCGATGATCAGTGATGGCAAGAGTTCGGCGGGCACCTGGCTGAGCTGATCACCCCGTCCAGGCAGCACCATCCATTCCTTCAGCAACGCGTTGCGCGCCTGGTTGCGGCTTTCCAGTTCAGCGGCGAACGGGCCCTTGGTCACCGCGAAATGCGCGTGGTACTGGAAGCGCGCCCACTGCGGTTCGCTGTCCACCCAATCGACATAGCTGTGGACCAGTGCGTACACCCCCTCCTTCGCCGTTTTGGCCGATTCAAGATAGCGCCCACGCAATTCGGCCTGATCCTCCAGCGCGGTAAAAAACAGCGCGGCGACCAGGCCTTCCTTGTTGCCGAAGTGATGATAAATGGCGCCGACGCTGGTATCGCAGCGCGCGCGGATCATCTCGATGGTGGTGGCTTCAAGGCCCTGCTCGTTGAACAGGTCCAGGGCTGCCTTGAAGATATCGCGCTTCAATTCGGCCCTTCGGCCAGGGAAGCAACGCTGAAGCAGATCCGGGGTTTGCATGCTGAACAGGAACTCAGTCAGTGAAGAAGAACAAGCCCGGGCAGCTTGACAGATTTCCCATGGGCAGAATACTGTTCCGCTACAGAACATTATTCTGTAACGGAACAATATTCCGTAAAATTCATTTAATCAGCGAGGCAGCACCATGAGTCAGGCCCTGAGCATGTTCAACAGCGTTGGCCCCGAAGCGTTCAGCAAACTGGCGTGCCAGATGGCGCCCTACTTCAGCACCATCAATCCGTTGATGACCCAGTTGCGTCCGGGGTTTGCCTCGGTGGAAGTGCCGTTCAGCAAGGCCATCACCAACCACCTGGGAACGGTGCACGCCATTGCCATGTGCAACGCTGCGGAGTTGGCGGCGGGTACCATGACGGACGTTTCCGTGCCGGCGGGTGCGCGGTGGATTCCCAAGGGGATGACGGTGGAGTATCTGGCCAAGGCCAAGAGCAGCGTGACGGCGACGGCCAATGGCGAAGGTATCGACTGGCAAACGGCGGGTGACAAGGTGGTGCCGGTGGAGATGCTGGATGCGGAGGGGAAATTGGTGTTTACCGCGCGGATTATCATGAATGTGAAATTGGGGTGATGGGGTTGGGGGCATATCCGTTGCTGCGGTTATGGCCGCTATCGGGTTGCGCTCTCACAGCGGCCTACCAGCCGACTTGAGTGGGGTGAAGCAACCGCAAAATCAAAGGCGGACACGGTCCAAATGTGGGAGCGGGCTTGCTCGCGAAGGTCGTTAACGATGACCTGGGTATCCTGATTCAACGTGGCGCTCTCAGGTTTTTCGCGAGCAAGCCCGCTCTCACATAAAGCGGCGGAGGCAGCTCCCTTTACTTACTTTGGGCTGGGCCGGCATTCCGGCTTTTGCAAAGTGACTCGCTGTAAGAGCGAAACCATAAGTCGCCGTTACCTGAATAACGGATATACCCCCCCAAAAAACTACCCCCCACAATTCCCACCAATCACCTCCCCCGCAAACGCCTTACGCACAAACGGCGTCGAGTCCACGAGCGAACCATTGACCGTAGCGGAGTGATCCAGCTCAGGATAAAAATGCCATTCAATCCGGTCCCCGACCTTGCACGCATCCCTGACCAGCGCCTTTTGCCCAGGCACAAACACATCCTGATCCCGCCCCCCCGTACCGACAAAAACCGGAATATCCGTCTTCAACGTCGGATACGCCGACTCACGATAAACCTTGTCGAGCGCCTCTTTCGGCGACCGCTTGAAACTGTCATTGAAGCTGAGCCCATCAGCCATCACCCGCTGCTCAATGGCATGCAAACAATCCCGCCGGCTGCTCTCAAACGCAGGCAATGCACGCTCGCTCAAGTAATCCGCAGCCACAAACCCAGGATCAAACAACGTGACAGTACTCAGCCGCAGCAAGTTATAGGCAAAGGTCGGCACCACCGAACTGCGGGCCTTTTCCAACTCGGCACTGTCTCCCGTTTTATGGGTGGCCGCGTAAGGCGTACCGGTCGCCACCACCCCCACGATATCCAACTCGGGCGCATAGTCTTTCGCATAGACCGCCGTGGCAAACGCAGCACGGCCACCCTGTGACTGCCCGAACACCACCACACGTTTGGAGAGTTCGAAACCACCCGCCCCTACCGCGCGAATGCTGTCGAGCACCCCATAGGCCAGCGGGCTGGTCAGCCCATACGGATGCAGGCCAGGCGTCCCAAGCCCCTGGTAATCGGTAGCGACAATCGCGTAGCCCTGAGCCAGCCAATAATTGAGATAGCGCGTATCCCGAGGGCTGCGACCGGCGAACGACGGCGCGCAGATATCGGCACTCCCCACCGTGCCGTGGGCCCACGCCATCAGCGGCCAGCCACCCGGCGGCGGTGTGCCCTTGGGCAGGAACAGCGCACCGGAAACGACAATCCGTTTATGGGTATCGAGACCGTCGGTGGACGTGTACAGGATGCGAATATTCTGCCCCGCCTCGGCCAGGCTTTGCTTTTCGGTCAACGGCTCGCTGCGCAGCATCCGCCCGGGTGACGCGGGCACCTTGTCCGCCCAGGTATAGAACGCGGGAACACCACCATCACCGACGGGTGTTTGCGCAGCGCTCACACCACTGTATCCCGCCAGCAACACCGCCAGCGCAAGCGATAACCGACGCGACATCACCAGCCCTCTTTCAACATCCGCAATTCAAGGTACTGCAACAACATGATGGTCTTGCCGTCGACGATCTCGGCACTGTCCACCATGGCCAGGGCCTCCTCGAATCCCAACTCCAGCACTTCGATATCCTCACCTTCATCCTCCAGCCCGCCGCCATCACTGACCCGGTCGCCAGGCTGATATTCGCCGATGAAAAAGTGAATGCGCTCGGTCACCGAGCCCGGGCTCATGAAGGCCGAATAGATCTTTTCTACATGACCCACACGGTAGCCCGTCTCTTCTTCCGCCTCCAGGCGAATGCGTTCCTCGGGGCTGGCGTTGTCCAGCAGGCCGGCGGCAGACTCGATCAGGTAACCGTGGTAGCCGTTAACGTAGGTAGGCATGCGGAACTGGCGAATCAGCAACACCGTGCGCCGCTCGCGGTTGTACAGCAGGATCGTCGCGCCATTGCCCCGGTCATAGATCTCGCGGGTCTGGGACTGCCAACTGCCGTCGCGGCGGCGCAGGTCAAAGGTGTACTTTTTCAGCACATACCAATTATCCGAGAGCAGTTCTTCGGCGTGGATGCGGACGGGACTGTTTTCCATGGCAGGACCTTTTTGTCTTGTGTTATTCAGCATGTCGTGCAAAATCGTGCACAGTCAAGAAAAAACGTGCAGGAAGCTTCCGATGCTGACCCAACAACGTAAACAACACCTGCTGGATACGCTGCACCGCGACGGCCGGCTGATTGCCAAGGAGTTGAGCCAGGCACTGGAGGTTTCCGAGGACACGATACGGCGTGACCTGCGGGAAATGGCCAAGGAAGGTTTGCTGCTGCGGGTGCACGGCGGCGCCTTGCCGGCATCCCCCGCCATGGCTGATTTTTCGGTACGGGAACACTTGGTACCCGAGGAAAAAATCGCCATTGGCCGGACGGCTGCGCAACTTGTGCAGCCCGGCCAGGTGGTGTTTATCGATGGCGGTACCACGTGCCTGCAACTGGCCCATCACTTGCCGGCGGAACTGAATGCCACCGTGGTCACCCACAGCCCGTCGATTGCCATGGCCCTGGTGGATCATCCGCAGATTGAAGTGATCATGCTCGGCGGGCGGCTGTTTCGCCACTCACTGGTGGGGGTGGGGGCGGCCACGCTGGAGGCCATCGGCCGGGTCAATGCCGACCTGTATTTCATGGGGGTGTGCAGCGTGCACCCGAATGCCGGCCTGTCTACCGGCGATTATGAAGAGGCAGTGGTCAAGCGCGCGTTGTGTCACGCGGCCGCAGAAACCATCGTGCTGGCCACCTCGGAAAAGCTCAACACCGCGTCGCCCTACCAAGTGGTGGAGCTGACACACGTCAGCGCGATCGTCGCATTGGCCAGTACGCCGCGTGCCCTGCTGCAACCCTACGAAGCTCAGGGCCTGACGCTTTACCTGGCGTGACCGTCAACAGTCCTTGATGGATTGCCATGACGCGGCGACTTGCGCAGCGTCCGAGGCGTTGACCCGCGCCAGGTCAACCGGATACTCGACCCCCGGATTTTCCGCGAACCGCGTGGCGGTGAACTGGCCGTTGCTGGCACGCAGGATATAGCCGCTGTCCTGGCACGCTGCCGAAGCCAGGAAGATCACCCCAGGCGTGACCCATTCCGGCTTGAGGTTGTGCGGCTCGCCGGTCACGCCCCACATGCGGGTCTTGGCCACGGGTGAGATGGCATTGACCAGGATCCCGGCCTCCGCCCCTTCCCCGCTCAAGGCATTCATGATCCCCAGTTGCGCCATCTTCCCCGCGCTGTAGGCCGCCAGGCCCGGCTGGACGTAGCGCGTATACATCGCACGGTCGGAGGTGGTCAGCACAATGCGGGGTGCGGCAGATCGCGTGAGGTGCTGCCACGCGTGTTTGCACAGCCAGATCGGTGCATAGACATTGACGTCCATGGCCCGCCGGATGAAAGCCTCGTCGGCGGCCTCGATGGGCTGATAGCCGACCCAGCCAGCATTGTGGATCAGGATATCGAGCTGCCCGAAATGCGTGATGGCGCACTCGATCAGCGCTCGACACCCCGCTTCGCCGGACAGGTCACCCGCGTGGCCAACCACCCGCAGGCCTTCACCCTGCAGCGCCAGCGCGGCCGCCTGTACCACCTGGGGATCAGCCCCATCGCCGAGGGTGTCGGCACCGATATCACTGATTACCACCTGCGCGCCGAGTCGCGCCAACTCGCGCGCATAGCTGAACCCCAAGCCACGGGCGGCACCGGTCACGATTGCGGTTTTACCTGTAAAGTCCATCGTCGCGTTCTCCTGATAGGCACTCCACCCTAACAACCCGTGGCCGTCCTGTTTAATACTGAAAAACAGCGATATTGATACCTGCGCCGTATCAAGCCCCACACCGCCATCTACCTGAAGGAACAGCCCAGATGATCGAAACCCGCCTGTTGCGCCAGTTCGTTGCCGTTGCCGAAGCGCTGCACTTTCACCAGGCCGCAGAGCGCCTGCATATGGCGCAGCCAGCGTTGAGCCAGGCGATCAATCGCCTGGAGGCAAAGTTGGGGTTTGCCCTGCTGCAGCGTGACCGTCGTGGCGTGAAGCTGCTGCCAGCCGGGGCGGCGTTTCTTCAGACGGCCTACACCGTCCTCGGGCAATTGCAGCAAGGCATTGAGCAAGCCCGGCAGGTGTCCCAGGGAACCGCCGGCACGCTCACCATCACCTCGGTGTCGATCACCGGCTATCCGTGGTTGCTGGATACCCTCAGGCAGTTTCGCCTGGCGTTCCCCAGGGTTCAGTTGGTGATCAAGGACATGCCCTCTGCCAACCAGGCCAAGGCCTTGTTGAGTGGTGATACCGATATCGCTTTTTTGCGCTACCTGCCAGGCCAGGCAGATAACATCGAATCCCGGCTGCTGCTGGATGAACCGATCCTGCTGGCGCTGCCCGCAGACCATCCGAATGCGGATGACGCCGCTATCGAGCTGAAGGACTTTGCCGGCGCCGATTTTGTGTTCACGCCCCAGGCATTGGGCAGTGGCTATCACCACCAGTTGATCGCTTTATGCGAGGCTGCGGGCTTCTCTCCAAGGGTGGTCCAGGAAGCCGATCAATTACCCACCCTGATTGGCCTGGTGGCGTGCGGGTTTGGTGTGGCGCTGGTGCCGCAGTCCATTGCCCGTTCGATGCCCCGTGACAAGGTGGCGTTTGTGCCCCTCACCGCCGCGTCCTCCAGCATCGGGCTCTACCTCAACTGGAACACCAGCAATTCTTCCCCCTTGGCCGGTCACTTCTTTTCTGTGCTGGATGAGGCGATGCAATACTTTGCAAGCAATGTCCGGTGACGACCGTCTGAATATTTCCTGCGCGGCCAGGGCATCTGTTAAAACCCGTGCTTCGCCTGTGTCCTGGAACCTTCATGTCTTCACGTTTTCTGTCCCGTCTCGGCCTGCGCTGGTTTCCCCTGCTGTGCATGGCCGCCCTGATCATCGGCCTGCCCGTGGGTTGCGCCGTGCTGCAACACAAGGAACGCGAGTTGCTGTTTCGCGTGGAGCCAGGCACTGCCAGCTGGTACAGCGGGTTGCCGCGTGATGTGCAGGAATTCGACCTGAAACCCGCGAGTTTCAAGGCAGGGCAGAATATTCATGGCTGGTGGTGGCCAGCGGCACAGAAGGACGCGCCGGCAATTCTCTACCTGCACGGCGTGCGCTGGAACCTCACTGGCCAACTGTTTCGCATCGAACAGCTGCGGGCCCTGGGCTTTTCCGTACTGGCCATCGACTACCGCGGCTTCGGCCAGAGTCGAGGCGACCTGCCGTCGGAAACCAGCGTGTACGAAGACGCGCGCATTGCCTGGGAACGCTTCCAGGTGCTGCAACCCGATCCTGCCAAGCGCCTCATCTACGGGCACTCCCTGGGTGGCGCGGTGGCCATCGACCTCGCGGTGGAACTGGGCAAGCAGGCAGCGAACAATCAGGTGCCGCCGCCAGTGCGCGGACTGGTCATCGAGTCCACCTTTACCTCCCTGGCAGATGTGGCCACAGCAGTAGCCAATACGTCATTGCCGGTGCGCTGGCTGCTGTCGCAGAAGTTCGATTCCATTGACAAGATCGCTGATATCCACATGCCGCTGCTGGTGGTTCACGGGCTCGCCGATGCCTTCGTGCCACCGCGCTTCAGCCAGCAACTGTTTGACGCCGCCCAACAGCCGAAACACCTGTTGCTGGTACCCGGTGCCACTCATAACGACAGCATGCGACTGGCCGGCAGCAGTTATCGCCAGGCGTTGGACAGCCTGATGCAATCGAAGCGCGCCACTCAGGTTGCCGGGCCCTCCACCGGGCGCCCAAACGACTCGTAAATCTGCATTTCGGCACCGGTTTCGCCGGTGCCTGTCAAGGCGCAAAGCCTGCCCATACTGGCCATAAACAGTGACTGATCAAATATTAACCGCAGGTTAAATCGCCATACCCGCCGGGCTCAAGCGAAGTTATCCACAGAGATACCCACGGTTTTCGTGGACAACTCTTTTTACTTTTTTACGATTTTTTTGCTCAGTAATGCCCTGTTGGAAAGCTTCGCGGCAGCAAAATCTCCTGCATCACCTCGCGAATCGAAACATGGGGTTCGGTACCGGACCGGGTGTGGTTTTTCCATGGTGCTCAGCTCACTCGGCAGGGCATCACCGACAGCCCAACCCATTGCGTTTGCGCCTAATGCTGATTAATCTCGCATAAACACGCATCAACGAGCAAAAACATGCATAACACCCATGCTGCCATCGACCTGCCCTCCCTGCGCAAACAGAAAATCCTGTTGCTGCTGGAGCGCGACGGTAAAGTCACTGCCTCGGAGTTGGTGGAGCATTTCGCCGTTTCCCAGGACACCATTCGCCGCGACCTTGGCGAACTCGCCTCCGCCGGTCTGCTGCAACGCGTGCATGGAGGTGCGCTGCCACGGCCCAAGGACACCGGCAAGGATTTCTTCACCCGGTTTGGCGAAACCACCGCGACCAAACGCCACCTGGCGCAACTCGCCGCCGATCGCGTGGAGGACGGCCAGATCGTGCTGTTCGACTCCGGTACCACCACCCTGCAAATCGCCCAGTCACTACCGCATTCCATCAAGCTGACCGCCGTCACGCACTCACCGATGATTGCCATCGCGTTGTCCGAACATCCCAATGTGACGGTGATCCTTGCCGGTGGCCAACTCAACCCGGTGACCATGGCCGCCAGCGGGCATGAAGCATTGCGGCTGATCCAGGGCATCAAGGCCGACCTGCTGTTCACGGGTGTGTGCGCACTGCATCCACAGGTCGGCATCAGCTCGTTGCACTTCGAGGAAGTGGCGGTAAAACAG
Organism: Pseudomonas sp. G5001; assembly: GCF_013385475.1. NCBI lineage: Bacteria > Pseudomonadati > Pseudomonadota > Gammaproteobacteria > Pseudomonadales > Pseudomonadaceae > Pseudomonas > Pseudomonas sp. G5001. The sequence continues at coordinate 317,465 of NZ_JACAPZ010000017.1, forward strand.
GCTATGCTCGACAGCGCCTCCCACGTGGTGGCCGTCACCCTGGCCGACAAACTGGGCGCCGTGGAGCCATTCGTAGTGGCACCGTGCAGCCGCATTCATACCCTGATTACCGAGTGGCACGTGCCGCCGGGCAGCGTCGAGGCTTATGAATGCCTGGGGCTGGAGGTGATGCAAGTGGATGCCTGAGGGGCAAGCATCGCTTGAAGGGCAAGCGCATCGACCAGCGCATGACCGCTGGCCGTATTATCGAAAATACACCAGGTCGGAATGCCCTCCTCCAGGGAGGCTCTCAATACCTCGGCCAGCGCGCACAAACGCTCGGTTTCGTAAGCGCTGTGATAGATACGCGGCGAACCATGCAGGCGCCAATAACGCACGCCTTGCCAACCTTTCGGTACATCCCCATCAGCGATCACCGGCGGGTCGGCGGCGACCCGTCCTATCTGGTAATCCTGCAAAAGCCCGCCGGCCTGCGCCCAACTGGCGTGTCGCGGCTCCAGCACCACAGGGCCAGGGAAGCGTTGACGCAAGGCTGTGAAAAAGCCGCCGGCAATGATCGGGTCGTAGCTTAAAGAAGGCGGTAATTGCACCAGCAGGCAGCCCAGGCGGTCGCCCAATTGCAGGCACTGTGCAAGGAACTCATCCAATGCCGTATCGCAGTCACGCAGACGTAATTCATGGGTGATGTGCCGTGGCACCTTGACCGAAAAACCAAAGCCCGACGGCACTGACTGCGCCCATCGTGCGTAGGTCTGCGGGCGATGGGGGCGGTAGAAGGAGCTGTTGATTTCAACCGCATTCAAGCACGCGGCATAACGTCGCAGATGAGTGCCCTGCCGGGGAAACCGTGGCCATTGCTCACGAGGCAGGCTCCAACCTGCACAACCGAGAAAAATCGGCATCAGAACAACACCGACGCCGCATCCCTCATGAAAATCTCCACCGTCTTCGGCCCGACGCCCTCGAACGCATTCAAGCGTTTTTCAAACTCCCCACGGTCGGCACTGGCATCGTGGATATGGCTGATCCTGCCCGCGTACTCCGCATTCAACTTGCTGCTGAGGTCGAGCAGGCGTTGCGCGGTGCTTTCGTCGTAACGCACGTAATGCGCCTCACCGAGCATGGCCACCAGTTCGCGAGAGGTGCAGTGTTGCAGTTTGCGCGGAGTGTCCCGGCCATGCTTCACCACAATCACCTGATAGGCCTGCGCCGCGATCTGCGCCTGAATGCGCTTGCCCATCAGGAAGCTGGCGACAAACCACTTGAACAGTGCGTTGTCATCACCGGGCTTGAGCTCAATACCCAGTTCCCCGGCGCTGATGGATCGACCCATGACTGCCTCCGTTCTTCACTGACCCAGCTTGCGCTCGGCCTTGGCGGCTTGCTCGTTGATCTGCTCGGTTTGCCGTTGTGTGTCCTTGATGGACGTCGGCGTGATCACCTTATCGATGGTTTCTGTCTTGGGATTGGGACGCTGTAAAGAGCTGTCCTGGTCGGCAGCCTGGCGACCTTTCTGCGCCTGTTCAGAGCTGATCGCATCAGGGGTTTTGTCGGCGGTTTTTTCAGTGCCCATGGAGATTCTCCTGCGGTTCAAAGGTCAGGCTCCAGCGCGGAGCCGTTATGCAGCAGAGCCCAAGGCTTTTCGATAGTTCAAGGAAATTGCCTCGGGTGTACGCGCCGAAAAATGGGGCAAATTAATTTAAACCTTTTGCGCTGCCCCCCCTCAACAGTCAGGTAACGGCATCGCGCCACTCTTCAGGAGAAGCATCATGAAGCACTTGCTGATGAAACAAATGGGACTGACCTTCGCGCTGGCCGCGGGCTCGATGGGTGTGGCCATGGCCGCCACTTCCAATGACTTCGTTGACGCCGCAGCCCAGGGCGGCATCACCGAAGTAGAAGCCGGCAAACTGGCGCTGGAAAAGAGCGGTGCCGCTGATATCAAGGCGTTTGCCCAGCACATGATCACCGACCACACCAAGGCCAACCAGGAGCTGACGGTCTTGGCGACGAAGCTCGACATCAAGGTGCCCGACGATGCCAGCCTCACCGACAAGGCCAAGAAAATGATCCTGGAAATCCGTGAAGAGTCCTTTGACAAGGCTTACGCCGACAACCAGGTAAAGGCCCACGAAGACACCGTGGCCCTGTTCAAAAAAGAAGCCGCCTCCTCGGATAACGCCGAACTGAAGGCTTTTGCCGAGAAGACCCTGCCGACTCTCGAAACCCATCTGAAGATGGCCAAGGAGTTGCAGTCCCAGCACGCCAATTAATCATTGACCCACTCAGGAGACACTCGACCATGAGTTCGCAACTGCACGGCAAGAAGATTCTGATCATCACCTCCAACACCGGTATCGAGCGCGACGAGTTGCTCAAGCCGCTGGAAGCCCTGCGTGGTTTCGGCGCCACGGTGACCCACGGTTCCAGCAAAGGTGGCAGCACCCAGACCTTTCTCAAGGACACCGAGAAAGACAGGACGGTAGAGTCCGACGCCAAGCTCTCGGACCTGCACGGCAGTGATTTCGATGCACTGGTCATCCCCGGGGGCACCGTCAATGCCGACACCCTGCGCCAGGACGCCGATGCACTGCGGCTGATCAATGACTTCGTCAAGGCCGGGAAAACCGTAGCCGCCATCTGCCATGGCCCTTGGGCCCTGATTGATGCCGGCGTGATCGGCGGCAAGACCCTCACCTCCTACAAAAGCGTGCGCACTGACCTGGTCAATGCCGGCGCAGCAAACTGGGTGGATACGCAGGTGAAGGAATGCCCGGCCAATGGCTGGACTCTGATTACCTCGCGCACGCCCGACGACTTGCCGGCGTTCAATGAGGCCATTGCCAAGACACTGGCGGCTTGACGCCCGCCAATGCAAACAGGCGCCCTCGGGCGCCTGTTTTTATTCGATTCTGTCTTAGCCTTTGCCATGCTCAGTGGCATGTGTCGCCCGGTTCACACCCTTGGGTCCAAACAGCGCCCAGAGGATCAGCCCCAACAGCGGCATGAAGATCAGTACCACCAGCCATAACCCCTTGGTCTCCCAGCCACTGCCACTGCGCAGAACGCTGTTGATCGCCCACAGTTCCAGCAGCACCAGAATCACCGCCAAGCCAATCCAGACATATTCGATTTGCATGATTCATCCTCCTGAGGTCGTATGCGTTAGGTCAAGCAACGCGCCCGAGGGTTCATTAAAATTGCAACGGATGGCTCTCGCCCAACGGTTGCGGCACACGGGCCGTAACCTTCTAGACTCAAATGGACACTACCTTTTCCCCCTCGGAGGCCCGGGATGACCGAGCACATCATCCACTTTCACTGCCAGATCGATCAGGGCACCACCGAGCGCTTTCGGGATTGCTGCCTGGACGCCATCGAGCAAGGCGCCAGTTCGTTGCTGTTGAACCTGTCGACCACCGGTGGCAGCACCAATTTCGGCTTTACCCTCTACACCTTCCTCAAGTCCCTGCCGGTGCCGCTGTGTGCGATCAATGCAGGCAACATCGAGTCCATGGGCATCATCATGTTCCTGGCGGCAAACCGCCGGATCACCACGCCACACTCGCGCTTCCTGATCCATCCGATGAACTGGTACTTCAACCAGAACTCGGTAGACCACCAGCGCCTGCGGGAATACCTGTCGAGCCTGGACAACGACCTGGCGCGCTACGTGAAAATCTACGAACTGGAAACCGCCAGCGCCGAAACCCACCTGGATATTTTCAAGTGCCTCTCGGCCGAGGAAAAAGTCATCGCCGCCCACGAGTCACTGGCCTACGGGATTGCCCATGAGGTCGAGCAGATCGTGTTTGCCGACGACATCAAGCACTGGAAAGTCAGCGGCGGCTAGGCATGGTTTAATGCATGCAAGCCACCACTCAACCGTGCAACCTGCACGACCAGAGTCGCTTTTTATCACACATAATCTATTGTTTTATAAGCAGATAAATATTTTGTTCAACTTGGTACAACTCATGCTGTAGAGGTCTGCACAGGCGGGCAATTCGACCCGCCCTTTCGCTACCCGTGAGGTGTCACCCATGAATGCCATTGATCTTCTCAAGGCCGACCACGAACGCGTCAAAGCCATCCTGAACCAGCTGAGTGAGTCTACTGAACGCGGCGTCAAAAAGCGCACCGAGCTACTGGCGAAACTGGAAATGGAAATCAGCCTTCACACCCGCCTTGAGGAAGAAATCCTCTATCCGGCTTTTCGCAAGGCTGGGGGCAAGGATCAGGAAATCATGTACCACGAGGCCAAGGAAGAACATCGCACTGTCGACTCCCTCGTCCTTCCGGACCTGAAGCAGACTTCGCCCTCCGCCACCGAGTTTTCCGGCCGGGTGAAAGTCGTCAAGGAACTGTTGGAGCACCATATCGAGGAAGAGGAAAGCGAGATGTTCCCACAGGCCAGGAAGCTGTTGGGCAAGGCCTTGCTGGAAGAGCTGGGCGCGGAGATGGAAGCGATGAAAGCCGCGCACAAGAAAGCACCCGGCGCGAAGCCAATGGCGGCTTGATGTCCATTCGTCGCATGCCTGGAAACTATTTCAAACTTTGAATTGGCTGGAGGATTCCCAATTAGGCAACACCATTGATTCGCTCATCATTGAGGGTTTTCAAAATGGCTAATAGTGGAAAAACTACCCCAGGTGCTGGTCACAAAGACCAGAAAGACACAAACCGTAAAAGCGGCGGCCAGGGTTCAGGCGGCAACTTCGCCAATGACCGCGAGAAGGCTTCTGAAGCGGGCAAAAAAGGCGGGGCTCATAGCCACGCCCCAGGCTCCAGGAAGTCTTGATTGAGGCGTCGCCGAAGCCTGGATGTGCTCCGGGCTTCGGTCCCCATCGCCAAGAGGGATTGAGTCATGAAGACCAGCATTTCCCAAAGGATCGTACTTGTCGCCAGCCTGGCGCTCGTTCTGTATGCCCCCGCCTACGCAGCCTTCGGCGACAACACCGCCCCCGAGGCGTCCGCCCTGAGCGGCAACAGCGCTCCTGGCTCGGCACTGCCGCCCGGCACCTATCCCAGCAGCCCGTCCGGGGCTGACAGCAGTGGCAACAAGGACGCTGAAACGAAAGCACCTGCACCGTCTAAAACCGTGAAGAGCACGCGCCATAAAGGCACCTCGACCCAGCATCCCGGTACCAAGACCGGCAAAAAGGCCGTGCCAGAATCGGGCAGTTGACCGATTAGTTCTCGCTGGGGCCGCCGATAAAGTCCAGGCGCAGGTTCATCCACTGCCGAACGATTTCCCGGGCTGCTTGCCTGGCATCAGCAACAGAGAAGCCGCGCTCGCGTTGCAGCCAGTCACTCGTCGCTTGCCGTGCGGGCTCAATGGCGGCCAGCGCTTGCTGACGTTGCCTGGCAGGCCACTGTTTATCCGCGCCCCAGTTGTGCAGGGCTGATTCCGGGTCCTGGGCCTGCGCTGCGGTGCCTGGCTGGAGAAACAGCCGAGGCGACGCGGTGGCCTTGAGGGAAAGCGTGTTCCAGTCGGCGTAGCTGGCAAAGCGGATGGTGCCTTCGTTCTGCGATGCAGTGGACAAAGGCTCGGTAAACGAATCGTCCAACCGCTTCCACGCCGGCTGTGCAAACAGATCACCCTGAGGGGCACAAATCGGCGCAAAGCTGTCGCGGGTGGAGCCGTACAACGACCCGAACGACTCATACGCGACCTCACCCTGCCGGCTGAAAACGAAACAGTGCACATACGGGCGTTGGTCGGCGTACATCTCATACTGTTGGCGCTCGATCATCATGCGCAGCAAGGTCAACATCACCCGGTCACGGCTGACAGCAGGATCATTCTGCAGGTCCTGCCAGATCGACCAGGGAAAACTGTCTTCCTTGAGTGCTATGAGAACCTGCTTGCGATTCTCCTCGGCCTCATTCTCCGTAACGCCACTGTCAGGTTCAAAACGCTGCAGGTAGACCAGCCAGGAGGCGGCCAGATCGTTCATCGGGTAGCGCCGAAGCCCTTCAGCTGCCTGGGCCGGATGGTACGGAATACTGGCAATGATTGCGTCAAGGGCTGCGGTGTCTTTGTGGGTGATGGTTCCCACCTCGACCACTCTCTGGCTCAGTTGGGATTGCAGGCAGCCGGGCAATTGTTCCGGGGCACCGGCACACGCGTTGCGAGTCTGCAACCACGTGCGCTGGCCACGGCGCAATTCGTCGCGCTGGTCGGGTGCCAGTTTGGCCATTGCCTGGCTGTAGTAAACGCTCAGCGTAGTGTCGAGTTCGCTTAATTCAGGGCTGGCGCAAATGGCCTTTTCCACCGTGGTGGAGGCCTTTTTACAATCGAAGGACGCGCCACTGGCAGGCATCGCTGCGCCTATCAGCGCGCCAGCGAGCAACAACATTGGGTAGGCAGAATGAATACGGCGGGCCATGGCTTTCCTTGGGTGAGTTCCTTTCAAGGCGCTCATTGTGCCGACGCGATTGCCAATGTCCAGCCTGTCGGCACTGTCCTACGAAGCACTGGCCATGGAGGGGCGATCACTTGCCAGTTCACGTTCAATCTGTTCGATGCTGGGCAGGCTGGTTTGCAGCTCTGCCGGCAGGGATTCCACCAGCTGATACTCGGCAACCCCAATAGGACGGGAGCTGTCACGCAGAGCGTATTCGGCCACTACTTCGTTCTTGCTCTTGCACAGCAGCAGGCCGATGGTGGGGCTGTCCTGCGGGTGCTTGAGCTGGGCGTCTACCGCAGCGAGGTAAAAGCCCAACTGCCCCAGATGGTCGGGTTTGAATTTACCGGCCTTGAGTTCGATCACCACGTAGCACCTCAGCTTGAGGTGATAAAACAGCAGGTCGACGAAAAACTCCTCGCCCCCTACGTCCAGCAATACTTGCCGTCCCACGAAGGCAAAACCGGCGCCCAGCTCCAGCAGAAAATCGGTGACATGTTTGACCAGGGCGTTTTCGATTTCACGCTCCTGCGCGTCAAGGGACAGGCCCAGGAAGTCGAAACGGTAAGGATCTTTAAGCGATTCGCGAGCCAGGTCGGATTGCGCCTTGGGTAGAAGCCCCTCGAAGTTGCTGACCGCATTGCCGCTGCGCTCCAGCAGGCGACCCTCGATTTGCATCACCAGGACGTTGCGCGACCAGTTGTGCTCGATGGCCTGGGCAATGTACCAGCGACGGGTTTCGCGCCCGGGCAGCCTGTCCAGCAACACCAGGTTATGGCCCCAGGGCAATTGTGCAGCAGCCTGTTGCACAAATTCGGAGTCCGGCCACGCCTCCGCAAATGCGCGCATGTACTTCAGGTTACGCGGCGAAAAACCCTTCATCTCCGGAAATGCTGAACGCAAATCCTGCGCCAGCCGCTCAATCACCTTGGTCCCCCAGCCCTGCCGCGCTTGCCGGGTCAGAATATCCTGGCCGATTTGCCAATACAGCAACACCAGCTCGCGGTTTACCGCCAGGGTGGCGCGTTGCTGGGCGCAGTGGATTCGACTCTTGAGATCGGACAGCCAGTCGCTGTATCCCTCGGGTGGTGTGTTCAGGCTATCGGGGGTCTCACTCATTCCTTTTCCCTCGTGGGTTGGGCAGGCGGCCGATAGTAGCGAGGGAAAAATGCGTGATGGGCCAGCAGAATGCTTTCGATACAAATCAACTGGAACCGTACCTTCAGGCGCATCAAGGGGTGCCTCAACATGCGTGCTGTGGTCAAATGAGCCGGTCACTTCCATGGTTATTCCCGATCTATGAACGCCACACCCACCGACGACAGCCAGGCATCCACCGGGGACCGCATTCTGTTCCTGCTCAAGACCCGTGGCCCGCTGAAAACCACGGACCTGGCTGCACTGCTGGAAATCACCTCCGAAGCCGCCCGCCAGCAAATCCAGAAGTTGCAGGTCGCGCAGTTGATCGTCGGTGTATCGGCCCCCATCTCGGGTGCCGGCCGGCCCTCGTTGAAGTGGACATTGACCGAAACCGCCCAAAGCAAATTCCCCGATTCCCACAGCGTACTGACGTTGCACCTGATCGAGTCCATTGAAGGAATTTTTGGCAGCGAAGGCGTGGAAAAAGTCATCGCCAGCATGGAAGCGACGGCCAGGCACGAATACACCCAGGCCTGCTCCGCCGCGTCGACCTTGCGGGAGAAAGTCGAGATCCTGGTACAGATTCGCGAACGCGCCGGGTACATGGCGCAGATGGAGCCGCTGGACGATGGCTGGCTGCTGGTGGAGAACCACTGCCCGATCTGCGTGGCCGCCCGCAAATGCCAGGGTTTCTGCCGCTCGGAGTTGCAGATTTTCCAGGCTGCGCTGGGCGATGAGAATGTGGTGGAACGCTGCGAGCATTTGATCTCTGGGGATCGACGCTGCGCCTACAGCATCCAGCCCCGCCGCCTGTAAGAAAGAGGCTGCGATGGGCTGCGCAGCAACCGCAATTCCAGCGCCGCAGTGTCCCGGATACACCAACGGTTCAGGATTCACGAGCGCTGCGCAGTCCATCGCAGCCTAAGCCTCACGCCGTACTCAAGCCCATTGCAGGAAGGACAGATTCCGGTGTAGTGGCGCAATGCCCACCAATCATATAACCAAGAGAGATCTTGGATAATACGTTGAGCGCTTTGAATTACACAAGCCAATACTTTTTACGGTGCCGTAAACAGCCTAAACCCTGACCCCCAGCATGCCGCTGGTAATGATGATCGTGACTATGGCGCCCATGCCGATCACCAGCCAGGTCAACAGCGAACTGCGTGACTCGCTGACATTGTGATTACGCAATACACCTCGCAAACCACAACCCAGATGCCCAATCAGCAGGAACACCGCCAGCGAGTAATGCGGCAGCAGCCGAATGCTCCATGGATCCGCCAATAACCCTACGGGCTCGGCCACGGCCCAGGCGTAATCGGTGTCGGTGCCGAAGTAACGCGCCAGGGTAAACACCGAGTTGATATGGGACGCGATAAACAGCGAGAGATAGGTGCCGGAGGCGGTCTGTAACGCGTCCAGCAGGTCGGCACGCGTGACGGTCTTCGGGCGAATCAACACCAGCCCGCTGAGAATCTGAAAGAAAAACGTGACAATGATCACCGGCTCCAGCCAGCCATTGCGATACACCCGTCGCAGCACGTCCATCACCGACTTATGCACATCGGTACCCAGTACACCCAGGAGGTGGTTGAACAGGTGCGGCGCGAGAAACACCAACAGGATCGCCACCGAGGCGATGCCGTGGGCGACACGCAGCTTGATATAGGTCTTGTCCAAGGTCACCAGGCTGGTGCTCGGGCCCGTTGACGACACCATCGCAAAAAAGCCCGCCAGCGCCAGCCACAGCCCGCTCCATACCGCGATGTCGTGGCCCTCGATTTTCATCAGGTACAGCAAGACGCCCATAAGCGTGTACGCAGGAGGCGCAGCCACCGCCAGGCACGACAAGCGTCGCGCCAGGACCAGGCGTGCGCTCATGACCGGTTGAACACCGGTGACATACACACAGGCAAACGCCAACAGCGGCACCGCATAGGCACTCAGGATCAGCGCCAGGACGACCGGGGTGCCGGCGCCTGCCACATGCGCCTGGTTACTCCACGCCAGCGCCCACGGATAATACAGCGCCGCGGCGAAAGGCAGCAGCCACAGCCATTCCAGCCAGGGTTTGATAGCTTTGCTTAACATATTGATTTCCCGGTGATAAATATCACCCGGATAGTGCCCAGCCATCGCCACCCGCGACAATTAGGCACCCAGGCAAAAGCCTTTTACCCAATGGTCATGCCTGGAAGGCTTGCACCATGTAGTCGACGAACAGCTTGACTCGCAGCGGTATCTTGTCGCGCTGCCGATAGCAGATGTAATGCCCCCTGCCCCGCGCCTGCGCCGCATAACCCGGCAGCAAAACGATCAAACGCTGTTGCGCGATCCAGTGCTGCGCCTGATAGCCGGCCAGCTGTGCCACACCACCGCCGGCTACGGCCGCGAGCGCCACTAGCTCCGGATCATTGAACAACTGGCTGTAAGGCAACGGCAGCCGTATGAACTGCCCGTCGACTTCAAACTCCCACACATGCGGCTTGCCCGACTGCGCCAGGCGAAAGGCGATAGTCTTGTGCGCCGCAAGGTCTTCCAGGGTCTGCGGGTAGCCGGCTGAGTGCAGGTACTCAGGCGCGGCGCAGGTGACGAAACTCATCGGCGCCAGTTGCCTGGCGATCACATCGGCGTCCTCCAGCCGCCCGTTGCGAATCGCGACATCCACGCGACCTTCGGCGAAATCCACATGGCGATCATTCAGATCAAATTCGAGGGTGATGTCCGGGTGGGACTTACAGAACCCAGGCAACAGCGGCGCAATGCACTTGCGCCCAAAACCCACGGTAGAGCTTACGCGCACTACGCCGGACGGCGACTGGGTAGCGTGTTTCAGCGCTTCGGTCGTGCGCAACAGATGCTCGACACTGGGCAGGCACTCTTGAAAAAACCGGCGCCCTTCCTGCGTGACCGCTACGCTGTGGGTCGTGCGTTCCAGCAGCTTGATCGCCAGTTGGGTTTCCAGGCGGGTAATGCTGCGACTCACCGAAGGCACTGAAATGCCCAGGTCGCGTGCTGCCTCGCTGAAGCTTTCGCTGGCCGCGACTTTCATGAAGGCGATGACGCCGGCGAAGTTTTTTCCGATGGACATCGGTGAGGTTTCCTTGAAGGGCGCACGCCAAAAGCATCGACAGTACCCAACCGCAAACCCAAGCGCCCTAGCCAATCCGACGGTTTTTCGGTAGGCCAAACTGCGGCTTTACAGCCCTTTTGATCTGGCACAAAATCCCTCCTTATCTAGAAAATATCGGGACCGCGCCATGCTTGAACACCCATCGATTAAGTTTGGCGCGGCCCCCGTGCAAGGTTTGGTCCGGGAGTATTTGCCCGGCTTGCGTGAACCTCACGTTCACCCGGAACACGCGCAAATCATGTACGCCATCAAAGGTTCGATGACGGTACTGACGGCCGAAGGCATCTGGGTTCTGCCACCGCAGCGGGCGCTCTGGATTCCGCCAGGTGTCAGCCACACCTTCAAGCATTCGCGTCAGGTGTCGATGCGTACCGTATATGTGCGTCAGGGCGCGGCCAGCATTCCACCGTGGGCCCGCTGCGCAGTGTTAAATGTCGGGACGCTGGTGCGCGAGCTGATCCTGGCCTGCGCGCAACTGCCAGGCGAGTACCCCGAGCACAGCCGCGAAAGCCGCCTGGGCACCGTGCTGCTGGACCACCTGGCATTGCTTGAGCAAGACGCCTTTTACCTGCCTGAGCCCTCGGATAAACGCGCGGTGCGCGCCGCCAACCTGATCAAGCAAAACCCCAACGACACTCGGCCGCTCAAGGAAATCGCCTTCGAGGTAGGCGCCAGTGCACGCACCCTGGAGCGGCTGTTTGCTGCCCAGACCCGCATGGGCTTCGGCGCCTGGCGCCAACGCTTGCGGATGATGGTGGCCCTGGAAAACCTCGCGGCGGGGGAAAGCGTCAGCAGCACCGCCGCCGCGATTGGCTACGAAAGCTCCAGCAGCTTTATCGCCGTGTTCCGCTCGGTGTTCGGTTGCAGCCCGGCCAGGTATTTCGCCCAGCGTTGAGCCGGCCTACAGCAAGGGAATGCTGTAGCTGACCATCAACCGGGCTTCGTCTTTGTCAGCGCTGTCATTACCCCGCAGCACCGCACCACGCCACATGAACCCAATCCCCTTGAAGGTGCCGGCAGGAATCACATAGTCAACCCGCACGTCCCGCTCCCACTCGGTATTGTCACGACCTGCCGTGCGGATGTGGCTGCCATGTATGTAGGTGACGCTGGTCTTCAGCCCCGCCACGCCCAGGTTCGCAAAATCATAGGCATAGCTGGCCACCGTGGCCTGTTCCCCGGCGTTGACGAACTTCAACGACTGGGAGTTGGTGATCAAATACACCGAGCGGCCCTGCCCCTGGTTGATATGGGGGAAGTCACTTTCGCCCGTGGTTTTCTGATACCCCAGGCTCACCGAATGGCCTTGCAGCGAATAAGTAAACAAGGCACTCCACAGGTTATTGTCGACCTTGCCATTGTTGACGCCCGGCCCGTAGTAACCCGAGCTGACGTAGCCCTCGGCACGCCCCGCCGCACTGGAGTTCTTACCGTCCGAGGTACTGTGGAAGTAGCGCAGGTCACTCTTGAACTGGCCCACCGGCAACTGCCAGTTGTGCACCAGGCCGAAGAAGTGTTGCTGGTAAAAGTTTTCAAGATTCGCGTAGTAATACTGCAACTGCATCTGCTTGCTTACGGCGTAATCCACACCACCGTAGTAAAACTGATTGCTGGACGTGCCCTTGACCGGATCGTTTGCGCCAGCGATGGACAAGCCCTGGCCGTTGCTGGAGTTACGGTCAAGCACCTGCTCGATTTTGCCGGCGACGAGGTTGAAGTCTTTCAGGTCCTTGGAGTCCACCTGGTAGCCACGAAAAGTCTGGGGCAACAACCGGCCGTCTTCATACATCAGTACCGGCACCCGGGGCATCAGCGTGCCCACTTTCAGTTGGGTCTGGGAGATGCGCACTTTGCCGGTGACCCCGGTCTTGCTGAAATCATTGGCAGCCTTGCCATCAGACAGCGGGAAGACGCTACCGGGTGTGTTGTCCTCCCCCACCTTGCCGGCACGCCCTGACGCATCCAGCCGTACGCCGTACAGCTCTTGCAGATCCAACCCCAGGCCCACCACCCCCTCGGTGAAACCGGACTGATAATTGAACATGAAGGCCTGGCCCCATTCCCGGTCCGAGGCCCCCTTGGCATTGCGCGTGTCCTGGTTGAGATAGAAGTTGCGCAGGTCCAGGGTCGCTTTACTGTCGTCGATAAAACCCGATGCAGCCGCCTGCTGTACAACGCCGAAAGAAACGGCCAGGGCCAGGTAAGTCTTGTGGTTCATGAAGGCTCCGAACAGTGAACACGACTGTCCCGTCGACCCAGTGATGGCAGCCGTTTTTTATTGTGTGTTGCAGTGTTTTCATTCGACGGGAGGCGCGCACGATATAGGCCTGGCGGTTGTGAAAACAGCCGCCAAAACGGGCATTCACTTTTCCAGTTTTTGTAACAATGAGGACGACGCGCAGGCGTCTGGAACGGGCTTTCCTCGAGGGTCTTAAGTCAACTGCGAGTACAACGACTCACGCTGCAGTGCCGTCTCGCTCCGACAGCCAGCGGAGCTTTTCCAGCATGGGATCGAACATCGCGCGTACCGCCTCGACTGCCGCGTCTTCATCGCCAAAGATAATCGCCTGGACGACTTGCGCATGGGCTTCAAGCCCCGGCTCATACAACTCGTTGTCGGCAAAAATCGCCAGATACTGGCTGTGGAACGAAGAGCTGAATGCGCGGTACATCGACTGCAAGACCACGTTGTGGGAAGCCACGGCCACCGCACCGTGCAAGGCCTGGTCGCGGTCGACGAAATCGTCGAGTTGATCCCCGAGGTTATATTCGCCACGCCGCGCCAGGGCGTGCCACAACCGGCGGATATCCTCCAGGGTGCGACGGCGCGCAGCGAGTCGGGCGGTTTCGACTTCCAGCAGGTACTGGGCCTCCAGGTGGTCGCGGATCGCGCTACGTTGTTCACGAATGCCATCGATGATCGAGGCGACCCAGGCGTGATTGCAAAGACCGGCGTACATGGGCCACTCCTGAAAGATCATGCCCCTCGAGTATGGAGATTTATGCTCACCCAGACTCCTTCCGGCCCGCCAACTAGTCGCTCGATTGCGCCACTTTTTCTCCCGGCTGGTTGTAGTGGACCAGCGGCGATTGCGGGTCGAGCAGCGAGGTGCGGATGAAGTGCAGGTAGCTTTCCACCCGTCTCAGGGCTGAAGTCTCAAAGTTCCCGGCGAATGGCTCATCGGTCTGTTGCACGCACTCAATGGCGTGCTCGACAGCCTCCAGCGCGCGCTGCAAATAACCGGGCCCAGGCTTGACGAACAACCGCACCAGTGCGCGACCCATTGCCCGGATGGCGAGGCGCCAGGGCATGCTCTCGGCGTAACAGGCCTGCGCCGGCAACCGGGCCTGCTCGCGGCGCAACTCGATGATCGCGTGCCCCACGTCCAGTACCACGAACGTCCAGCGCAGCAGGCGATGCTGCACCGATGCCCTGCCCGCCGCAAAGTTGTAGGCCTGGTTGAGCAGGTCGCGGGTGCCGCTTTCGAAACCGGAGCCCAGCGCCGGCAACGGCGCGCTGATGGCAACCACCACCTGGCGGCGCAGATCCTGTTCCAGCCGGCGCCACAGCCAAGGGCTGTTGGGTGGCAGGATAATCGCCCCCGCCGCGGCGCACACCAACATGCCAAAAACCATGGCGAGATAGTCATTGATCAGCCCGTAGGGGTTGTACAGCGTCAGGTTGGCAGGCACTGAGCTGGTGCCGAAAAACACCAGCATGCCCAGGCCATAGCCGGCCAATTGCGGCCTCGCCAGCCAGAACGAACCCAATACGATCACCGGCGCCATGACCACGCACAGCAACGGAAAACCGTCGATCATCGGGTACACGAAAAACACTTCGAAAATGCCAATCACCGCTGCCAGTAGCGTACCGCAGGCGATTTGAAACGACATGCGCCTGGGGTTGGCAGAGAACGCCGACAGGCCTACGGTCAGCGCCGACACCAGGGTCATGGCCGCGCCGCTGGGCCAACTGGTGGCAATCCACAACGTACTGAGCACCAGTAACACCACCGCGGCGCGCAACCCGGCCGCAAGGGTCGCCAGCCAGTTGGTCCGAGGTTGAAACGGTTCGTTCCATTGCTCTCGCACATGGTTGTGATCGGCGAGGGACGCATGCGTCTGGGCGTAGCTGTGCAGCTCGTCGACAAAGCGGTAGAGCAGTTCATACGCGGTGTGAAAGTCCAGCAGGTCATCGGCTACGGGAGCGGTATGTTGCAACGCCGCACGCAGGCGCCGGACCCGGTCTGGCAAGCCGGCTTTGTAGACTTTCAGTTCGGTGGACAGCACGGCCGCGTCACGGTCCGTCAATGGGTGCCCGGCGAAGGGTTTGAGCAGCTCGGCCAACGCGATCAACCCCGGATCGACGGCCTGGACCACCTCCACGCCACCGCGCAGGCGAACCCGTTCAAGCAGTTGATGCAGCGCGTTGAAACGCGTGGTGATCGCCATGAACTCGCTGTTGAGGCGGTTGATTCGCCCATTGCGCTGGCGCATGTAAGGGTCTTCGAACACGCTGACGCTGCGCATTACTTCCAGGCCAACGGCCTCGGCGATAAACCCCAGGTTGGCGCTCTCGAAGGCCGCCTGGTCACCGGTATCACGCAGGCGCTGCCGCACAAATCCGGCAAAGCGGCCAAAGCGTTGGTACAACGTGTTGCGCATCGCCACGCTGGAGGTTTTAGGCAATACGGTGGCGCTGATCAGCGTCGCGCAGACGATCCCCAAGGTGATCTCCAGCACTCGCCAGACGGCCGCCATGAATACCTGCTGCGGATGGCCCACCACGGGAAGCCCGACCATCACCGCCGTGTAGCCGGCGAGCACAAATCCATAGGCGCGGAAGTTGCGATTGCGCGCGGCACCACCGGAACACAACCCCACCCACAATGCCAGGCCCGCGAGAAACAGCTCGGTGCTCTGGGCAAACAGGGCCATCAACAGCACCATGAACGATGAGCCCACCAACGTGCCGATGAAGCGATAGATACTCTTGGCGAGGACGTGCCCGCTGTGGGGCTGCATCACGATAAACACAGTGGTGATCGCGGTGCTCGGTTGTGGCAGTTCCAGGCGCATCGCCAGCCACAGGGTCAGGTACGAGGCGATCAATACCTTGCCCAGGTAGATCCACATCACCCCATCGCTGCGGGCCCACTCCATGAAGCCCCGGCGCCAGGGCAGCGACACCAGCCAGCGGCCCGCTCTACCGGCGATATTGAAACGACGAACAGTGAGTCGAGGCACGCGACCTTCCGGCTGACGGGAAATGGGGCGGCGACTCTAGGGGCTTCCATGCGCCCCGGTAAGTCATCAGAAACGTGAATGACTGTTACGTAAAAATCCACAATAAATAGCGTTTACAGCCGTGGATGAGTTCATGCCACACTAAAAAACGTTCCACCTGGAGAGCATCGATGGACATCCTGCAGAACATGCGCATCTTCCGCTGCGTTGCCGAAGTCGGCAGTTTTACTGGCGCGGCAGTGCAGTTGAATAGCAACACCACCCATATTTCGCGCTCCATTTCCAACCTTGAAACCCACCTGCGAACCCGCCTGTTCAACCGCACCACACGCCGTACCGCACTGACCGAATCCGGCAAACGCTACCTGTTGCGTTGCGAGCAAATCCTGCGCTCCGTCGAGGAAGCGGAGCTGGAAGCCGGCGACGCCCACACACGCCCTACCGGCCAGTTGAAAGTGCACTCGATGACAGGCATCGGCCAGCACTACGTGGTGGACGCCATCGCACGCTACCGCAAGAACTACCCCGACGTGACGTTCAACCTGAGCATGAGCAACCGCACGCCGAACCTGGTCAACGAAGGGTTCGACGTGTCGATTGTGTTGGCCATTGACCTGCCCGATTCCAGCCACGTTTCACAGAAACTGGGCACGACCTACAGCATCGTCTGCGCCTCACCGTCCTACATAAAAAACCATGGTGCCGCGCAAACGCCGCAAGACCTGCTCAGCCACGCCTGCCTGCGGCTGGTCAGCCCGGTGATCCCGCTGGAAGACTGGACGTTCGACGGCCCCCGTGGCCAGGAGAGCGTCACCATCAGCAGCTCGCCGTTCCTGGTGGACTCGGTCGACGCCATGAAGACCGCCATCAGCAACGACATGGGCGTGGGCATCCTGCCGGTGCATGCGGCAATCAAGGGGCTGCGCAGCGGCACTCTGGTGCGAGTCCTGCCCGAGTACCGCCTGGAAGAACTGAGCCTGTACGCCATCTACCCTTCCCGGCACTACCTGGATGCAAAAATCAAAACCTGGGTGGAGTACCTGCGCAGTTCACTCCCGGAAGTGCTGGCCGACCATAAGGCTGTGCTGAAGATTCGCGACCGGGTCAGCTACGGCTGATCATCGCTGATAGTGCTGATTCAGCCATCCGAGTGCCCACCGGCGGGCACTGGCGTCGGCCTCCATGACGCCATACAGGTCCGTCACCGCCACCACCGGCTCCTTGTCCAGCACATGCCGGATGCACTCGGCGATCTGCATGAAGCCGATGCG
The DNA here is from genome assembly GCF_013385475.1 of Pseudomonas sp. G5001. NCBI lineage: Bacteria > Pseudomonadati > Pseudomonadota > Gammaproteobacteria > Pseudomonadales > Pseudomonadaceae > Pseudomonas > Pseudomonas sp. G5001. Next base: position 334,672 of record NZ_JACAPZ010000017.1, read on the forward strand.
TCCGTCCAGAAAGGCCTGCACCGCGACTTCATTGGCCGCATTGAGCGACGCCGGTGCCGTGCCGCCCACATCCGCCACCTCGCGCGCCAGGGCCAGGCAAGGAAAGCGCTTCTCGTCCGGTACTTCGAAATCCAGCCGGGCCACCTTGAACAAATCCAGTGGTTCAACCCCTGAATCGATCCGTTGCGGCCAGGCCAGGGCATGGCTGATGGGCGTGCGCATGTCCGGGTTCCCCAACTGCGCGAGCATTGAGCCGTCGACGTAATCCACCAGCGAATGGACGACGCTTTGCGGATGGATCACTACCTCGACCTGGGACGGCCTGGCGCCGAATAACCAACAGGCCTCGATCAGTTCGAGTCCCTTGTTCATCAGGGTTGCCGAGTCCACCGAAATCTTGCGGCCCATGGACCATTTCGGGTGAGCGCAGGCTTGGTCCGGCGTTACGTTGTGCAGTTGCGCCATCGGCGTTTGGCTAAACGGCCCGCCGGAGCCAGTCAACAGAATGCGCCGCACGCCCGCGTGGGCCAGGCCGTGTTGAGCATGGGACGGCAGGCACTGAAAGATTGCGTTGTGCTCGCTGTCCAGCGGTAACAGCGCCGCCCCACTGCTGCGCACCGCCTGCATGAACAACGCACCGGACATCACCAGTGCCTCTTTGTTGGCCAGGAGGATTTTCTTGCCGGCCTCGACGGCGGCCATCGTTGCATTCAAGCCCGCCGCACCGACGATAGCGGCCACCACCGTGTCCACATCCCGGTGACCGGCGACGAATTTCAGACCGCTTTCGCCGCCCACTACCTGAGTCTGAGAGCCCTCCTCCAACAGTTGCTTCTGCAGCGTCGCCACGGCTTGCGGCGTGGGCACCACGGCGTAGTCCGGACGGTGCAACAAGCATTGTTTTTTCAACAGCTCCAGTTGGGTGAACCCGCTGAGGGCGAAGACTTTATAGCGCTCGGGGTGACGCGCGATAACGTCCAATACGTTGACGCCCACCGAACCGGTAGCGCCCAGCACGCTGATGGCTTGCAAGCGTTGACGGGTGGCGATCACCTGGCGAATGACTTTTTTGCGCGGAATAAGCGACATGACGTAATGAGCCTGACGTAGAGAAAACAGCCGCCATTAACCAAGGAAAGTGCCAGCGCCGTCATCGCGATAACGCCAACAACTATCGCAAAAAAGCCAAGCCTTCGATCAGCTCGAAAACGGGCCTTGGTCATAACGACTACAGCACGTCATAAGGACTACATAACACTCGTGTCATATCGACTACAAAAAATATATCCAACTGATTTATAGGAACTTTTCATATGGCATGAATCCTGATCAGTGCTGCGCGCCCCTTTGGCAATCTATAAAGAGAACCCCATGAACAATGACTTCAACCACCGCCTTGCCGTAGTGACCGGTGCCAGTTCAGGTATCGGCCTGGCTGTCACCTGCAAGCTGCTTGAACAAGGTGCGCAAGTGGTCGCCATGTCGCGACAGATTGGCGAATTGGGCGCATTGGCGGAGCGTTTTGGCGAGCAGCTCTACTGGCTGGCGGGGGATGTCACCCAGGCTGCCGACCAGGCACGCCTGGCGCAGTTGACGGCGTCCATCGGACCGGTGGAGTACCTCGTGCCCAATGCCGGGATCGCACAACTGGCCGATGGCCTGGACCTGGCCGCCTTTGACCGGCAATGGGCCGTCAATGGAGCCGCGGCTCTCAACACCCTCGGCAGCCTACGCGAGCAAATGGCCGCCCAGGCGTCGGTGGTATTTATCGGTACATTCCTGGAGCTGGCGACCTTCCCTGGGCTCGCCGCGTATATTGCTTCGAAGGCCGCCTTGCGGGCGCAAATGCGCACCCTGGCGGTGGAGCTGGCGCCCCATGGCATTCGTCTGAACATGGTATCGCCCGGCCCCACCGCCACGCCGATCTGGAGCACCTTGGGGCTCAGTGACGAAGCGTTGGGCGGCGTTGCCACCACAGTCAATCAGCGCCTGCTCAATGGGCAATTCCTGGAGCCGGGCGCTATTGCCGATGTGATCCTGTTCCAGTTGAGCCAGGGCGCACGCAGTGTGTTTGGCCAGGACTGGGTGGTCGACGGCGGCTACACCCTGCGTTGACCATGGCCCCGCAGGCCTAATGCGCAGCGCACAGGTCTGCGGGCAATGCCTTGGCGCCTCCGAACGCCAAGGCCTTCCACCCAATCACAAGCAATGACAGTGCGGCAAATATCAAGCCGCAGCCGATCACTCCGGTGGTGCCGAATGCATTGATAAACAGCCCGCCCACGGACGCCCCGATCACCACGCCGGCATTCGCCGAGGACACATACAGGCTGGTTGCGAACTCATGCGCCTCGGGCGCCGACGAGGTCAGCCAGACTTGCGTGACCACCAGCCCGCAGGTATGCGCAGCGCCCCACAGCAGCACAATCAAGCTCATCGACCACCACGACGGGCTGCCGAACGCGTACAAGACCACGTACGCCGCCGCCAGCACAATGGGGTACAGCACCACCGTCGCCACCATGCTTTTGCCCAATAACCGGCCCACCAACAGGTTGCCCGTGACACCGCCCACGCCGAAGATCACCAGCATGATGCTGATGGCCTGGCCATCCATGCCGGTCTGGGTCCTGAGGTACTCGGCGGCATAGCTGTAGACCGAAAACATCGTGGTGAACACCAGCACCGTCGCGATGATCGCCAGCCACACCGACAGGCTGCGCAGCACCGCCAGTTGCTTGCCGAAACTCAGCGGCATCGGGCGTTCATGATGGGGCAGTTTCAACAGCAGTCCGACACCTGCCAACCCCGTTGCCAAAGCGCAGAAGAAGAACGATGCCTCATAGGAAATACTCGCGCCCACCCATGTGGTCAGCGGCACCCCAAGCACCAGGCCCAAGGTGGTGCCCACCACGGCCAGGGCCGTGGCATGCGCCGCGCGGTCCTTGGGGTACAAGGACACCGCGGTGGAAAACGCAGCGGCAAAAAACACCGGGTGCAGCATCGCCGGAATTACCCGCAACGCCATCAAGGTTTCGAAGTTCGGCGCAAACGCCGACAGCACGCTGCACACGGAAAAACCAAAGAGCGCGCCCACCAGGATTTTCTTGCGCGCCAGGCGCGACGCCATCAGCACCAGGAAAGGCCCGAGCACCGCCACGATCAGCGCAAACAAGCCCATCAATAACCCGGCCTGAGACACGCTGATGCCGAAACGTTCGACGATCATCGGTAAAATACCGACCACACCAAACTCCAGGGTGTACAGGCCGAAAAGACCCAGAATGATGTAGATCACCGGCCGACCTCGATCACGATCTTGCCAAAGGCACCGCGCCCGAGATGAGCGAAGGCTTCGGGCACTTGCTCGAAGCCGTAGGTGTGATCGATTACCGGCTCGATGCCGTGGCGGTCGATCATGGCAATCAGATCTTCCAATGCGCGGCGCGGCCCCACGGAGATGCCGATGATGGAGGCCCGCTTGCCCAGCAAGGCCATGACCGGAGCATTCAATTGGTCACTCTCCAGCAGGCCGATCACCGAGATGCGCCCACCGTTGGCTACCGCGTGCAGGGAACGCGTGAGGTTGTCACCGCCGGCCATTTCCAGGATATGTTCGGCGCCACGCCCATCGGTCAGCGCTTGCACCGCCGTGTGCCATTCCGGTACCCGGCTGCGGTTGATGCCATGGGTGGCACCCAGCTCTATGGCACGCGCGATCTTTTCATCGCTGCTACTGGTGATGATAACGCGGGCACCATTGGCCGCAGCCAGTTGCACCGCAAACAACGAGACGCCACCGGTGCCCTGCACCACCACGGTATGGCCGGCGTGCAGGTGGCCCAGTTCGAACAGCGCCATCCACGCCGTCAAGGCGGCCACTGGCAAGGTGCTGGCCTGCCCTGCGGTGAGGCTGAGGGGCGCATGCACGCACCATTCGGCAGGTGTTGCCACGTACTCGGCGAGCATGCCGGGGAGCGGGCCACCCTGAGGCGGCGCTTCACTCCAGGACAGCGGAGCGCCATCGACCCATCCGGCAAAAAACGTCGACAGCAGCTTGTCGCCCACCTTGAAACGCGTAACGCCCTCGCCCACGGCGACCACCGTGCCCGCCATGTCGGAGGCCGGCGTGAATGGGAATGTGAGGTCGGCACCCATGCTGTTTTCGACCACTTCACCGTCGCGGTAATTGAGCGAGACGGCCTCGACGCGCACCAATACCTCCCCGGCCTTCGCGATGGGGCGTGGCACGTCGGCAAGGCGCAGTGTGTGCAGTCCCAATGCAGGTGTTTCCCAGCGTTTCATGGTGTCGGTCATCTTGGTATTCCTCGTGAATGGGCAATGCCACAAGGATATGGGCCTGTCCTCACGGGATTAAGGGGGCGCCGGCTCCACTGTCTACGGAGCTTTTGTTCCGCAATCGGGATAAGGTAGCCAGGCCTCGCCTCAGCCAAACCGGAGCCTCGATGGACAGCCTCAACACCCTGAATGTTTTTGTGCAGGTCGCCGAAACCCGCAGCTTTGTCGCCGCCGGGCGCGTGCTGGGCGTAACGGCCTCGGCAGTCGGCAAGAGCGTGGTACGCCTGGAGGAACGCCTGGGTGTGCGCCTGTTCAACCGCAGCACCCGCAGCGTCACGCTGACTGCCGAGGGCGAGCTGTTTCTGGAGCGCAGCCGGCGCATCCTGATGGAGATCGACGAAGCCGAAGCCGAGCTTTCGCAAACCGTGTCGGCGCCTCGTGGCCGGCTCAAGGTCAGCCTGCCGCTGGTGGGCCATCCGTTCTTGCAGGTGCTCGCGCAATTCAAGAAAGCCTACCCCGAGGTGCAGCTGGACCTGAGCTTTACCGACCGCCGCGTGGACGTGGTGGAAGAAGGTTACGACGCCGTGCTGCGCAGCGGTGAAGCGCCCGACTCGCGCCTCACATCGCGCCTGATCGGCGGCTACCGGATGCTGCTGGTAGCATCACCGGCTTACCTCGCCGAGCGCGGCACGCCGCAACGGCCGGAAGACCTGGCTCAGCATGCATGCATCAAGTTCCGCTACCCCAACACCGGCAAAATGCAGCGCTGGCCCCTGCGCCAGGACGGGGTGGAAGCTGATTTCCCACTGCCCGCCGCGATGGTCTGCAACAACCTGGAAGCGCGCATCTGCTTTGCCGTGCAAGGTATCGGCATCGCCTACCTGGCGGATTTCGCCATTCGTGAATGGCTCGACAGCGGACAATTGGTGCCGGTGCTGGAGGCGTGTTCGGAAGCAGAGAACTTCCGGATCATGTGGCCTTCGGGCCGCCATCCAACGCCCAAGCTGCGGGTGTTTATCGACTACCTGCATGCGCACCTGTTTCCCGAGGATGGGCCTGCGAGCAAACGTGCAGACTGCCGGCCCACGTCTTGATCACAGCGCCTGATCAGCGTCGAACTGCTCCCGGGATCGCCTGAATCCGTCGGCATTTTCCACCACCCACGTCCACAACGGAATCATGTGCACCAGCAGCTGTTTGCCCAACTCCGATAGCTGGTATTCGACCTTGGGCGGCACCTCCTGGAAGTCATGGCGCAGCACCAGGCCATCGCGCTCCAGCTGGCGCAAGGTCCGCGTGAGCATGCGCCGGGTGACGCCCTCCATGCGTCGGCCGATCTCGGCGTGGCGCAGCCGGCCGTTCACGCCCAACAGGTGCACGATGCCCAACGACCAGCGGTTTCCCGCATGGGTCAGCACCTGCCGTTTGAGCCCGTCTTCATCAGCGCTAAGGGCTTCACAGGCGGCTTGTGAGCGCCTGATGATCTCGTCGTTATCCACCTTCTACTCCCGGTATCACTGGTGTGCCTTCTTATGCGCGGTCGGCAATTCTGCAAGCATGGCATGACTTTCACCTGAACCGAGACCCCTATGACTGCTTCGATCCTTGTACTGGGCGCCGGCGAACTGGGCCTGGCGGTACTGCGCCAACTGTCCCGCCTGGCTGCACCGCAAAATGTGTCTGTGACGGTGTTGCTGCGCCCCGCCACACTGAACTCCCCCGACCCGGCCAAACAGCAGGAAATCATCGAACTGCGCGCCTTGGGCATTGAGCTGCTGGCGGGTGACCTGGCCAATGGCTCCGAGGCCGAGCTGGCAACGGTGTTCGCCGACTATCACACCGTGATCAGTTGCATCGGCTTTGCCGCAGGCCCCGGCACTCAGCGCAAGCTGACCCGCGCGGTCATCGCAGGCGGCGTGAAACGTTATGTACCGTGGCAGTTCGGTGTGGACTACGACGTGATCGGCCGCGGTTCGGCCCAGGACCTCTGGGATGAACAGCTTGACGTGCGCGACTTGCTGCGCTCCCAGCAAGGCACGCAATGGGTGATTGTCTCCACCGGGATGTTCACCAGCTTCCTGTTTGAACCGTCCTTCGGCGTCGTCGACCTGGCGCAGAATACCGTGCATGCATTGGGAGATTGGGACACCGCTGTCACCGTCACCACGCCTGAGGACATCGGCCTGCTGACGGCACGCATCCTGTTCAGCACGCCGCCGATCACCAATCAGGTGGTGTACACCGCCGGCGACACCCTGACCTACGGCGAGCTGGCCGATACCGTGGATGCGCAACTGGGGCTCACCCTCAAACGCGAACGCTGGTCGGTGCGCTACCTGGAAGCGGAACTGGCCGCTGCACCCGAGGACAACCTGATGAAATACCGGGTGGCCTTCGCCCAAGGCAACGGCGTGGCCTGGGACCCTGCCATTACCTTCAATGGGCAACAACAGATCGCCGTGACCAGCGTTGCCCAATGGATTGAGCAGAACCTCAAGGCACCGGCAACCACCCGCTGAACTGCCCCTGACTGTCCAACGTGCACCAGGCGAAATCCCAGGGCAGCGGCGGCAGCCTTTGCAGCGCCACGCCACTGCCCGGCTTCCAGTCCACCACCTGAAGCGGCGCGCCTTGCCAGGCCACAACCACGCCCCGGACCTGGCTGGTGTCATCGCTGACCCAACGGGCCGCGGCCGCCGTCATGAACGCTTCGATGGGCTCTTCATCGATCTGCGTGCGATACACCGAACCGAGCAGCCAACGGCACACGTTTACATGGTAGGTCCAGTCCAGGGAGGGACGGTTGCGGTAAGCCCAAGTCATGAAGCTGCGAAACAGGTTCAAGCCCTCCGGCGGGTCGAGCTTGAGCAGGCCGGGGCAGATGTCGAACAAGGTGTGCCAGTACGGCAGCAACCGTGCATCCAGGTGGACGAAACAGCGGGCGTTACTCGGGTATTCGACAGACGGTAGCAACACGTCGCCGCGGGACGGACGGCGCGACGCCTTGCTGACCAGACGGGCAGCGCCGGAAGGCAGGATAGAGCTCATGGAACGCACTCACACTCGTGACGATAGAACGCCTCCTGGTATCAGGAAGCCCGGGGCACACGTCAGAATGCAGGGGAAGCGCGAGGGTTGGCCGAGGGCCAGGAATACCGTGGAGGGGCCTTGTTGCGCCGCTCATGGGCCGGGCGCGGCTTTTGCCCGAGGCCCAATAGCCAGGCCAGGCAAAACAGGAAGACGATGCCCAGGGTCACGGCGGAGCACACCGGGCAGGCGAAGAAGTTCGACCAACTGCTGGCCGTCGGATTGCCCAGGCCGGCATCCGAGGCCGGCGCCTTGGTGCCCAGGCTTGAGCAGAACTGACCGCCCAGGCCATTGAGCTCAAGCCCCATCATCTGCCCATGGCCCAAACCGCAGACGAACACATTGAACAGGACGCAAAAATACAGGGTCCAGGCAATGAGTGAGCGGTCCGGGCGGGAGAGTTTCATGGCGGCGACTTTACCATTCCCCCTGTAGGAACTGTCGAGCTTTAGCGAGGCTGCGATGCAGACGCCACGGTCTTGCAGGAATACCGAGGCGATCCCTTCGCAGCCTCGCTCAAGCTCGACAGCTCCCACATTTGGTCTTGCTCGGCAGGGCCTGTGACAGAACGTCGCAGATTACGCCCAGAGGCCCGGGTTGTTAGAATGCCACGTTCTCCTCGCCTGATTTAACGCTTCGTGGTACCCAGGCGCTTCACAGGATGCACAGTTGATGAGTACGTTATTCACCCGCCGCAAAGTCCTCTCCGGCATGGGATTGCTGGGCCTGGGCCTGCTGGCCGGCTGTGACAACAGCCCGAAACTGAACTTCAAGTACGGCAAGGATCTGAGCGACAAGATCATGGGCCGCACCTTCAAGCTCAAGAACACTGACGGCGAGACCGTCACCTTGAGTTCCTTCCGTGGCTTGATGCCAGTGGTGTTCTTCGGCTTCACCCAGTGCCCGGCCGTGTGCCCGACCACACTGGCGCGCATGGCCCAGGCGAAAAAACTGATGGGCCGCGACGGCAAGATCATGCAGGTGGTGTTTATCACCCTGGATCCCGAACGCGACACGCCCAAGATACTCGACGCCTACGTCAAGGCCTTCGACCCCAGCTTCCAGGCGCTGTATGGCACCCCGGAAGAAATCGCCGTGGCCGCCAAGGAATTCGGGATCTTTTATGAAAAGATCCCCGCCGGCGACAGCTACACCCTCTCCCACACCGCCACCAGCTTTGTGTTCGACACCCGGGGCACCCTGCGCCTGGGCTTGTCTGCCTCGCTTAACGCCAAAGAGTGCGCAGAAGACCTGCTCACCGTCATGGAGGTCTGCTAATGACTGCCGTTCAACACCTCAAGCGCTTCGCCCTCGGTCTCTCCCTGCTCGGCCTCGCCGCCCACGCCAGTGCACAGGCAGTGGTCACCGACGCCTGGGTACGCGCCTCGGTACCGGGCCAGCCGTCCAGCGGCGCGTTCATGACCGTTACCGCCGACAGCGACAGCAAACTGCTCAGCGTGGCTTCGCCGGTCGCCAAGACCGTGCAGATCCATGAGATGACCATGAAGGACGACGTGATGCGCATGGGCCCGGTGGACTCGGTGCCATTGCCCGCCGGCAAGGCCGTCAAGCTCGACCCGGATGGCTATCACGTGATGCTGATCGACCTCACCGCCCAGATCAAGGAAGGCGACCAGGTGCCGCTGACCGTCACCGTGGAAAATGCCAAGGGTGAAAAGCAGTCGATCGAAGTGAAGGCCCAAGTCCGTGCGTTGAATGCGACGGAAACCATGGATCACAGCAAGATGCACTAAAGCGCAGATCAAAATGTGGGAGCGGGCTTGTGTGGGAGCGGGCTTGCTCGCGAATGCGGTGTGACAGTCACCGGATGTATTGACTGATCCACCGCTTTCGCGAGCAAGCCCGCTCCCACATTCGCCCTTCAGTGCCTGAAAAATCGGGCGTCCGCTTCATACTTTTTTCGTCTCGCCTCAACACTTTCTATATATTTTCAATCTGCAATACAACTCGTTAGCCTGCGCAAGCCGGACGCGTCTCCCTGTCGCCGTCCGGCCAGATAATTCTAAAAATAAGCAGCAGACAACGGGAATAACAATGAACAAATCCCCCATTACCCTGGGCTTGACTTCGGCCACCCTCGGTTTGACCCTCGCCTTCCCAACCTTTGCCGAAGCTGACTTTTTCAAAGACAGCAAGGCCGACCTCGAATTTCGCAACTTCTACTTCAACAGCGATTACCGCCAGCCCAACGCGAGCCAGTCCAAACGCGATGAGTGGGCCCAAGGGCTGATCCTCAATTACCAGTCGGGTTATACCGAAGGCCTGGTGGGCTTTGGCCTCGATGCCATTGGCCTGCAGGGTTTGAAACTGGACTCAAGCCCCGACCGCCAAAACACCGGCCTGCTTCCCGTGGGCGAGGATGGCGCACCGGACAGCTACAGTCGAATGGGCGCCACCGCCAAGGCGCGGATCTCCAAAAGCGTGCTCAAATTCGGCACGCTGATCCCCAAGCTGCCGACCGTACTGCCCAACGATGGCCGGCTGCTGCCCCAGACCTTTCGCGGCACTCAATTGACCAGCCAGGACATCGCCGGCCTGACCTTCGATGCCGGGCGCCTGACCAGCAACACCCTGCGTAACGACAGCGGCCATGCAGACATCGAAGTCGACGGCAAAGGCATCAAGGGTGCCGTGCCCAGCGATAAATTCGACTTCGCCAGTGCCAGCTACAGTTGGACCAAAACCCTGGTCACCGGCTACCACTACGCCAACCTCGAGAACAACTACAAGCAACACATCTTCAACCTGGTCCATACCCTGCCACTGGGTGACGCGCAGTCGTTCAAGACCGACCTGCGTTACGCCGACTCCAGCAAGGAAGGCAACAGCAACATCGACAACCAGGCCTTCGGTGCCAAGTTCACCTACAGCCTCCACGGCCACTCGTTCGGCGCCGCCTACCAGCGCATGAAAGGCACCACCGGCTTCCCCCACCTGGACGGTACCGACTCCTACCTCGTCAACTACGTGATGATCTCGCCGGACTTCGCCAACCCCGAGGAAAAGTCCTGGCAGGCCCGCTACGACTATGACTTCGCCGCCCTCGGCATCCCCGGCCTGACCTTCATGACCCGCTACCTCAAGGGTGACAACTTCGTGCGTACCCGAACCCTGGAAGGTACCGAGTGGGAGCGCAACACCGATATCGGCTACGTGTTCCAGAGCGGTGCCCTGAAGAACCTTGAAGTGAAATGGCGCAATGGCACGTATCGCAGCAATGGCAGCGGCAGCGATATCGACCAGAACCGCTTTATCGTCAGCTACACCCTGCCCTTGCTGTGATTTTTCCCGGAGCGTTGCACATGAATAGCAGAAAAAGCCTGATCCACCTGGCCGTCGCCTTTGCCCTGTTCAGCAGTTACGGCGCCTACGCCGCCGACACCGGCGCGTTGCCCTGCAAAACCACCGAAGAATGCGCCGCCCAGGCGGCCAAAGTCGGCGCCACGCCGGGCTCCTCGCAAAGCGCCCACAAGGCCAAGGGCGACCCGACCCAAACCCAGTTCGCCTGGTTGAACCGCATCAACAAAGCCTCGATCGTGATGCTCACCGAAGAAGGCATCGTCAAGCCGGACATGGGCCACAAAATCGCCGGCGGCGTGCGCTTTGCCATCGACCAGGCCGACCAGCCCGATGGCAAGCGCCCGGAAGACGTGCTGCAACTGGAAAAAATCATGACCGACAAGATCGGTCCGGAAGCGTCGCTGATCCACTCCGGCCGCAGCCGCCAGGACATGCTCGCCACCTACCGCCTGGCCAAACTGCGCTCCCAGGTGCTGGCCTACAGCGAGGCACTGAACGCCACCCGCCAACGTATCCTGAACATCGCCGACAAGAACATCGACACCCTGGTGCCCGCCTACACCAACGGCGTGCAGGCCATGCCCATCAGCTATGCGCACTACCTGCTGGCGTTCGAAGCCGCATTTGATCGCGACGGCCAACGCATCCGTGAACTCTACACCCGCCTCAACCTGAGCCCGATGGGCACCGCGGTACTGGCGAACTCCGCTTACCCGCTGAACCGCGAACGCCTGGCCGAGTTGCTGGGGTTCGACGGCGTGCGGGAAAACTCCCTGGATTCGAGCCAGGTGTCGACCTACGACATCCCGATCGAGGCGGCCAACCTCGCGGCGTCTTCGGCGATCCGCATCGGCGCGATGATTGGCGATATCCATACCCAGTACCATCAGATCCGCCCCTGGTTGCTGCTGGACGAAGAGTCCACCTACACCAGCAGTGCGATGCCGCAAAAACGCAACCCGGGGTTGTTGATGCGCACTCGGGAATCGGCCTCCGACGTGGTGGGCCTGGCGCAAACCGTGACCTTGCGCGCGCATAACGTCACCACCGGCATGACCGACTACAAGTTTGCGTTCGATTCATTGGGGCTGTTCCAGTCCACCGATGACATGTTCAAAAGCATGGATGCCGTGCTGGATGCGCTGCAGATCAACCCGCAGCGAGCGCTGGATGAGCTGGAGTCGGAATGGACCACGTCCATGGAGTTGGCCGACACCCTGGAGCGTCAGTTCAAGGTGCCGTTCCGTATTGGCCACAGCTTCGCCTCGTTGATCGTCACCGAGGCGCGCAGCAATGGCACCACGCCGAAGACCTTCGCGTATGCGGACGCGCAGAAGCTGTACACGCAGGCCGCGGACAAATACAAATGGACGCCGAATACGTTGCCGCTGGATGAGGCCGGTTTCCGTGCTGCACTGTCGCCGACCACGATGGTCAAGACTCGCAAGGGTACGGGTGGGCCGCAGCCGGAAGAGGTCAAGCGGATGCTGGTGGAAGCGCGCAAGAATCTCGACGCGGACCAGAGTTGGTTGAAGGAGCGTCGTGAGAAGCTGAAAGGTGCTGAAGGCAACCTGGACAAGGCCTTCGACAAGTTGCTCAACGCCAAGGGCTGAAATGCGATCTGAATGTGGGAGCGGGCTTG
>NZ_JACAPZ010000017.1:347072-399089 GCF_013385475.1 Pseudomonas sp. G5001
GGGCTTGGAAAGTGTGCTCGGCTCAGTGACTCAATTCCCGCTTCAACACCTCATGGTCAATCGACTTCTGCCACCCGCATATCGCCAGGCACGCCACGCAATTGCCCAGCACATTGGTCAACGACCGACACTTCATCAGCCGCTCCACTCCCAACAACAAACCCACCCCTTCCAGTGGCACCAGTTGCAGGATGTTCAAGGTAGCAATCAGGGTAAACAGCGCCGAGCCCGCCACACTGGTAGACCCCAGCGAGGTAAACAGGCAGATCACCAGCACCGCCAGCAACTCGGGCACGGCAATCTCCACCCCGGCCAGATGCGCCAGAAACATGATGGCAGTGGTCAGGTAAAGATTGGTACCGGCCAAGTTGAACGTATACCCGGTGGTCAACACCAGGCGCACTAATTGGCGATCACAGCCCAGCGCCTCAAGTTTGCTGACGCAACCTGGAAGTGCGGCCACTGAAGAGCCGGTGAACGTCACCAACAACAACTCTTCTTTCAAGTAAGCAATTAGCCGGCTCAATTTAACGCCGAGCAGGCGGGTAATCGTGGCGAACACTAGAATGACGAACACCGCGCAAACCAGGTAAATAACAACAATGAACTTCAAGAGCGGCAGCACCGAACTTAAACCGTACTTTCCCACCACAAATGCCATCGCCCCAAACGCCGCCAGCGGTGCGAACTTCAGGATAAACCGCAGCAACCAGAACAACCCGGCGACCGCCGCTTCCAGCCAACCGAGGCAGCGGTTTGCGACCTGGCCGCCACGCCCCAGCAGCAGGCCGCACAGCACCGCCACCAGCATCACCTGGAGCACCAGGCTTTGGGTGAAAACCTTGTAAAGACTGGACGAAATCGAGGTCATCGACAGCTCGTGCAGCAGCCTTTCGGCCGCGGCAGGCGGTGTCAGATGATCAAAATCCAGGTTGGCCACTGCCGTATGATCCAGGCTGAACAACCACCCCGTCGACATTCCCAACACCAATGCAGCAAGGGACATCAGCTGGAAATACACCACGATCCGCCCCACTACATGCCGATGGTGGGGCTCGCGCTTGATACCTGCGACACCGGTCGACACCAGCACAAACAACAGAAATGGCATCAGTAACCCGACCACTTTTATAAAGGCGTCACTGAGCAGCTTCATCTCGACTGCCACGCCCGGATAAAAAAGCCCCAACACCATGCCAAGAGCAATGGCAATCAAAATAGGCAAGGTGGCGTTATTCGAAAATCGGGTCGACATCAATGCTCCATGGTCTTTTTATTTATTGTTATTGTCGGATCAGGCCACTTTCGGCATATTGGTCGCCAAGGCGCATTCAGGCCACAAATAATAAAGTCTTGTCACGGGATATACCACCATGGAACTTCGCCATTTACGTTATTTCATCATGGTGGCCGAAGAGCGACATTTCACCCGCGCCGCCGCTCGCCTGAACATGCAGCAGCCGCCCCTCAGCCAACAGATACGTGCCCTCGAACAAGAGCTGGGATTCGACCTGTTCAAGCGCCACCCCAAGGGCGTCGACCTGACTGCCGGCGGGCTGGTGTTTCTCGATGAAGCGCGAGTGATCCTCGCCCGCGTCGAGCAAGGTTCCCTCAAGGCGGCTCGCGCTGCCCAGGGTATCGAAGGCACGTTGGTCATTGCCTTCACCAGTTCCGCCGCCGCCCACCCGCTGATCCCGCGAATCATCCGCGCCTACCGCGAGCAATACCCGGGCGTGGAGCTCTCGATCAACGAAGGCAGCGCCCGGGAAGTCACCGAAGACACCATCGAAAAACGCATCGACATCGGCATCCTCCGCGCACCGGTGGGCGACCACCAGAGCCTCACGTTCCACCGATTGCTCAACGAAGAAATGCTGCTGACCCTGCCCGTCGGGCATGCGCTGCTCAAGGGCGCCGAGCCAAAAATCACCATGGCCGACCTCAAGGACGAACGCTTCATCCTGGTCCGCCGCCCCGGCGCGCCGGGGATGTACGCCAACCTGATCAAGGCCTGCCAGAACGCCGGCTTCGAGCCGAAGATTGCCTTTGAAGTGGAGCGCATGCTGACCAACGTCAGCCTGGTGGCCGCCGGCGAAGGCATCTCGGTGGTGCCGGCGTCGATGCGCGACGTGCATCGCGAAAGCGTGGTGTACTGCCGGATCAGCGATGCACGGCCAAGGTTGCTGGCACCGATCACCCTGGTGCGGCGCGCGTTCAATCCGTCGGCGCCGTTGCAGAATTTCATTGGGCTGGCGCGGGAGTTGGCGGGGGTTTATCGCAAGGGTTGAAGGGCGATGGAACGTCAATCGACCACAAATAACTTTGCGCCAATGGCAGTGGAGGAACGATGCCCCTCCATGTCATTGCCCACCTGATAACTCATCCCGGCAGTCAGCGTGAACTGCCGGCCATCCTCCAGCTCGGTGTGCAGCTCACCTTCCAGGCACAGCAGGATATGCCCGCGCCAACACCAGTGATCCGCCAGGTAACCGGCGCTGTATTCGACCATGCGCACACGGGTTGAACCGAACTGGCAAGTGCGCCAATACGCACTGCCGGTTTCGCCGGGATGCATCACCGGCTCGAGGGTCGACCAGTCGGTGGTGCCAAAGGGGATTGCGGTCAGGTCCATGGTTTTCTCGGCATTGAATAGGTATGGATGAACCGTATCTATAAGGTGAATGCCGCGATAGAGACAGATCCGCTGCATTTGCGGGATACAGGGCGATGACTCTTGGTATCCTGCCAAGCCTCTTCGCATGGAAGCCCGTCGATGAAGATCGATCCATCCTTTGTTGTGCATGAGACCGAGCACTGGCTGCTCAATCATCACCTGTCATCCGCACTGCCGGGCTACCTGATGCTGGGTGCCAAGGCGCCGGTTGACTCACTGGCCGAGATGCCCGATGCGGCGCTCGCGGAGCTGGGTGGGTTGCTGGCCAAAACCCAGCGGGTCATGGAGGCTCAGTTGAAGCCCAAGTGGCTTTACATCAGCCGGTTCGGGCATATGCCGGGCTTCCCGCTGCACTTTCATTTCATACCGGTGTATGGATGGGTTGAAGCGCTGTTCTGGCAGGATGAGCGCTATCGGGTGCTGCAGGATTTCGGGACGCAGCAGAAGGCTACCGACGGTGCGGAGCTGACGCTTTTTATCTGGCGGGAGTTTGGTGAGAGCCCTACGCCGCCGGTGGTTCAAGGAGCTTCGGTGAGCGAGGTGATCAGGTGTTTGCGTACGGAGTTCAATACCCAGGACGACACATGACCTGTGGCGAGGGAGCTTGCTCCCTCGCCACAGCAAGCCCCCTCGCCACAAGGTTTTGGGTGGGTCAGCGAACATTGTGGAGGTGTTTGCGCATAGGAATACAGGCCAGCTGCAACCCCGACGGCGAATGATAGATGGCCTGCTCGGTCCCCACATACCCACACCGTCGATAAAAATCCGCCGCATTCAACGTCGCGTCCAGGATCACTTCCTCAATCCCCAACTCCCGCGCCAACGCCTCCAGATACACCAATATCTGCTTGCCAATCCCGCGTCCGGTAAACCCGGGCAGCACAAACAGCGCACCGATTTCGTTGTTCGCCAGATCCAGCATGCCGGTGACCACAGGTTCAGCGTTCACGCAGCCCAGGTAAAAATGCTTGTCCATCAGCGTGTCGTAACCGTCCTTGGCTGCGCCTCGCGTCCACAACATCATCTGCTCGGACGTATAGGCGCCGATGCATTGGCTGCGTATGGCCAACAGGCGAATGTCGAAGGCTGCCTGTGCATCTTCCAGCGTGGCGCGTCGTATCTCGAGCATCTGTCCCTCCATGGACGTCAGGCGTTCTCGTCACCCGGCCGGGTAAACGAATAGCGATCAATATCGGTCCTCAACTGCCAGCCCTGGCCCTGCCAATAACGGGCAGCGCTGTCGTTGGTCTTGAACACATCCAGGTGGCATTTGCGGATGCCCAATTGCGCCAGGCGGGTGAGGCAGCGCTCAACCAACGCGTTCGCAATACCCTGGCGCCGATACGCGGGCAGCACCAGCAAGTGCTGCAAATACCCGCGCCGGCCATCGTGCCCGCACATCACGCACCCAACCAGCCCCCCATCGACCTCGGCGACGAAACTCATGCCTGGATTGCGCTCCAGGTAACGCTCAGTGGCCTCGCGGGAGTCGGCATCGCGCAGGGAGATGCCAGGCGTTTTCTGCATCAGTTCGAGCACGGCGTCGTAGTCGGCAGTGCTCATTACGCGAATAGTGACCATGGTGTTCAAAGCCCTCTGGGTTCGCACTGATTTTGCCTGTAGTTGTGCCGGTCGCGCACGCATAAATACACGACCGGATAACCGCTTGAGTCAACGCAGCTGAAACCAGGTGGTTTTCAGCTGCGTGTACTTGTCAAAAGCGTGCAGCGACAAATCACGCCCGAACCCGGATTGCTTGCCACCACCGAACGGCACCGCCACATCCAGGGCGTCGATGGTGTTGACCGACACCGTCCCGGCATTCAGGGCACGGGCCACGCGGTGCGCACGGTTGAGGTCATCACTCCAGACCGAGGCCGCCAGGCCGTAGAGGCTGTCGTTGGCCTGCTGTATCGCCTGCTCTTCCGTGTCGAAAGCGCTGACGGCAAGCACTGGGCCGAACACTTCATCGCGGGACAGGGCCATGTCGTGGGTCACACCGGCAAAAATGGTTGGCTGGATGAAGTTTGCTGAACCATTGATGATCACCTGTTCGCCACCGCACAACAGCCTGGCGCCCTCCCCCTGGGCCTGGCTGATGGCGTGCATGATGCGTGCGGTTTGCTGACTGTCGACGATGGCACCGGCCGCACTGCCGGGGTCCAGCGGATCACCCGGCATCCAGGCGCGCGACTTGGCGATCAGGCGCTCGACGAATTCGTCATGGATGGAGCGTTGCACGTAGAGACGGGAGTTGGCCGAACACACTTCGCCCTGGTTGAAAAAGATGCCGAAGGCGGCCTTCTCCGCCGCAAGGTCAAGGTCCTGGCAGTCCTCAAACACCAGGTTCGGGCTCTTGCCGCCACACTCCAGCCACACCTGTTTCAGGTTGGACTGGGCGGAATACTGCATGAAGTATTTGCCCACCTGAGTGGAGCCGGTGAACACCAGGCAATCCACGTCGGGGTGCAGCCCCAGGGCCTTGCCGGCACTTTCGCCGAGGCCGGGCACCACATTCAACACACCTTCCGGGACACCGGCTTCCAGGGCAAGCTGGGCCAGGCGCAGGGCAGAAAACGGCGACTGCTCGGCAGGTTTCAAGACCACGCTGTTACCGGCCGCCAACGCCGGCGCGAGTTTCCAGGCGGCCATGTCGAGCGGGAAGTTCCACGGCACCACCGCCGCGATCACCCCCAGTGCTTCACGCGTGATGGTTGCCAACGCGTTGTGAGCGGTGGGCGCGACTTGATCGTAGAGCTTGTCGAGGGCTTCGCCGTACCAGGCAAACACATTGGCGGCGCCGGGCACGTCAACGTTGTAGGCGTCCATCACCGGCTTGCCCATGTTCAGCGAATCGAGCAGCGCCAGTTCCTCGCGGTGGGTCATCAGTAATTCGGAGAGCCTGATCAAAATTTTCTTGCGCTCCACCGGCGGCATCCGTCGCCAGGGGCCGGTCTCGAAGGCCTGGCGTGCGCTGCGCACGGCCAGGTCGACTTCTGCGTCACCGCAGGCTGCAACCCGCGACAGCAACTGCTGGGTCGCAGGGTTAATGGCATCGAAGGTCGCCCCGGATGCCGCATTCACTGAGCGGCCACCGATCAGGGCGGTGTTGATGAACGTCTGGCGGGCAACACGCTGTTGCCAGTAGTTAAGGTCGAACACGTTGTACTCCCAATGAATGGCGATGGATAGACGAGGGGTTCACTCGGCGATCTGCAGTTCCGGCATCTTCACGCGCAGCCCCCGCGTGATGCCCAGCAGGCACAGGAGCCCAAGCCCCATCCAGCACAGGCCGATGGTGAACGACAGGCTGGAAAGGCTGCTCCATAGCCAGATCGTGCTGAGGAACCCCAGCGCCGGCACAACCGCGTACAGCAAGTAGTTCCTGGTACCGCGCAACTTCTGGTCGACCAGGTAGTGCTTGATCACCGCCAGGTTCACCGCCGAGAACGCAAACAGCGCACCGAAGCTGATCATGTTGGCGACGGTATCCAGCGTGATGAACAAGGCAATCAGCGAGAACAGGCTGACCAGCACGATGGCCGTGGCGGGCACGCGCTTTTTCGTCACCAGCTTGCCGAGCACACGGGGCAGCGCGCCGTCACGCCCCATGGCGAACAGCACCCGCGACACACTGGCCTGGGAGACCATCGCCGAGGCGAAGCAACCGGCGACATAGGTTGCGGTAAAGGCGGTCACCAGCAGTTCGCCGCCCACCCGGCGCATCACATCCACCGAGGCGGCATCCGGGTCGACGAAGCTGTTCCATTGCGGGAACACCATTTGCGCGAAATACGAAACCAGCAGGAACAGCAGGCCGCCGAACAGCGACACCACCATGATCGCCAACGGGATGGTGCGGCGTGGGTTGGGGGTTTCCTCGGCCATGGTCGACACCGCATCGAAGCCAAGAAACGACAGGCACAGCACCGCGGCGCCCGCCATGATCAGCGGCGCGCTGAAGCCTTCATGGTGGAATGGCGCCAGCAGCGACACGGGTGCGGACTGCTCGCTCAGGGTGTGCACCGACAACGCCACGAACACCACGATGAACACCAACTGGGCGACGATGAGTATCCAGTTGACCCGGGTGATGGACTCGATGCCCACCAGGTTCAGTGTGGTCACCAGGGCAATCGAGCCGAGCACCCACACGGCGGTCGGCACCCCGGGAAAATACTCGGACATGTAGATGCCGATCAGCAAATAGCTGAGCAACGGCAGGAAGATGTAGTCCAGCAACAGGGTCCACCCGGCGATGAAGCCGAAGTAGGCGCCAAACGCCTTGCGGGTGTAGGAGTAGACCGAGCCCGAATAGGGATGCGCCTGGACCATGCGCCCATAGCTGTAGGCCGTCAGCAGCATGGCGGCGAGGGTCAGCATGTAGGCGGTCGGCAAGTGGCCCTTGGTCATTTGGGTTACCAGGCCGTAGGTGGTAAACACTGCCAGCGGCACCATGTACGCCAGGCCGAACAGCACCAACCCGATAAGACCCAGCGGCTGACGGAAGCGGCGGGACGAGGCGGCTTTGGGTGAGGATTGATGAGCGGGTGTATCGGTCACGTTTGTTATTGTATTCATGGGTGACTCCTGGAAATGGGAATGCAGGGCGTCGCGGCATTCGATGGCATCGATGCCGTTCAGCGTTGCCTGATGGAGGTTGCGCACCACCCCTCGCCTGGGGTGGCGCGCTGGTCACTTCAGCGTTTTCCCGCGATCCGTGCGGTGCGATCCACGGCGATGCGGGTCTTTTCAACCAGCTCGTCCAGCTCAGTGCGCGTGGCCACCAGTGCCGGCGCCATGATCATGCGGCCCAGCGTCGAGCGAATGATTACGCCCTCTTCGAAACCAAACGTGCGGCACTGCCAGGCCAAGTCGTTTTCGTTCTCGAAGCGCTTGCGGGTGCTCTTGTCTTCAGCGAACTGCAAGGCCGCGAGCAGGCCCGTGCCCTGGATCTCGCCGATCATCGGGTGATTGCCGAACACTTCATGGAGGATTTTTTGCAGGTACGGTCCGGTGTCGTTCTTCACCTGGCGCACGATGCCTTCGTCCCGCAGCGCCTTGAGGTTGGCCAGCGCCACCGCCGCCGCCACCGGGTGCCCGGAATAGGTCAGCCCGTGGGCAAACACGCCGCCGCGCTCCACCAGCGCATCGGCCACGCGCTTGCTCAGCACCAGGCCACCCATCGGCAGGTAACCGGAGGTCAGGCCCTTGGCGATGGACAGGGTGTCGGGCTCGAAACCGAAGTGTTGATGGGCGAACCATTCGCCGGTACGGCCAAAGCCACCAATCACCTCATCGGCACACAGCAGCACATCGTATTGCCGGCAAATGCGCTGGATCTCGGGCCAGTAGCTTTCCGGCGGGAAGATCATGCCGCCCGCGCCCTGGAACGGCTCGGCGATAAACCCGGCGACGTTTTCAGCGCCCAGCTCGAGGATTTTCTCTTCCAGCTGCAAGGCGCAGCGGCGGCCGAACTCGGCAGGCGTCAGCTCGCCGCCATGGGCGTACCAGTAGGGTTCGTCAATGTGTGCCACGTCGGGAATCAGGCCGCCCATCTCGTGCATGAACTTCATGCCGCCCAGGGCAGACGCCGCCAGCGTGGAGCCGTGATAACCATTCCAGCGCCCGATCATGATTTTTTTCTGCGGTTGGCCGACCACTTGCCAGTAACGGCGCACGGTACGGATCAGTACTTCGTTGGCCTCGGAGCCGGAGTTGGTGTAAATCACGTGGCTGTAGTGGCCCGGCAACAGGCTGAAGAGCAACTCCGACAGCTCGATCACCGCCGGGTGGGTGGTGTGAAAGAACATGTTGTAGTACGCCAACTGGTCCATCTGGGCGGCAGCGGCAGCGGTCAAGTCCCTGCGACCGTAACCCAACTGGGTGCACCACAGGCCCGACATGCCGTCCAGGTAACGCTTGCCTTCGCTGTCCCACAGGTAAAGGCCCTCACCGCGCACCATCACCCGCGGGCCTTCGGCATTCAGCGCTTTTTGATCGACAAAGGCATGGATGTGGTGGGCCGCATCCGACTTCTGGTAGTCCTCGGTCAGGCGGTTCAGTTGGGCGGGTACGTTCATGGTATTTCTCTCTTATTAGTAGTGACGCAAGGGCGAGCAACGCCGCTCAGCGGTGCTTGCTCATGTAGCTTTCAAGGGGGTCTTTGCTCAGCACTCCCTGGGCTTCGGCCAGCGAATCGATAAACAGGGCAAACAATTCCGATTGCGCGCCGATATCGAGCTTGGTGTAGATGTGTTTGCGGTGGGACTTGATGGTGTCTTCCGAGACGTCGAGGCGTTCGGCCAGCGAACGGGTGGAATGCCCGCGCAGGATCAGTTGGGCGATCCGGCATTCCCGCTCGGTCAATATCGACGAGCCGAAGTTGTTCAGCGCCGAGTGAATGCGCTGCTCCAGCAGGTTTTCGAATCGCGCCCCCTGGGCATCCAGGCCAACGAAATGCTTGCCCAGCACCGCCAGCACCCACGGCGCGATGCGTTTGAATTGGCCGGTGATGGTGGCGTCGAGCTTTTGCGTAAAGGCCAGCGACACCGCCAGGCTCGAGCCGTTGCTCGACTGCAGGATGTAGTTCAGCTCATCCTCCAGATGCGAGTGGCGGTAAAACGACTGGAAGTATTCGCTGAGCTCGAAGTGATCGGGGGCGACCTCGGCCAGCTCGTAACACCCGGAGCTGACGCCCTCCACACAGGCCCCGTAAAACGGGTCGAGCAGATAAAACCCCGACAGGTACTGGCGCACATTGCCTTGTGGCAACCATGGCCCGTCCAGCTCGAACAGCGCACTGGGCATGCCGCCGCGCGGGTAGAAATACAGCGTGGTGGCCTGGATCGGCTGGAGATAACCGAGAGCCTCGAACAAGGTCGCGGCGAACCCCGATTGCCCGATGCTATCGGTCACCCGGGCCATCTGTTCGAACCATTGCGCAGAAGAAAGCCGGTCGTTTTCCACTTCAAACACTCGCTGAAAGAACTGCAAGGATGGTTGCACACCCGCTCCATCCTCGAAATCACCCGATAGGGTGAGCCTGCATCCGATATTTATGCTCACTTCCCAGCTTAATAATATTTTATTAAAAACCGCCCTCCCCCTAGCCTTGAAGCCATGCCCAAGCTGAATCCAACTGCATTACGCAAGGACAGACACATGACTCAAGCAATAACAAAAATAGACACGCTGGTAGTGGGAGCCGGTCAGGCTGGCGTCGCCATGAGCGAGCACCTGAGCAAGCAAGGCGTGCCGCACCTGGTGCTGGAGCGCAGCCGTATCGCCGAGCGCTGGCGCACCGGCCGCTGGGATTCGCTGGTCGCCAACGGCCCGGCCTGGCATGACCGTTTTCCGGGCCTGGCTTTCGATAACGTCGCCCCCGATGGCTTTGCGCCGAAAGAGCGTGTGGCGGACTACTTCGAAGCCTATGCACGCAAGTTCAATGCACCGATTCGCACCGGCGTCGACGTGACCTCGGTGGTGCGCAATGTCGGTCGCCCAGGCTTCACCATCCACACCAGCGAAGGAGTGATCGAAGCCAACCGCGTGGTGGCGGCCACCGGGCCGTTCCAGAAGCCGGTGATTCCGGCGATTGCCCCTCAAGACAGCGCGCTGCACCAGATCCACTCCGCCGACTACCGCAACCCCGCGCAACTGCCGGCCGGCGCGGTGCTGGTGGTGGGGGCGGGTTCCTCCGGGGTGCAGATCGCCGACGAACTGCAACGCTCCGGGCGCCAGGTGTACCTGTCGGTGGGTGCTCACGACCGCCCACCGCGTGCCTATCGCAACCGCGATTTCTGCTGGTGGCTGGGCGTGTTGGGTGAGTGGGACCAGGCCGCGATGAAACCCGGCCGCGAGCACGTGACCATTGCGGTGAGCGGCGCCCACGGCGGCAAGACCATTGACTTCCGCGAGCTGGCCCAGCAAGGCATGACCCTGGTCGGCCTGACCCAATCCTTCAACGGCAGCGTTGCGAGCTTCCAGCCCAACCTGGTGGAAAACCTGGCCCGCGGCGATGAGAACTACCTGGCCCTGCTGGATGCGGCGGATGCCTATATCGAGCGCAACGGCCTCGACCTGCCGCCAGAGCCCGAAGCGCGTCGTGTGTTTCCCGATGCCGAGTGCATCAAGCACCCGATCCTGGAACTGGACCTGGCCAAGGCCGGTATCACTTCGATCATCTGGGCCACCGGGTTTGCCGTGGATTACAGCTGGCTGAAGGTCGATGCATTTGACGCCGCCGGCAAGCCGCAGCACCAGCGCGGCGTGGCCAGCGAGTCGGGCATCTACTTCCTCGGTTTGCCATGGCAGTCGCGCCGGGGTTCGTCGTTTATCTGGGGTGTGTGGCATGACGCCAAGTACGTGGCCGACCATATCGCCATCCAGCGCCAATACCTTGAGTACCGCGAACCGGCACCGGTTGTTCACACCTCACCTGTCAGCGCCTGATCACTTTTTTCTGGAGTTTTTTTGATGCCTACTCACACTCGCATCCGCATGTTCAACACCAAGGAAACCTACCCTAACCAGAGCCTGGACAATGACCTGTGCCAGGCCGTACGCGCCGGCAACACGGTGTATGTACGGGGCCAGGTGGGCACCGATTTCGACGGCAACCTGATCGGCCTTGGCGACCCGCGCGCGCAAGCCGAACAGGCAATGAAAAACGTCAAGCAACTGCTGGAAGAGGCCGGCAGCGACCTGAGCCACATCGTCAAGACCACCACCTACCTGATCGACCCGCGCTACCGCGAGCCGGTGTACCAGGAAGTCGGCAAGTGGCTCAAGGGCGTGTTCCCGATCTCCACCGGGTTGGTGGTTTCGGCCCTGGGCCAGCCACAGTGGCTGATGGAAATCGACGTGATTGCAGTCATCCCCGAGTAATCCAAGGAGGCACGACATGACCTTTTCAATCGTCGCCCGCTGCGCGGAAACCGGCCAGATGGGCATTGCCATCAGCTCATCGAGCATCGCCGTAGGCGCCCGCTGCCCATGGCTGCGGCCCGGCGTGGGTGCGGTCTCGACCCAGAACATCACCCTGCCCGCCCTCGGCCCGGACGTACTCGATCTATTGGAGCAAGGCCTTGCCCCTGCCGATGCCGTAGACAAGGCCCTGACCCGCAACGGCTACAGCCAATACCGGCAACTGACGGCGATTGATCACCTCGGGCGCACGGTGCATTTCAGCGGCAACGAAACCCTTGGCACCCACAATGCGGTGTCGGGCGAACAGTGCGTGGCCGCCGGCAATATGCTCGCCGACCGCGCGGTGATCGAGGCGATGGTCAAGGCCTTCGAGCAAGGCGAAGGCCAACTGGCAGACCGCCTGCTGGCCGCGATGCATGCAGCCATTGCCGCCGGGGGCGAAGCCGGGCCGGTGCATTCCGCCGCGCTGGTGGTGGTGGGCGAGCTGACCTGGCCGATCATCAACCTGCGGGTGGATTGGGCCGACGAGCAGCCGATCGCCGAGCTGCAAAAGCTCTGGGACGCCTACCGTCCACAGGTGCAGGACTACATCGACCGCGCCCTCGCCCCGGACCGCTCCCCTGGCTACGGCGTGGCCGGAGACGACCGATGAGCACCAGCCGGGAACTGCTGCAGGCGCTGGTGGGGTTTGATACCACCAGCCGCGAATCCAACCTGAAGCTGATCGAGTTCGTGCGCGATTACCTGGCAGGGTTCGGCGTGCCTTGCGAGTTGATCTACAACGATGAGCGCAGCAAGGCCAATCTGTTCGCCACCCTCGGCCCGGCGAATGTGCCCGGGATTGTGCTGTCGGGGCACACCGATGTGGTGCCGGTAGATGGCCAGCCGTGGACGTTGCCGCCGTTTGAGTTGACCGAGCGCGACGACAAGCTGTTTGGCCGGGGCACGGCGGACATGAAGGGCTACATCGCCTGTGTACTGGCGCTGGTGCCGGCCTTGGCAAGCGCAGACTTGCGCATGCCGGTGCACATCGCCCTGTCCTACGACGAGGAAGTCGGCTGCCTTGGGGTGCGTTCGCTGCTCAAGGTGCTGGAACAATGGCCGGTGAAACCGCTGCTGTGCATTATCGGCGAGCCCACCGAGTTGAAGCCGGTGCTGGGCCATAAAAGCAAGCTCGCCATGCGCTGTGAAGTGCATGGTGAGGCCTGCCATTCGGCGTATGCGCCCCAGGGCGTGAATGCGATCGAGTATGCGGCCGAGTTGATTGGTGAGCTGGGGCGAATCGGCCAGCGGCTCAAGGTGCATCAGGACGAGCGCTTTGACCCGCCGTTCAGCACCGTGCAAACCGGGGTGATCTCCGGGGGCAAGGCATTGAATATCGTGCCTGCCGATTGCCGTTTTGACTTTGAAGTGCGCGCCCTGCCCTCGATGGACCCGGGTGAAGTGGCCGAGGAGCTGCAAGCCTATGCGATGCAGCAGGTGTTGCCGCGGATGCAGGCGGTGAGCCGGCAGAGTGCGATTCGCTTCAGTGAGTTGTCGGCGTACCCGGGGCTGGCCACCGACCAGCGCAGCCAGGCGGCGGAGCTGATTGCGGCGTTTTGCGGCTCGCGGGAATTTGGCACCGTGGCGTTCGGGACCGAGGGTGGGTTGTTTGATGCGGCGGGCATTCCGACGGTGGTGTGCGGGCCTGGGAGCATGGACCAGGGGCATAAGCCGGATGAGTTTGTGAGTGTTGCGCAACTGAAGGCTTGCGATGCCATGTTGTTGCGCATGCTCGACTCGATTCGCGCCTGAAACGCGGGCCAAATGTGGGAGCGGGCTTGCTCGCGAATGCGGTGTGACAGTCACCCGATGTATTGACTGATCCACCGCTTTCGCGAGCAAGCCCGCTCCCACATTTTTAGTTCTGTGTCTAACCTAACAACCGCGCCAGCTCTTCCCGGCAATACTCCACAAACAACTGCACCGGCTTGGTCAACGGCGCCCGCCGCAACCACACCGCCGACAACCCCGACCCCGTCACCGTCTCCGCCAACGGCACGCACACCAGCTTCTGCCCGTCATAGGAATACGGCGAAAACGGCTTGGTCACCAGGATCGAAAACCCGAACCCGCGCCCCACCATCCCCCGCACCATCTCGATCGACGGCGAACTGAAGACAATATTCGGCGTCAGCCCACGCTCTTCAAAGATGCTCACGAAGTACGTCCGGCTCGGCAGCACATCCAGCAAAATCATCGGTTCCAGCACCAAGTCCGCCAACGACACCTTGGCCTGCTGCGCAAACCGGTGATCCGCCGGCAGCAACGCATAGGGTTGCTGCGGCGGCATCAGCGGCGTGGTCTCGATGGCGCTGCCCAGGTCATGCTCAAACAGCATCGCCACATCGATACTGCCGGCCGTCAGCGCCTGCACCAGTTCCTGTTGTTCGCCATCGCGCAGACGGATTTCCACCCCCGGCCAACGCTCCCGGAAACCGGCAATCAAGCGCGGCAAATACAGCGGTGCCACGGTTTCGAAGCAACCGATATCGATCTGCCCCGCCACCACGTCATTGTCTGCCAGGGCGTTCTGCTCAAACTCATGGGCCACCCGCAGCAGCTCCAGGGCCTTGCGATAGAACCGCGCACCGCTCGGCGTCAGCGACACCCCTTGAGCGTGATGGCGGATAAACAGCTGCACGCCGAAGCTGTCTTCCAGTTGCTTGATGGCCGTCGACACCGACGGTTGCGCGATATAGAGCTTGCGCGAGGCCTCTGCCACGCTGCCGCACTCGGCCGTGGTTACAAAATATCTGAGCTGGCGCAGGTTATAGGCAGCCATCGGGACCTCCATAAACGTGGGATTTCGCCCCAAACAAGTGCGTGAAAATCGGCTTTTTCACACTGATTCAAGTGCATGCAACATACCGGAGCAAAAAACCCCGCGAGATATTATTTTTAAGGTCTATAGCAACAAACTTACTAATTTACCTCCCTGTGACCATTGCACATGATCACTCCAACAACAAAAGCGACGCACACGCGCCGCCCAGCGAAGTACGTCAACGTACTCACCTTGCCTTGGAGCTCGTCATGGTTACCACTGCAACATCCTCCGCCCCGCTTATCGAAAAACACACGATTGGATACGTGCCCCCGGAAGATCGCCACGGAAAGGTAAGAGACCTGTTCACCCTGTGGTTCGGCGGCAACATCGCGCCGTTGCCCATCGTCACCGGCGCGCTGGCCGTGCAACTGTTCGGCCTGAACCTGGTGTGGGGCATCATCGCCATCCTCGTCGGCCACCTCGTCGGCGGCGTGCTGATGGCGCTGCACTCGGCCCAGGGCCCGCAGATGGGCATCCCGCAAATGATCCAGAGCCGCGCCCAGTTCGGCTCCCTTGGCGCACTGCTGGTGGTGGTGATCGCCGGCGTGATGTACATCGGCTTCTTCGCCTCCAACATCGTATTGGCGGGCAAATCCCTGCACGGCGTCGTCGACGTGATCCCGGTACCGGTCGGCATCGTCATCGGCGCCATCGGCTCGGGGATCATCGGCATCATCGGCTACCGCTTTATCCACGTCCTCAACCGCATCGGCACCTGGGTGCTGGGCGCGGGCATCGTGCTGGGGTTCGGCTACATCTTCACCCATGTGCAGACGGCCGACTTCCTGACACGCGGTAACTTCAACATCTCCGGCTGGCTGGCCACCGTGTCGCTGGCCGCGCTGTGGCAAATCGCGTTTGCGCCGTACGTTTCGGACTATTCGCGCTACCTGCCGGCGGATGTGCCGGTGGCGTCGACCTTCTGGACCACCTATCTGGGCACCGTGCTCGGTTCCAGCCTGTCGTTCATCTTTGGTGCGGTTGCGGTACTGGCTACGCCGGTGGGCATGGACACCATGGACGCAGTCAAACTGGCGACCGGCTCCATTGGCCCGCTGATGCTGTTGCTGTTCCTGCTCAGCGTGATCAGCCACAACGCACTTAACCTGTACGGCGCCGTGCTGTCATTGATCACCCTGGTACAGACCTTTGCCTACCGCTGGATCCCGACCGCCAAGGCGCGTGCCGTGATCTCGGTGCTGGTGCTGGCGGCGTGCTCGATTGCGGCGGTGTTTGCGTCGAAGGATTTTATCGGGCACTTCGTGGACATGGTGCTGGTGCTGCTGGTGGTGCTGGTGCCGTGGACGGCGATCAACCTGATCGACTTCTATGCGATCCATAAGGGCAAGTACGACATCGGTTCGATCTTTCGCGTGGATGGCGGGATTTATGGCCGGTACAACCCCCAGGCGCTGGTGGCCTATGCGGTGGGGATTGTGGTGCAGATTCCGTTTATGAATACGCCGCTGTATGTCGGGCCGATTTCGGCGCATATCAACGGGGCGGATTTGTCCTGGTTGGTGGGGTTGGTGGTGACGTCGCCGTTGTATTTCTGGTTGGCGAGTCGGGACAGTGCGTATAAGCGGCGGTTGGAGGGGGGGAAGTTGGTGGGTGGGGTTTAATAGAGCCTGGCTCAGTTACCAGAAAACCCGCATTTGCGGGTTTTCCAGTTATCCGGCTTGGCGAATATTGATGGTGCCAGGAAGGCCGCCATCGCGGCCTCGCTAAAGCTCGACGGCTCCCATAGGGGGTCGGTGGTGTGAGTGGGTTTTGTGTTCGGCGGTGCTGTCGGGGTGTTCTTTCTTTATCATGGGGGCTGTCGTTCAATTTCTCTGGTAACCCAATGCACGCCCTCACCTTCCGTAACGCCAACCCCGCAGACGCCAACCGTTGCTACGAGATCGAAATCTCGGCCTACGAAGGCGATGAAGCCGCGACCCTGGAAAAGATCGCCACGCGCATTGCGCTGTACCCGCAAGGCTTTCTGATCCTGGAGGCGGATGGTGTTGTGGTCGGTTTCATCAACTGCGGTTGCGCCGATGAAGTGGTGATGTCGGATGAAGCCTTCAAGGAGTTGGTCGGGCATTCAGCCGATGCGCCGAATGTGGTGATCATGTCGGTGGTGGTGGATCCCGCCCAGCAAGGCAAGGGCTACTCCACGCGCTTGATGACGGAGTTCGTGCAGCGCATGCAGGCGATGGGCAAGAAGACCATTCACCTGATGTGCAAGGACCAGCATGTTGACCTGTATAAGCGCATGGGCTATCGCTATGTGCAGCCGTCGGCGTCGGACCATGGCGGGATGGCGTGGCATGAGATGGTGATGGATATCTAGCCATCACACTTCCCCCTGTGGCGAGGGAGCTTGCTCCCGTTGGGGTGCGAAGCGCCCCTGATTCAGTGGACGCGGTTTTTCAGAGACCTGGTGACTGGTTTTGGGGCTGCTGCACAGCCCAACGGGAGCAAGCTCCCTCGCCACAGGGAAAGCATTTGCCTTGGGTTACGGGTTTCCCCCGGCCCACACGTGCGGGCGACGTGCAGCCCAAGGCGTTGCCCGTTCCAGTTGCGTCGCCAGGCCAAGCAACATGCCCTCCTGACCAAACGCGCCCATGAACTGCATGCCGATCGGCAGCCCGCTCCGGGAATCATGACCCAGCGGCACCGACATCGCCGGCGCGCCAATGACGTTGGCCAGCGCGGTAAACGGCGAATGCGCAAACACTCGATTCATCCACCCTCGCCCGTCCAGTTGCGCCTGGCCCTGGTTGTAGTCGCCGATCATCGGCGCCAGCCCGGGCAGTGTGGGCGACAGCAGCACGTCATATCGCTGGAACAGGCCACCCATGTGGCGCGCGACGATGTTGCGTTCCCACAGGGCCCCCAACAGGTCTGTCGCTTGCAGTGACTTGCCCAGGCGATACAACGCCAGAGTCGCCGGTTCCAGGTATTCAGCGCTGATCGAACGACCCGTCGCGCCGGCAACTGCATCTATCCAGGCTGCCGTGTTCGACGACCAGAAACGCGCATTGAGTTCGACAAACGCTTCCCAACTCACGCCAATGTCCGGCTGGATTTCTTCAACCTGATGACCCAGTGCTTCCACTTGTTTGGCGGTATTGAACAGCGCCTGTTCCACCGCCGGATGCAGCTTCTGCCCGTTTAAAGGCAGGCTCTGGAGGGCAATGCGCAACGAACCGGGCGCCCGTTGGGCAAGCGCCGAAAAGCTGTTTTCTGGCGGTGCTATGTGAAACGGATCTCCAGGCGCGCCGCCATGGATCGCGTCGAGCATGCCAGCGCTGTCGCGTACCGAACGGGTCAATACCCCGTGCACTGCCAAACCACTCCAGACTTCGTCGACGTCCGGCCCCATGGGCACGCGACCACGGCTCGGCTTGAGCCCGAACAGGCCGCACATGGACGCGGGTACGCGGATTGAGCCGCCGCCATCGGTCGCATGCGCCACCGGTACCAACCCCGCCGCCACCGCCGCTGCCGAGCCGCCGCTGGAACCACCGGCGCTGCGCTGCACGTCCCACGGGTTGCGGGTGGGGCCTGAAAAGCGGCTTTCGGTGGTGGTGCTGGCGGCGAATTCGGGGGTGGTGGTGCGGCCCAACGGCATGAGGCCGGCGCGGCGCAGGCGGGTCATCAGTTCCGAGTCGGCATCGGCGGTGCAGCCCTGCGCGAGCGCGCTGCCGAGTTCATTGCGGCGGCCTGCGGCGCTGACGCCCAGGTCTTTGAGCAGCAGCGGCACGCCATGGAACGGGCCTTGGGCCGCAACCGGTTCATCGTCCCAGGCTTCCACCAGGGCGTTGATCTGCGGGTTGACGGCTAAGATGGCTTGCAGGGCCACCGCGCGCACCTCGTCGACACTGACAGCGTGGGTGTGGATCAGGCGTGCCAGGCCGGTAGCATCCTGATCGGCATATTCAGACAGGTACATGAAACCCTCCAAACGGGTATGATGAATACTCTTCGGTATCGGACGATACCAATAAGTATCATGCGATACTCAATGGTATCGCTGTCAAGTGGAGAATGTGCATGCGTGCGCAACGGACACCTCAACTGCCGCCCCGCGAGCGGATCGTCGATGCGGCGCAAACGCTGTTTGTCGAACAGGGCATCACCCGTGTCAGCGTGGATGCCATTGCGGCACTGGCCGCCTCGACCAAGATGACCGTGTACCGGCATTTCGAGAATAAGGATGCGCTGGTGCTGGAGTGGCTGGAGCGCCTGACGGAAAGCTACAGCGATGTGCTGGATGGCCTGGCGCAGCAACACCCCGACTCCCCCAGGGAACAGCTGCTGGGCTTGGCGGGTTTTATCGTCGACGACCTGGAACGGGCGGGCTATCGCGGTTGCCCGTTTACCAACACCCTCGCGGAAATTCCGGAGGCCGATCACCCTGCGCGAGCGCTGATCCAGGCGCATAAAAAACGCCAGTTTGAGCGGGTGAAGCTGCTGTGCACGCAGCTCAAGGCGAGCAAGCCCGGGGAGCTGGCTGAAGAGCTGACGTTGTTGATGGAAGGTGCCCAGGTGGTTGCGCAAAACAAAGGCGTGGATCAGGTGGGTGAACGGCTGATGCGGATGGTGCGGGAACGGCTTTGACAGGGAGCAGAACCTGATGAAACAGCATTTGATTGAGATCGGTGACCAACCAGACGCCGAAGCCGAGCAGCTTCTCGGCAAGGGACTCGCCGCCTTCAACGAACACATCACCGGCTCCAATGACCGACGTCCGTTGACGGTGCTGATCAAGGATCCCGACACCGGTGAAACCCTCGGCGGCATCACCGGCAAAACCAGCCTCGGGATGGCGTTCCTCGACCTGTTCCATTTGCCCGATGCGCTGCGTGGTTCAGGCCTGGGTACATCGCTGCTGAAGGCGTTCGAAGACGAAGCCCGTCACCGAGGGTGCCGCTCGGCGGTGCTGTACACCATCAGTTTCCAGGCCCCGGAATTTTACGAGAAGAATGGCTGGGTACGTTTTGGTGAAATACCATGCGACCCGCAAGGCAGCAGCCGGGTTTTCCTCAGCAAAACGCTCTGACGGCTAGACGCCAAGCCTTTTGCCAAACAACCGATTTTCATGGGTTTCATTCTGGAACGTATACGTAGGCGCCCCCAATAGCTCATAACCACGACGCGGATAAAAACCCAGCGCCCGCTCGTTGCCGACCCACACCGTCGCCCACAACAAAGAAGCGCCACCCTGCCCTGCGCGCTGTTCAGCCGCTTGCAGCAAACGGTAGCCGAGTCCGAGCCCGGTAAACCGTTCCTGGATGTAGAGCCGCTGCAACTCCGCCGGTTTCGGGGTTGAGATCAGCGCATGGCCGGTGTCCATCGCCACCTGGGCAAACCCCACCAGATGCCCGTTGGCTTCAGCGACGATGATGGCCGTAGCCGGCTGGGCGATCAGCGCGGAAATCGTCTGGGGCGAAAACGCTTGCAGCGCCTCGGCGGCGATTGAGTCGCGAATGCCTTCGGTGGCGTAAGTATCGAGAAAAACCTGCATGCCCAGCACACCAACGCATAACGCGTCTTCAGGCCGTGCATCGCGGATAAGCATGTCGGGAAGCATTCGAGGGGTACTCTCAAAATCAGCAAAGGCAACGTTTTAACACAACTGCACATCTCTTCAATTGCCAGCCTGAATTTGCCCCAGTAGGGTTGTCGCTTCCCCCGCCAACAGGAGCCAGCAATGACCTGGTTTTCAGATCCCGACGCTGTCGCCCGCTACGCCGAAGGCCCGGTGAGGCTGGTGCCGGGTTTCGAGTCCTTGCAGCGCATGAGCACGCTGCTGCTGCGCGAAAGCGTCCCAGCCACCGGCAAGGTATTGGTACTCGGTGCAGGCGGCGGCCTGGAGTTGAAGAAGTTTGCCGACAGCCAGCCCGAGTGGCAGTTTGTGGGGGT
Source organism: Pseudomonas sp. G5001 (assembly GCF_013385475.1). Classification (NCBI taxonomy): domain Bacteria; kingdom Pseudomonadati; phylum Pseudomonadota; class Gammaproteobacteria; order Pseudomonadales; family Pseudomonadaceae; genus Pseudomonas; species Pseudomonas sp. G5001. Next base: position 367,460 of record NZ_JACAPZ010000017.1, read on the forward strand.
GGACCCGTCTGCCGAGATGCTGAAGCTGGCCGAGGCCACCTTGGGTCCGCTGATGGCCCGGGTGCAGTTACATGAAGGCTATATCGATACCGCGCCCGAGGGGCCGTTCGATGCCGCCACGTCCTTGCTGACCTTGCACTTCATCCCGGCCGAAGAGCGTCTGCAAACCTTGAAAGAACTATGGCGGCGCTTGTCGCCGGGCGCGCCTTTGATTGCGGCGCATCACAGCTTCCCCCAATCCTCGCCAGAGGAAAAAGCGCGCTGGCTGAAGCGTTATGCAGCCTATGCCGTGGATTCCGGCGTACCGGCTGAAGATGCCCAGCGGGCGATTGCCGCCATCAGCAGCCACTTGCCGGTGTTGTCACCCAACGACGATGAAGCGCTGCTACGGGAGGCAGGCTTCGAAGGTGTGGAACTGTTCTACGCGGGCTTCAGCTTCAAGGGCTGGATTGCCTACAAGCCCGCCTAGCTTCCGGGGGAGGCTTACCAACTCCCCGACGCCCCACCCCCACCACTGGAACCACCACCACCCGATGAGCTGCTGCTGGAACTGGAACTCGAACCGGAGGAGCTGGAGCCCCCACCCGACCCCGACCCCGACCCGCCGCTGATACCGTGGGCAAAGATGAACAGCGCCGCGAACGAAGCGAAGGGAAACGCCAGCAGCCATCCCGTGGCGCCCTTGCCAATCAATGCCCCGACGATCCCGTACACCGCCAGCACCACCACCAGCCGCACGATAAAGCCCACCTGGCTCTCTTGCCACATGCTCTTCATCACCAGGAACAGGCCGAGATACAGGCCCAGGACCAGCAACCCTGCGAATGGATAAGCCAGCCAGTGAATAAGGGATATCTCGCGCACGAAGTTATCGGTCAGCAGCACGCCGGCGATGTAGCCCAACAGCACCAGCACGGTGTAAAACGCCGCCCTCGCCTGCCACAACGCGCCGAAAGTAGCGCCACCGATCAGCATGCACAGGGGCAGCAACAGCAAATAGACCGGCCAGTCCTTGCCGCCCGCCACCGCGACCAGCACCACGGTGACACCGACCACCGCCATCAGGGCCCGGCGCCAAGGGAGTTTTTCGGCGCCCATCAATACCCCGACCACCCCGCCAAACATGAACGCCAGGAGTACCGCATACGCTTCAGGCGCAACCCCGGCCTTGGCCACCTCGGGCAAGTTGCCGCCGTCCACCAATAGCGTCAGGTCGTCCACCGCCTGCTGCACGCCGCCGGCGTAATCGCCCTGGCGAAAGGCCGGGGTGATGTGTTCTTCGATGATGCGGTGGGCCAGCAGGTCGGTGACCACGCCCTCCAGGCCGTAACCGACTTCGATCCTAACCTTGCGATCGTCCTTCGCCACCAGCAGCAGGATGCCGTCGTTGACGTCCTTGCGCCCCAGTTTCCAGGCACGGAACAGTTGGTTGGCGAAGTCCTCGATGCCAACGCCCTGGGTGCTCGGCAGCAGCATCACCGCCACCTGTGCGCCCTTGCGTTGTTCCAGACCGGCGAGTTGCGTGGTCATACGCGATTGAGTGGCAGCGTCGAGGGTTTGGGTCAGGTCGATCACGCGCTGGTCCAGCGCAACCGTGACCGGCGCCGGGGGAACGGTATCGGCCCACACCTTCGAGCCGGAAACGATCAGTAGCAAGCCCAAGACACATTGCCGTAGGAACACCATCATGTTTTGTTACCTGAAGTTTCATCCTGAATCGGCCGACTTTACCCTATCGACGCTATAAACAGGTGACCCGACGCCACCGACTATCTAGACTTACGCCACCCCCACACACGCCCTACACGAGAACGCCATGGACCTTCAGCAGCGCAACAACGTCAGGGTGTATGGCAGCGGTCCCACGACCCTGGTTTTCTCCCATGGCTTCGGGTGTGATCAGACCATGTGGAATTATCTGTTTCCTCACTTCACCGGGCGTTTCCGTGTGGTGCTGTATGACCTGGTGGGGGCTGGCCAGTCCGACCTAGGCGCGTACGACAGCGAAAAATACAGCTCACTCGCCGGCTACGCCCATGACTTGGGCGAGATTGTTGATGAATACGCCGTGGGCCCGGTGGTGCTGGTGGGGCACTCCGTCAGCGCGATGATCGGCGCCCTGGCCGATCGCCAGGCGCCCGGAACAATCGCCGCCCATGTGATGATCGGTCCTTCGCCGTGCTATATCGATTCCGGTGACTACACGGGCGGGTTCACCCTCGACGATATCCATTCGTTGCTCGATACCCTCGACAGCAATTACCTCGGCTGGTCCAGCACCATGGCCCCGGTGATCATGGGCGCGCCTGGGCAACCGGCCCTCGGCGAAGAACTGACCAACAGTTTCTGCCGCACCGAGCCGGACATCGCCAAGCGCTTCGCACGGGTGACGTTCCTGTCGGACAACCGCCAGGACATCGCCGGCCTGATGACCCCCACCCTGATTCTGCAATCCACCGACGACTTGATCGCACCGGTGTGCGTCGGTGAGTACCTGCATGCCGCGTTGCCCGCCAGCACGTACTGCCTGGTCGATAACGTGGGGCATTGCCCGCACATGAGCGCACCCGGCGCCTGTTCAGCGGCCATGGACAGTTTCCTGTTGCCATGGGTGGGTGCCGATGCCAGCCGATAACCTGTCGTTGCCGGACTCTCAACGTTTGTTCGACGGCGCGCCCTGCGCCTTGGTAGTCACCCGGGAAGACGGCACCATCGTGGAGGCCAACCAGTGCTTCAGCGACTGGACCGGCTTCAGCGTCGAGGAGTTGAAGGAACGACGGTTCCAGGACCTGCTGACGATGGGCGGGCGGATCTTCCATCAGACGCACCTGGCGCCGCTGATGAAAATGCAAGGCTCCATCGCCGAAGTGAAACTCGACCTGCTGCACCGTGACCGGCGCACCGTCACGGTATTGCTCAACGGCGTCAGGCACGAACATGCCGGTATTGCCTACAACGAACTGGCCCTTTTCGGCACCACCGACCGCGACAAGTACGAGCGCGAACTGCTCAACGCCCGCAAACTGGCTGAAGCCTTGCTGCAGGAAAAGACCGCCGCTGAAGTCGCGCTGCATCAGGCCCAGGCCGAACTGAGCAGCGCCTATGAAATCGCCCAGCGCCGGGCGCTGTTTGCCGAGCAGATGGTCGCGATTGTCAGCCATGACCTGAAGAACCCGCTTACCGCGATCAAGATGGCCTCGGAGTTCCTCGCCCGTGGCGAGCGCAGCCCCAAGGAGCGCCAACTCCTGGGGCATATCGGCCTGTCCACCGAACGGGCGCAGCGGATGATCGCCGACTTGCTGGACTTCACCCAGGCCAGAGTCGGCCAGGGCATCAGCATCAATCCCGTAGCACTCGACCTGCACGCCGTCACCCGTGACAGTCTCGACGAGTTGCAAGTGGCGTTCCCCACGGCGACCCTCGAACATCACGCCACGGGCAGCGCCCGCACGTTCCTGGATGCCGACCGCATACAACAAATCATCGGCAACCTGGTGGCCAACAGCGTGGCGTACGGCGACCTGCAACAGCCGATTACCGTCACCTCGCACCAGGACGCACAAGAGAGCCGGCTCTCGGTGCATAACCAGGGGCCGGCGATTCCCGAAGCGTTGATGGCCGGCTTGTTTGAGCCCATGACCCGAGGCACGGAGCAGGACAGTGAGGTGCGTAGCGTTGGCCTGGGGCTGTTTATCGTGCGGGAAATCGCCAAGGCCCATGATGGAGGTGTTTCGGTGAGCTCAAACCCGGACCGGGGCACTACCTTCAGTGTGCACTTTCCATTGCGCCACCCATGAGCGCGGCAGCCACAGTGCCGTGAACAACGGTTTGGACAGCCCCCGTCAACACCACGCCGCCGCGCCCATCCCACTGCACCGTCAGGGTACCGCCATCGCATTGCACGTCAACGGTGTCATCCAGCAGCCCACGACGAATCCCGTTGACCACCGCGCCACAACAGCACGAGCCCGAGCCTTGCGGGATACCGCCGCCCCGTTCCCAGATGCGCAGGCGGATATGACCCCGGTCGAGTACCTGCACGAAATGCACATTGGTCTTGTTGGGGAACAACGGGTGGGTTTCCAGTGACGGGCCAACCGCCGCAATATCGACCGTCGCCAGGTCATCGACAAAGAAGGTGCAATGCGGGTTGCCCATGCTGCACGCCGCCGGGTTGCCCTCCAGCGGCAAGCGTTCGGTGTCCATCGCTTGCGCCAGCGGAATAGCTTCCCAGCCCAATGACGGCGGCCCCATGTCCACCGACACCCGCTGCGCCGATTCGCGCACGCAGGTCAGCAGCCCCCGGTTGGTTCGCAGCACGAGGGTGGCAGTGCCGGCTTCGCGCATCAGCATGTCTGCAACCCCGCGGGTGGCGCTGCCGCAGGTGTCGAGCGGGGTGCCGTTGGGGTTCCAGAATTTGATACGGGCGGCCGCGTCAGTGCAGTCGAGCACCACGGCCAATTGATTGAAGCCGATGCCGCGATGACGGTCGCCCAGGCGGCGGGCGATTTCAGCGGTGATCGGGTCATCCTGGCCGCGCCGGTCGATCACGATGAAATCATCACCGTGGGCGTGCATCTTCACGAACTGCAAAGTCATGGGGCGTCCTGTTCTCGACCGGGCAAGGCCTGCAAGGATAGAGGGCTGGCGGGTATTTCATCAAATTCCCATCACGGGCATGGTAGCGTGGCTGCGCCCCGATCGGGTCAATCCATCCCTGAGGAACAGCATGCTCCAACGCCCTCTGCACACCGTGGCCCTCGCCGCGCTGCTCGCCGCGTTCGCCAACGCCGCCTTTGCCGCGCCCCAGGTCCTGAGTGCCTGCCAGCCCGCCACTTCGAATCCGACCTCCAAATCACTGCTGGCTGCCGCCCAGCGCCACCTCGGCGACCAGCCCGACGCCCTGCCCCATCTGCACACCGAAGGTACCCTGCCGAACCACGGCATCCGCGAGCAAAGCATCGCCGCCGAGAAGGATTGGCCAGTCATGCGCCAGGCGGCCCTGGCCTGGCGCCTGAGCCGTGACACGCGCTACCTCAAGCAAGTGGATGACTACCTGAGCGCGTGGGCCAGCACCTACCAGCCGGACTTCAACCCGATCGACGAAACCAACCTCGACATGCTGATCAGCGCCTACGCCCTCACCGCCAGCGACCTTCGCCCCCAGACCCGCGACGCCACCCGCGCGCTGCTGACCCACCTGGGCAATGGCTATATCGAGCGCATCAAGCAGTTCCACGGCGAAAAGAAAGCCACCAACACCAATAACTGGCAGAGCCACCGCGTAAAACTGGTCACGGTGGCCGCCGCCGCACTGGGCGACCGCGAGATGCTCGAACAGGCCTTCCAGCTGTTCCGGCAACAGATCAACGACAACGTACTGCCCGACGGCTCGGTGAGCGACTTCCAGGACCGTGACGCCCTGCACTATGTGGTCTACGACCTGGAGCCGCTGGTGCAGGCCGCGCTGGCGGCCAAGCCCTACGGCATTGGCGGCAACTGGCTGGACGTCACCGCGCCCCACGGTGGCTCGCTGAGCGAAGCACTGGACTGGCTGGCGCCGTATGCCAAAGGCCAGCGCAGCCACGAAGAGTTCGTGCATACCCACGTGCAGTTCGACCGGGACCGGGCCCGCGTAGGTGAGCCTGGCTACAGCGGCGAATGGAACCCGAAAAGCAGCAATACGCTGTACTGGCTGGCGGCGCAGTTGGACGCCCGGTATCTGCCAGTGGCCGAACAACTCGCGCCCAAGCCTTCGGACTGGATCAGCGCCTGTTATTTGAAGTGAGTCGCCCGGTAGACTGAGCCGACTCACCCCTTCGAAGGATCGACCATGCTTATTGTGTTCAGCGGCCTGCCCGGCACCGGGAAGACCACAATTGCCAAGGCCCTTGCCGGCCAATCCGGCGCCGTGTATCTGCGCATCGACACCATCGAGCAGGCCATCCGCGATGCAGGGGTACTGGAGCAAGGCGTGGGCAGCAGCGGTTACCAGGTGGCCAATGCGCTGGCGTTGAGCAACCTGTTGCTGGGCCACACGGTTGTCGTCGATTGCGTTAACCCGGTGGCTGAAAGTCGTCAGGCGTGGCGCGACACTGCGCTAAGCGCCGGTAAGCCGCTGGTGAATATCCAGGTGGTGTGCTCCGACCCACACGAACACCAACGTCGCGTGGAATCACGCACCAGCGATATTCCGGGGCTCACGCCGCCCACCTGGCAGTCCGTCCTGGCCCATGAATATGAGCCATGGGCAGAGTCGCCATTGACCGTCGATACGGCGCGCTTGCCTCCCCATGAGGCGCTGACGATGATCAACGCTCAGCTAAGCGCCTAGAGCGCACTCTCCATCGCTTTCATCAACACCGGGTCCCGCCCGTAAATGTCCGGCGCGTAGAGCAACGCGCCCTTGCCATCGACCTGCACCGTCCAGTACCCCAACAACACGGGTACCGGCGTCGCGAGCCGGAACTCGTGGGTGGTTTCCGTCGCCAGCAGTTCTTCGGTGCGGATCTTCTCCGCCGGGCTCACCAGCAAGTCCCGCAGCAGCAGTGGCTGCTCAACCCTCACACACCCCGAACTGAAAGCCCGCGGGCCCTTGGAGAACAGCGGTTGGCTCGGTGTGTCGTGCAGGTACACCGAATACGGGTTGGGAAAGCGCAACACGATCCGGCCCAGCGGGTTGCGCGGGCCGGCGCCCTGGCGCAGCAGGATGTTGCCGGGGTGCGACCAGTCGACCTGTTCCGGTGCCAGCGGGTTGCCCTGGCTGTCGAGCACTTGCAGGTTCTGCTGGCGCAGGTATTCGGGGTTCAGGCGGATCGCCGGCAGCTTGTCCTCGCGCATGATGGTGGGCGGGATGGTCCAGGTGGGGTTCAGGGTCAGCCGGGTGATGCGCGACTTCAGCAGCGGCGTCTGGCGGTCGGCGCGGCCGACTTGCAGGCGGGTTTGCCACACGGGCACGCCACCCTGGTAGAAGCTCAGTTGCGCCGCTGCCACGTTCACCAGCACGCCCTCGGGTTCCAGGTCCCGGGACAGCCAGCGAAACCGTTCAAGGTTGATGCGCAATTGTTCGCGGCGAATCGCCGGGCTGATGTTCAGCTCGGTGACCGTGCCGGGGCCGATCACGCCGTCGGCTTGCAGGGAATGACTTTGCTGGAAGGTCTTGACCGCGTTGACCAACTCGCCACGGTATTGCGTCCCCGCGGAGGTGGCGCTCAGGTAGCCGCCATTGACCATTCGCCGCGCCAGTTGCGGCACCCGCGAATCGTCCATGCCTGGGCGCAACAACGGGCCGCTGGCCACGGCCTCCCAATGCTGCAACGGTTGCTGGCGCAAGGCGGCGTAGGCACTGCGCAGGCCAAGGTATAGCGGCGCGCTCGGGCGGGCCTGGTCGAAGGCTTGGGCGACGTTCTGCATGCCGGCCTCGGCCATGGCCAGCAATTGGGTGTCGGGGTCCGGGGCCGATTGCGAATGCCAGACGGGCTCGAAGCGCGACTGCTGCAAGCGGCCGAAATGCAGGTCCTGCAGGGCTTGCAGGTACTGCTGGCTGGTACCGATATCGATGCACAGCACGTTCCCCGTGGCATCCGCCGGGGGCAGTCTATAGTGAGTCGGGTCCAGGCCATCGTCGGCCAGCAACTGCAGTTGGGCTAGCAATGCGGCGCGGCGATCCCCCTCGGACCACAGCACCACGTCGCCCTGCTGCTGATAAAACGCCTGCAAACGCGCCAGGGAAGGCGCATCGACCTGCCCGGCCGGGCCTGGGCAAACGGTCGACAATTGCGAGAGCGCCAATTGCACCGGGGCCGGCGACACCACCAACAGGTCTTCGGCTGTCGCGACCAGCGGTGCAACGAGCAGGCAAATGCTCAAGTAACATGCGTGTTTTTTGAACAATCGCTTAGCTCCCATCCACGGCGGAGATGCTTTATACATGCTGACCTTTTGCTGCCGACTCGGCCTGATCATCTCGACCTTTGCCTCGCTGAGCACCGTTGCGCTCGCAGACACGGGTAAACCTCTTACTCTGTATAGCAGCCTCGCCCACGCCGCTCCAGAACTCAACCCCGATGTACTGAAAAGAGCCTTGAGCGCCATGCAATGCGCGGTGGGCAATGGCATCGAACAGTCCGACCGGCTGGCGGTGATCGACTATTCCCAACCTTCGACCGCTCGTCGCCTATGGATCTTCGACCTGCGCAAGAAGACATTAGTGCTGCGGGATTTGGTGGCCCACGGACAAAAATCCGGGGAAAACTTCGCCACCCAGTTCTCCAACCGTGAAGGCAGTTACCAGTCCAGCATTGGCTTGTTCCGCACCCAGGAGAGCTACGAAGGCGCCCACGGCTACTCGCTGCGCATGGACGGCCTGGAGCCGGGTTTCAATGACCGTGCACGGGACCGCGCCATCGTGATCCATGCCGCCGACTATGTAAGCCCGTTGTGGAGCAAGCGCGAAGGCCGTATCGGCCGCAGCCAGGGTTGCCCCGCCGTACGCCCGCAGGTAGCGCGCCAGGTGGTGGACAAACTCAAGGACGGCCAGTTCATGTTTTCCTGGTACCCCGACCAGCGCTGGCTGAAGTCCTCGGCTTACCTCAACTGCAAGCCGCGCCAGATGGCGAGTGCCGGTACTGTCAAAGGCGGTTGATGCTCTCGCTGTTGCCGTGCACCATGCGGCTCACGCCACCAGGAACTCCACCGTGTTCCTGGGCTTGATGAGAGAGAGAACCTGAGATGCTTTTACATCAATCCACCTGGATCGAGATTGGCCAGTTTCTGGAACGCAGCCGCAGCATCGTGATTCCCATCGGCTCCAACGAACAACACGGCCCCACCGGCCTGTTGGGCACCGACTGGATGTGCCCGGAAATCATTGCCCATGAAGCGCAGAAGAACGCCGACATCCTGATCGGCCCGACCTTCAACATCGGCATGGCCCAGCATCACCTGGGCTTCCCGGGCACCATTTCCCTGCGCCCTTCGACCTTTATCGCGGCGATTGGTGATTGGGTACGCTCGTTGGCAGGCCATGGTTTCGAGAAGATCCTGTTTCTCAATGGCCACGGCGGCAATATCGCCTCGATCGAAGCGGCGTTCTCCGAGCTGTATGCCGAAGCCAGCTTCAGCGGGCGCCCGTCGGGTTATGCGCTGAAACTGTGCAACTGGTGGGACCTGGAAGGCGTGAACGAACTGGCGCACCAGCAGTTCCCGGTAGGCCACGGCAGCCATGCCACGCCGTCGGAGATCGCCGTGACCCAATGGGCCTACCCGGACGCGATCAAGTCGGCAGACTACTCGCCGCAAATCGCCAACACCGGCCCGATCCGCGAAGCCCGCGACTTCCGCGCGCGATTCCCGGATGGGCGCATGGGTTCGGACCCGGCGCTGGCCACCCCGCAAAAAGGCGGTGAGTTGGTGGCGTTGGCGGCCAAGGGGTTGGTGAAAGCGGTCGAGACGTTCAGCAGCGAGCCAAAGCCGAGCTGAATCATTCGCTCAAGACAATGAAGATCAACTGTGGGAGCTGTCGAGCTTTAGCGAGGCTGCGATGGGATCACCTCGGTGTCACTGTCAGACCGCAGTGATGCTATCGCAGCCTCGCTGGGGCTCGACAGCTCCCACAGACTGGCCCCAGTCGATTACAGGCAATCCTGCGCCGCATGCTCGAACCGCGACGGCTTGAACGTCGATGCCAACGGCTTGCGCTCGTACAGGAACACCTTGCCGCCGTCCTGGGACTTGTAGACTTCGAGGATGTTGTCCGCGGCGATCTTGCTGCTCACCACGATCCGGGCATGCCGCGAATTCTGCGTGACCGTGGAGGTCATGCCGTTTTTCTCGAACTTGGGCACCACGCACTGCACGTAGGCTTCAGGGTCCTTGGCGGTTTGCAGGGTGAGGGTTGGGGCATTGGGGGCGGATGCACAGCCCGTCATCAATAAAGAAGCAGAAGCCATCGCTGGCACTAACAACACGCGCATAAAAATTCCTGAAAAATAAACGAAGTGGGCTAACCGGCAGCGAGCAACGCCTTGAGCGAGGCATCGAACTGCTTTAATGCGTTCAACTGAACGTCGCGCTGCTGCCCAATCTGTGCAGCGATCTGGGGCGCCGTTTTGTCATGTACCCACACATTAGGCAAGTGCATTTGCATCGAACCCTCGGCTTTGGCGATGTATTGCAGGTCAAGGTCATAGAACTTGGCAACAAACCGCGCTTCCACCCGATCATTACGCTGGGTCAGCAATTGGTTGTAGGTATCGAGCATCACCACCACATCCGGGTGCGCCTGCAACAGCGCATCAAGGTTGTCGTAACGGGTGACCGAGGCAAAGGTGTGCCGCAACGACGCCATCAGCCAGTCAATCGCCAGGTCCGGGTCGGAACTGTCGACGAAGGCCTGGCGAATCTGCTCGTCCAGCTGGCCCTTGGCACCATTGACCGCCATGGCGTGGTAGCGCGCCAGGTACTCAAGGTTGTCGAGGGTGTTGTCGCTGTAGAGCACGCCGACCGATTGCGAATGCTGCAACCCGACCGGGCTGGCGACGATTGGCGCCAGGTGGCTGGCTTGAAGCCCCCCGGCCGACGCAGAGCCGACCATTGTGCTCATCAGCAGCGCCACCAGGGCCAAACCGGTAAAAGTCCTCATCGCAGGGTCCTTGCACATCATGTTCAATGGTGGCAATTGTCCTCCTTTTTCAGAAAAACAGAACTCGCAATACTTGATGGTGACTATTATCTAGAGCAATAGTGTCGTGCAGGCCGCCTCACACAAAATGATAAGGAACGCCTATGAAGCCCCACCAGAAAACCTTCGATCGCATCCGTGAAGCTGTGCTTCCGGAGTTTCGCGAGCGGGTTGCCGATTACCTGGTCGACTATGAGGAAGTGCTGCTGGACAACGCCGCCGAACCGGAAGTGGTCTACGCGATTGCCCAGCAACTGCGTGGCTACTTGCGCGGCTTGAACACCACCCGGGTACTGGGCATGGCCGACTGGGAAGACCTTGACCGCCGGGTGGTGCAAACCTGGCTGGTGCTGCTCAAAGCCGAATAGCACCGCGCCTCAAGCTCAGCGTATATCCACGCGATAACGGAAATGTTCGGCGTGGCCACGGCCGCGTCGCAACTCCAGGGGTTGGCCGGCGTAATCCCGGGCCAGCCGCTCGATCACCATCACCGGGCTGCCCACCGGCACCTGCAACCAGCGGGCCCACACGTCATCGATGGACTCGGCAGTCAGGGCTTCCTCGGCAGAAGCGACTACTTGCCCGCAGACTTCTTCGTAGGTGGGATACAACAGCAATCCCTGCCGGGTCAGATCCACGTCCAGCAGCGCCTGGAACCGCTCGCGCGGCAGCCAGATTTCCTCGGCCAGCACTGGCCCGGTGTCCAGCACGTGTACCCGCACGATGCAGATTACCGGCGCATCCGCTGCCAGCCCCAGCACCTCGCTCACCGACAACGGCGCCTTCACCGGCTTGACCGACAGGATCCGGCTCTGCGGCAGCTGGCATTCACCGCCCGGGCCCTGGAAGCGGAAACACCGGAACAACGACGACTGAAACTTCGGGCGGCGCACAAACGTACCACGGCCCTGCTGGCGCTCCAGAATGCCCTCGCCCACCAACGCCTCGATCGCTTTACGCACGGTGCCGGTAGACAGCTGGTACTGGGTGGACAACACCGCTTCAGGGGGAATAGCCGCACCGGCACGCCAGTGATTATTGGCAATCTGCTCAATCAGATGATCCCGAAAACGCTGGTACAGCGGCAGGCGGGAGTCACTCGACAGTATATTCATGGATCAGGATTCACTTAGTAATTAAGGAGGTGACTACAGCGACGGTCGTGCCTGCTTGACCCATTCCTGGACCGAAGGCCGTTGCCATTGGTGCTGGGCATACGCCACCAGGTTGGCGGGCACGCTGTCACCGTTGAGGATCAGCCGATTGAGCATCACGGCCAGGTCCACGTCGGCAATCGACCACGCGCCGAACAGGTAGTCGCGGCCGTCGGCCAACAGCGCCTGCGCCGCGTTGATCAGCGTGTGGGCCGCTGCTTCAGCAACCGGCGACAGCGGGTCGCCCTTGAGCCCGTAAAACACCACCAGGGTCGAACGTTCCTGCCGAATCGGCATCAAGTCACTGCGCAACCACGCCTGCACCTGCCGCGCCCTCGCCCGCTGGCGGGGTTCGGCCGGGTACACCGGCACCTGCGGGAACACATCCTCCAGGTACTCGGTAATCGCCGATGACTCGGACAGCGCAAACTCACCCTGCACCAGGGTCGGCACGCGCCCGGTCAGCGACAAGTGCGTGTACGCATCAGTCTGGTTCTCGGCCGTGTCGAGGTTCAACGTGAGCAGTTCAAATTCAAGGCCCTTTTCCCGCAGGGTCACAAACACCGACATCGCGTAGGGACTGGTGAAATGGGCGTCAACGTACAGGCTCAGCGGGCGATGGTTCACGGCGACATCTCCTTGGTGGGAGCACCACACTACGAGATCGCGCCGCGCAAATGAAATGCGCGGTTTTTATGGGGGCATTCCTGGCTGGAATACCATCGATAATGGCAATACTATGGCCCCTTGAACCCCACCCGTAACGCCCCGAAAAGCGGATCAAGGAACGATCACTAGATGAAACAAGCGGTTGTCGTCATCCACGGAATCGGCGAGCAGCGCCCGATGGATACCCTGCGTGGCTTCGTCGAAGCGGCGATCCCGGCGGACACCCCCGAGGCGACGCCTTTCTACTGGAGCAAACCCGACCGGTTTTCGCGCAACTTCGATTTGCGCGTGTTGAAGTCGGCGGGTCGCAACACCACCGATTTCTACGAGTACTACTGGGCCCACAAGATGCAGGGCACCAAGGTCGGGCACCTGCTCAGTTGGCTATGGGACATTTTCAAGCGTCCGCGCCGGGATATCCCGACGGCCATCGTGCCGATCTGGCGCGCCACGCGCTGGGCCTTGCTGGCCCTGCTCGTGCTGCTGGTCAGCGGAACCCTGGCGACGCTGTATGGCCGATTCCCCCACAGCGACAACCCCTTCGCCCTGATCCCGGTGCTGCTGGCGGTGATCGGCCTGGCCCTGAAGTACTCGGCACTGTCATACCTTGGCGATGCCGCCCGCTACCTGAGCCCCAACCCGCAGAACGTGGTGGTGCGCGAACAGATCCGCGCCGATGGCGTCGACCTGCTGCGCGCCCTGCATGACAAGGGTGATTACGACCGCATCATCGTCGTCGGCCACAGTTTGGGCAGCGTGATTGCCTACGACATCGTCGGCTACCTGTGGCACGAGCATCACGATCAGTTACGCCCCGGCGGCCCGGAACTCGCCGCCCGCTACGCCAACCACGAGCGACTGCAACCGGTGGTCCAGGACACGCTGCCAAAGGCTGGAAACGCCCTCGACGGCCGCCTGCAAAGCCTCCTCAGGTTCCGCGAACAGCAAGCCGAAGCCTTTATCGAACAACGCAACCTCGGCAACCCGTGGCGCATCACCGACCTCGTCACCCTCGGCAGCCCGATGGCCCACGCCAGCCTGTTGCTGGGCCGCAGCGTGAGCGACTTCCAGCGCCGCATCGAACGCCGCGAAGCCCCCGCCTGCCCGCCGACGCTCGACGATAAGGGCTACGGCTACAGCGGCCGGCTGCCCGTCACCGTGGGCGGTCGCCCATTTTCACCCCTGTATTTGCACCATGCCGCGGCCTTCGCCGTGACCCGTTGGACCAACCTCTACTTCCCCGCGCCCCTGGGCCTGTTTGGCGACATCGTCGGCGGCCCGGTCAGCCCGGTGATGGGCCCCGGCGTACTGGACCTGCCGGTCAGCGTGGGCAAATGGAAAGGCTGGCTCGCCAGCTCCTGGCTCAGCCACACCCATTACTGGAGCGAACGCGGCGGCGCCAAGGGCTACCTGAATAAACTGACCACCGATGACGCGGCGATTACCCAAGGCGAACGTCCGTCGGCGACTGAAGCGTTGCGCTGGGCGATTGATCTCAAGGGGGGTGCGGCGTTTTCGCCAGGCGGGCGTCAGAGACTTAGTGGCTGAACCCGAGGCCTAGCCCGAAAAGCCACCGTCCTCCAGGAACGCCCGCTCCTCCTCTGTCGTGACCCTGGCCAACACCTCATTACGATGAGGAAAGCGTCCGAACCGCTCGATGATGCGGGCGTGCTCCTTGGCCCAGCGGTAGGTATTGGCATCAAGGTCCTTGTTCAGGGCCACCGACAGCTGTTGATCCCCGGGATCTTCAGAATGCTCGAAGGGCAAATAACAAAACGCCCGCAACGGGGTTTCGATCGACTTGTCCATCCCCGCCTCGACCATCTGCCGCGCGTACAAACGCGCCAGCGGGTCGGTGGCGAACATATGCGCCGTGCCACGGAAGGTATTGCGCGGGAACTGGTCCAGCAGTAACAGCAACGCCAGCGCGCCTTCCGGCGTTTGCATCCAGCTCTCCAGTTCGCGCCGGGCCGCCTGCAAATGCGTGGTGTAGAAAGCCTCGCGAAAACGCCGGTCAAACCCTTCATCCTTGGCAAACCAGAGCTTGGGCCCCGCCTGTTTCCAGAACTCAATAACCGCCATTGCTGCATTTTCGATCGTCGTCACAATCCTCTCCTCACTCACTCCACAAATTTCATCATCACTCTAAACAAAATCTATAAAGTTTCGGAACGTGTCTGAATGTTTCCACCGCACACAGGTAGTGTTGATGATCCTACGCCTTGCCCAGATTTTCAGTGACTCCAGCACCCGGGTTCGCGCCAAGCTGTTTGGCATCTACGGGTTGTTGATCGGCATTAACGTGGTCGCCTGGATCTGGGCGCTGGTGGCGTTCCATGAGCACCCGGTGTTGCTCGGCACCGCGCTCCTGGCCTACGGTTTCGGGCTGCGGCATGCGGTGGATGCCGACCATATCGCCGCCATCGACAACGTGACCCGCAAGCTGATGCAGGAAAAGAAACGTCCGGTGGCGGTGGGCTTCTTTTTCTCCCTGGGACATTCTTCGGTGGTGGTCCTGGCATCCATTGGCGTCGCGTTTGCGGCCTCGGTGATGCAGGCGCGGTTTGAAGGGTTCAAGGCAATCGGCGGGGTGATCGGCACGTCGGTCTCGGCCTCGTTTCTGTTGGTCATCGCCTTGATGAACCTGGTGATCCTGCACGCGATCTACAAGGCCTGGCGCCATGTGCGCCAGGGCGGTGCGTATGTGGAGGACGACTTCGCCCTGCTGCTGGCGGACCGGGGTTTCATGGCGCGGATTTTCCGCCCGGTGTTTCGCCTGATCAGCCGCAGCTGGCACATGTACCCGTTGGGTTTCCTGTTCGGCCTGGGCTTTGATACGGCCACCGAGATCGGCCTGTTGGGGATTTCTGCGACCCAGGCCTCTCAAGGGCTGTCGCCGTGGGCGATCATGGTGTTCCCGCTGCTGTTCAGCGCCGGCATGTCCCTGGTGGACACGCTGGACGGCCACCTGATGCTGGGGGCATACGGCTGGGCGTACATGAAGCCGATCCGCAAGATCTACTACAACATGACCATCACCCTGGTATCGGTGGTGGTTGCGGTGGTGATCGGCAGTATCGAGGCGTTGGGGTTGATGGGTGACCAGTTGGACCTGAAGGGATCGTTCTGGAGTTTTATCGGCTCGCTGAACGACAGTTTCGGGATGCTGGGCTACATGATCATCGGGATCTTCGTGGCCAGTTGGGCGATCTCGGTGATGCTGTATCGCCTCAAGGGCTTTGACCGGATTGAAGTGAATGCGGGTTGACCTTTTGGCTGTGCCGCCTGTTGTAGCTGGAGGTGTGGTGAAGGGATTTTTTTGTGGCGAGGGGGCTTGTCCCCCGTTGGAGTGCGAAGCGCTCCCGGCTTTTTTGGGGCTGCTGCGCAGCCCAACGGGGGACAAGCCCCCTCGCCACAAAGGCTCCCTCGCCACGGGTTGTTCATCACCTGATAGGTTTTCCAGGCTCAGAAATCCACCGTCGCCGACAATTTCACTGTCCGCGGCTCACCCTGGGTCAGGTAGTTATTGGCCGTCGACGCCGACGACCAGTACGCCTTGTTCGCTACGTTTTCGACGTTGGCGCGCAGGGTGATGTATTTGTCATCCGCCTTGAAGCCATAACGCGCCCCCAGGTCGACGCGGGTCCAGGCCGGGATGCTCAGGCTGTTGGCGGCGTTGACGTATTCGCCACCGGTGCGCAGCATCCGTGCGCTGACCGCCGCACCCTGGATGCCCGGCACATCCCAATCCGCACCGATGTTGTACTGGAAGCGCGGCACACCCGCGGCGCGGTTGCCGTCGGTGGCACCGTTGGAAGTGCTCTTCTGTTCGGTGTCCATCCAGGTGGCGCCGGCCAGCAGGCGCAGGCCGTCGATGGGCTCGCCGAACACGTTGAGTTCCACGCCTTTGTTGATCTGTTCACCGTCGACAGTGAAGGTGTCGAACTTCTGGCCCGGGAACCGGGTGGTCGCGTTGTTCGGCTGTTCGATGCGGTACACACCCAGCGTGGCGCCATAGTTTTCCCAGTCCAGCTTCACCCCGGCTTCCGTCTGCTTGCTGCGCTTGGGCGGGAAGACTTCGCCGGGGTTGGTCACGTTCGTGAGTGGCGCCGTCGGGCCCTGGGCCAGGCCTTCGATACGGTTGGCGTAGAACGATACGTGCTCCCATGGCTTGATCACCAGGCCATAGACCGGTGTGGTGATGGACTCGGAGTACGGTGTACCCCGTGCCCCCGTGGCCGTGTTCCAACTGTCCACCTCGATGGTCTGGCGCCGCACGCCCAGGGTCAACAGCACCCGATCATCCAAAAAGCCCAGGGTGTCGGACACCGCCGCACTCTTGATGCGGTTCTTGCCGACAACCCGCGGGTCGTGAATATCACTGCCGAAATAGGTGTTGGTAGGTCGCGGCGTTTGCGTCGGGTCGTACAGGTTGCCGGGCTGGCGGTTGGCTTGCAGGATCGCCTCGTAGGACGAGCGCTGCTCGCCCCAGATCCCCGACAGCCCGAAGTTCATCTGATGGGTCACCGGCCCCGTCGCAAAGTGCCCGTTCAAGCCGGCCATGGCGCTTTTGTTGTCTTCGTCATGGGGTGAATAGAGGAAGCCCACCTTGGCGCTGCCATCGTTGGCGACATACAGCGACGAATACTGGCCGTTCTCCCGAGTGTGCTTGGCGCCACCTGCCGCGTAGGCCGTCCAGTTATCGTTCAAGTCATATTCGGCGTTGACCATGCCGTAGGTGTCTTCCAGCTGCGACCAGCTCCAGTCCTGGGCGTAGTTGTCCTTGGCCGACGGCGGGCTGGGCACTTTGGTGCCGGTCAGGTAGACCACCGAGCGGCCGTTATTGATGCGTTCTTTCTGGTAGCCAAAGTCGGTGGAGACCCGCAAGCGCTCGCCGCGATAATCCAGGGCAACGGCGATCAACTGCGAGCTTTTGTTTTCGTCATCCACAGCGGTTTCGCCGCCGTGCCGCGCCAGGTTGACCCGGGCGCCAAAGCGGTTGTCTTCGCCAAAGCGTTGGCCGAGGTCGATGTGGCCGCCGGCCTGGCTGTCGCTGGCGTAATCGAGGGTGACGCTGCGGGTGGGCGTGTCTTCAGCGCGCTTGGGCACCAGGTTGACGCTGCCGCCGATCCCGCTGCCCGAGGGCGACACGCCGTTGACGAAGGCATTCGGGCCCTTGAACAACTCCACCCGTTCCAGGGCTTCGGTAGTGATGATCTGCCGGGGCAGCACGCCGTACAGGCCGTTGAATGCGATGTCATCGGTGCTCAGCGGCAGCCCACGAATGGTGAACACCTGGGAGAAGTTGCCAAACCCGGACGACTGGCGCACCGACGCGTCGTTGAGCAAAACGTCGCCGACGGTTCGCGCTTGTTGGTCGGCGATGGTTTTCGAGGTGTAGCTGACCACGCTAAATGGCACGTCGTTGATGGACCGATTGCCCAACACGCCGAGGCGTGCAGAACGTGCCACCTGGCCACCGGCATACGTGTCTGCCTGCGCCCCGCTCGCTTCACCGCTGATGGTGGTGGCGCCCAACTCCAACGCACCGCCGCTGGCCTGGGGCACCACGGTATAACCGTTGGTGCCGGTGCCTTGCAGGGTGTAGCCGCTGCCTTGCAGCAACTGGGCAAAACCCGATTGTGCGCTGTAGCTGCCTTGCAGCCCCGGGCTTTGTTGATCGTTGAGCAACGTGGAATCGAACGACAACGGCACCCCGGACAACGCCGCAAACTGCGCCAGCACATTCCCCAGCGGCCCCGCCGCGATGTTATAGCTACGCGCCGCACTGCTTGGCGCAGCATCTTCTGCCTGGGCGTTCTGCAGCGGTGCGACGGCGGCAAGGGCGACCGCCAGGCTCAGTGCCTTCAACGGACGGGGGCAGTACGGGAGCGGTCTGGCGGTCATGGGCATTCCTGTCGGCGCGGAGCAATGTTGAGGGTTCTCCCCTACACCGGGCGACAACGAAAAAGGTATCAGCGAAAGTTGAAAAAGATCAGCGCGGCTCGACCGTCACCCAATACCCCGTCAGGCTGCTGACCTTGACCGGCAAGGTTTCCTGCAACAGGTGCAGGCTGGCATCGGTGTCGCGCAGGGGAAACGCACCCGACACCGTGAGGTCGGCAACCGAGGCATGGCAGCGCAATACGCCGGCGCGATAACGCCCCAGCTCATCCAGCAGGTCCGCCAGGCGCATATGCTGGGCCAGCAGCATGCCGTTCTCCCAGGTCAGGGTGCTGACGTCCAGCGGCTCGACGGCGGCTACCCGGTCAACACTGAAGGCGCCCTGCTCGCCCGCCTTGACGATCACCCCCTGGCCGGCATGCGCCGCCAGCAACTCCACCGCGCCTTCGGTCACGGCCACTCGGCTTGCCTGCTCACCCACCCGCACGCTGAATCGGGTGCCCAAGGCCCTGGCGGTACCGTGGCGGGTCTGGACGATGAACGGGCGATGGGCCGAATCCTTGGCGGTGGTGATCAGCACTTCGCCCTTGAGCAGCTCGATACGCCGCACCTGCTCGGAGAACGCGATATTCAGCGAGCTGCCGGTGTTGATCAGCATGCGTGTGCCGTCGGGCAAGGTGAGGTTCCTTTGTTCGCCGATGGCCGTGTGCTGGTCGGCGGTCCACTGCTGCCACGGCACCTGCCGATACGCCAGCCAGGCCGCCGGGCCGGCCGCCAGCAACAACCCGAGCGCCTGGCGTCGGCCGAGGGATTTTTTGCGCCCGATGCGCTTCAAGGTATCGCCGGCAATCGCCGCCGGCACGCTGTTGAAGTCCCCCAGAATCGCCTGCGCCCGTTGCCAGGCCTGGGCATGCTGGGCGCTGCGGCCCTGCCACTGGGCGATAGCGCGGCGGTCCTCATCGGTGGCGCTGCCGGATTGCAGCTGCACCATCCAGTCGGCGGCCTCACCGAGGATCAGCGGATCAATCGACTGGCTCATGCCACGCTCAGGCAGGCCAGGAAGGCATCGCGCATGTAGCGTTTGACCGAAATCAGCGACACACCCAGGGCATCGGCGATCTGCTGATAGGTCAGGCCGTCGATCTGCGACATCAGGAAGGCCTGGCGGGTTTTTTCCGGCAGATCCCGCAGCATCGCCTCAATGCGGTACAGCGCTTCGAGGATCAGCCAGCGGGTTTCCGGCGAAGGTACATGCTGTTCGGGCAGGTGGGCGATGGTTTCCAGGTAGGCGCGTTCCACTTCCTGGCGGCGCCAGCTGTCGATCATCAGGCCCTTGGCGATATGGGTCAGCAACGCCCGTGGTTCGGCGCCCAGGTGGGTGCTGGTTTGCCGGGTGAGCAGGCGCATGAACGTGTCATGGGCCAGGTCGGCGGCATCGCTGGCGTTGCCCAGCTTGCGGTCCAGCCAACGGTGCAACCATCCATGGTGTTCGCAGTACAGGTCCTGGATATGCAGATTGAGGGGAGACGACATGCCGATCACCGGGGCGCGCCGGGCGGTGGGGCCCAAGCGTAATTAAGAATTGATCGCATTCTAGTCTGCGCGGGGTAATGCTGGCAATTTCATGATTTTGATAACGCCGGTGACCCAATGTGGGAGCGGGCTTGCTCGCGAATGCGGTGGGTCAGTCGACATCTCCAGCGGCTGATACTCCGTATTCGCGAGCAAGCCCGCTCCCACATTTTTGATCTTCACCCGGCGTTTGATTCCGGGTGTCTGGATCAGGCCAGTTCGGCCCGCAGTTGACGCGCCGCAGTCACCATGTGAATCAGCGCCGCTTCAGTCTCCGGCCAGCCACGGGTTTTCAGGCCGCAATCCGGGTTGACCCACAGGCGTTCGGCCGGGATGCGTTTGGCTGCCTTGCGCAGCAGGTTGGCCATTTCCGAGGCATCCGGCACCCGTGGCGAGTGGATGTCATACACACCTGGGCCAATGTCGTTCGGGTAAGCGAAGGCTTCGAATGCCTCCAGCAGTTCCATGTCCGAGCGCGAGGTTTCGATGGTGATCACGTCGGCATCCATCGCCGCGATAGACTCGATCACATCGTTGAATTCGCTGTAGCACATGTGGGTGTGGATCTGGGTTTCGTCACGCACGCCGGAGGCGCACAGGCGGAACACTTCAGTGGCCCAATCCAGGTATTCCTTCCACTGCGCCTGGCGCAACGGCAAGCCTTCGCGGAACGCGGCTTCATCGATCTGCACGATCTTGATCCCGGCGGCTTCCAGGTCCACCACTTCGTCACGAATCGCCAGGGCGAGTTGCCGCGCCTGTTCTTCGCGGCTCACGTCTTCACGGGGGAACGACCACATCAGCATGGTCACCGGGCCGGTCAGCATGCCCTTCATCACCTTGTTGGTAAGGCCCTGGGCGTAGCGGATCCACTCCACGGTCATGGCTTTCGGACGACTCAGGTCACCGAAAATCACCGCCGGTTTCACACAACGGGAACCGTAGCTCTGCACCCAGCCGAAGCGGGTAAATACATAACCGTCCAACTGTTCGGCGAAGTATTCGACCATGTCGTTACGTTCGGCCTCACCGTGCACCAATACGTCCAGGCCAAGGTTTTCCTGCACTTCGACAGCGTGGCGGATCTCGCTGTGCATGGCTTCGACGTATTCGGCTTCGCTCAACTTGCCGGCCTTGTAGGACTGGCGAGCCAGGCGGATCGAAGCGGTTTGCGGGAACGAACCGATGGTGGTGGTCGGGAACAGCGGCAGATTAAGGCCGGCACGCTGTTTCTCGATACGTTGGGCAAACAGCGAGTCACGCTGGCTGTCCTTGGCGGTGATCGCCGCCACACGGGCTTGCACCGCCGGCTTGTGGATACGCGGCGAAGCGGCACGGGCCGCCTGCACGGCACGGCTTTCGGCCAGGGCGGCGATCACGTTCGACGCTTCAGGCTGGTTCACGGCCTGGGCCAGCACCGCCACCTCTTCGCACTTCTGCACGGCAAACGCCAGCCAGCTTTTCAGCTCGGCATCCAGCTTGTCTTCACGGCACAGGTCTACCGGGCTGTGCAGCAACGAGCAGGATGGCGCCACCCACAGGCGATCCCCCAGGCGCTCATGAGCATGCTGCAAGGTGGCCAGGGCTTTTTCCAGGTCGCAGCGCCATACGTTACGGCCGTTGACCACGCCCAGGGACAGCACCTTATAAGCCGGGAGGCGATCGAGGATGGTCGGGTACTGATCCGGTGCACGCACCAGGTCGATGTGCAGGCCGTCCACCGGCAGGTTGGCGGCCAGCCCGAGGTTCTCTTCCAGGCCGCCAAAATAGGTGGCCACCAGCTTCTTCAGCGGGTCGCGCTGGATCAGGTTGTAGGCACGCTCGAAGGCGTTTTTCCAATCCTGCGGCAGGTCCAGCACCAGGATCGGCTCGTCGATCTGCACCCATTCCACGCCCAGGTCCGCCAGGCGCTGGAAGATCTGGCCGTACAGCGGCAGGAGGCGGTCCAGCAGGTCGAGTTTGTCGAAATCACCACCCTTGGCCTTGCCCAGCCACAGGTAGGTCAGCGGGCCGATGACCACCGGCTTGACGGTGTGGCCGAGGTCGCGGGCTTCCTTGACCTCTTCGAACAGTTGCTCCCAACCCAGCTGGAATTGCTGGTCGGCGCTGAATTCAGGGACCAGGTAGTGATAGTTGGTGTCGAACCACTTGGTCATTTCCTGGGCGTGGGCACCGCCGCAGCAGTTGTCACTGACGCCACGGGCCATGCCGAACAGGGTGTGCAGGGTGGCTTTGCCGTCGGCCGGGCGGAAACGCTCGGGGATCACACCGAACATCAGCGAGTGAGTCAGTACCTGGTCGTACCAGGCGAAGTCACCGGCGGGCAACAGTTCGATGCCGGCTTTCTTTTGCAGGTCCCAGTGCGTCTTGCGCAGTTCACGACCTACGGCGTGCAGGCCGGCTTCGTCGAGCTCGCCCTTCCAAAACGCTTCCTGCGCTTTTTTCAGTTCACGATCGCGACCAATGCGCGGGAATCCAAGGGAATGGGCAACAGCCATGACGTAAAGCTCCAATGTGTTTGTATGGGAGCCATTGTCGGGATCGAGTGATAGTGAGACAAACTCATTTTATTTGAGATGATCACAAGTTCCACTCATGATGAAATGCACCGCCCAGGCTTGAGTGATCGCGCGGCGCTCATGCTCCACGCGCGCGGGAGTGGGTGGGCCTTCGTTTTGCTTATCACTGAAATATCTGGCGGCGTCTGTTTCGGTGCTCGGCCGCTCAGCATACTTTTGCTTCCCAAGCCCCAAGGAAGCCCCCACATGGAACAGCAGCCGCCACTGACCACCCTCCTCGTTCACTTCGTAGCCCTTGGGCTCACACTCCTCGGCATCGGCAGCCTGGCGCTGCTGATGGCTTGGACCGGGCGCCTGATTTTCTAGTTCAATCGGCGGGAATATCGGCGCTCAACGTGCGGATCAACGCTTGCGCCTGAGAGTCCCGCTGCGCCGTATACAGCACCACTTCACGACTGGGCAGCGGCGGCAGGTCGAAACGCTGCTCCACGTCGACGCAGCCACCGGGCGCCATCCGCCCCACCATCGCACCGATGCCAATCCCCGCCACCACAGCAGCGCCGATCGCCAGGATCCCGCTGCCCACAAACGCCTCTTCCCAGGCACGGTTCTGCTCGGCCAGCGCCGCCATCACCATGCTGCGCATGCCGCAGGGTTCCGGCTGGATCGCCAGGGGCAACGCCCCGCCCTGGCGCAATTCGAAGTCGTGGGAAGCCATCCAGCCAAAGCGTTCGATGCCCACCACTTCGCCGTCCTGGCGACGGTTGTCGTGCCGCAGGATCATCGCCACATCCAGCTTGCCCTGCTCGTAGTTCATCAACATATCCCGCGAGGTGCCGAGGCTGAACGCCACGATCACGTCCGGGTCGGTGGTCGCCAAACGTCGCAGCCACAGGCTGAGATCGGCGCCGACAATGTGGTGGCTGACGCCCACGCGCAAGGTGCGTTTCTGCGGGCCAAAACAATTCATCGCATCCTGGTAGTTGTCCAGCAAGCGGCGGGCGCTGGCCAAAAACATCTGGCCATGGGCCGACAGCGTGACCCGTCGCGGCGTGCGCTCCAGCAGCTTGCGGCCAAGGCTTTCTTCGAGGCGTTTTATCTTCAGGCTGATAGCCGCCTGGGTGCCGCCGATGGCATCGGCAGCGCGGGTAAAGCTCTTGAGTTCGGCGACCAGGACGAACGCCTGGATGGCGTCGATATCGGGCATTTTCATGGATGGGCTGGCGATAGAGAGTCAAGACGTGACGTTAGCATGCCGCGCCTGCTGACCAAACCACTGCATGATCAGCACGCAGCCTGGGTGTGACGCCGCCGATGACTGCAAGCACAATGCATACACCCCGCCGGTCACCAGCGGCTGACCAAACGGCACCACCAACACACCCCGTTCGATCGACTCGGCCGCCAGCGTCAGATCCGTCATCGCCACCCCAAGCCCGCGCGCGGCGGCATCCAGCGCCAATTCGTCAAGGTTGAACGGGATATGCCGGTAGTCGTCCAGCGACCGCGCGCCATTGGCCGCCAGCCAGGTCATCCAGTCCTGCTTGTCGGCTGAACGATGCAGCAGCGCAAAGTGTTCGAGCTGTTCCACGGAAGCCAGTGGCCCCAAACCCGGCGCGCAGACCGGCACCAATGATTCGTGGAACAAGGTCAGCCGCGCAGGATCGTTGTCGGGCTTGGGCAGGTAAAGGATGTAGGCATCGCTGTCACTCGCCGGCTCGACCACCTCGGTGGCGACGGTCTCGATTGCCAGGGAAATATCGGGATGGTTGCGATAGAAATCGCTGAGCTTGGGCAGCAGCCAGCGCACCGCCAGCGACACATGCAGGCGGATGCGAAACGGACGTTTACGAGGCGAGAGCCGATCCTCCAGCCCCTTCAGTTGCGCCAGGATGCTCCGGGCACTGGCCAGCACCTGCTCACCTTCAGAGGTCAGGCGCAGGCTGCGGCTGGTCCGGGTGAACATCGGCACGCCGAAATGGCTTTCCAGTTGCTGGATTTTGCGGCTCACCGCGCTTTGGGTCAGGCACAGCTTCTGCGCAGCCACGGTGAAGCTCGCGCAGTCGCTGACTTCAACCAACGCCTGAAGGCCCTGCAGCGAAGGCACGTGACGGATGTTATCCATGCGTTTTCCGAATGGCTGGATGATTTTATAACGTTGGTTGTATCACCGCAGGCCCTATAGATTCCAGCTGCAGCCCGAACTTATTTATGCCAGCAACGCATACAGCCGAGGATCTTCATGGAAAACACATGTGGCTGGATTGCCCAGACTGAAAGCCTCCCCGCCCGGGACCGACTCACCGGCCTACAAAAAGCCGACTGGCTGGTGATCGGCGCCGGCATCACCGGTTTGTGTGCGGCGCACAACCTGGCCGAGATGCACCCCGAGGCGCGCATCGTGATCGTCGACCGCCAGCGCGCCGCCCAAGGTGCCTCAGCGCGTAATTCCGGTTTTGTGGTGGCCCATGAGCATCCCGCTGCAAGTGAACTGATGGGCAACGCAGGCTTCGCTGACTTTGAGGTGGACACCGCGATCTCCCGCGCAGCCAGCGATGAAGTGCGCGAGCGCATCGCCCGCCATGCCATCGACTGCGACTTTCGGGACAGCGGCTACTACTTCGCCGTGCACGATCGCGACAAGCTTGCGCATGTGGATGCCAAGTTGGCGACCTTGCGTGCCGCGGGTGCTTCAGCGCAGTTCCTGCAAGGTGCCGCACTCGCGCAGACACTCGGCACCGAGCATTACCAGGCCGCCATCTGGTGCGGCCACGGCAACGCCTTGCTGCAACCGGCGAAGTATGTGAAGGGTTTGCTCGAAGCGCTGCCGGACAACGTGACGCTTTATGAGAACACCGACATCACCGGCCTTGAGCGCATGGCCAATGGCGGCATTCGCGCCAACGGCCTGGACGCCTGCATTGAAGCCGGCCAGGTGCTGGTGTGCCTCAACGCCTTTATTCCACGGGTGGGCCTTGAGGCCAGTGCGACGTTCCCGATGGAACTCAGCGCCAGCCTCACCCGCCCTCTCAGCGATGAGGAATACCGCCGGATCGGCGCAGTGGAACCGTGGGGCGTGCTGTCCACGCGGCCACTGGGTGCCACGGTGCGCCTGACACCGGACCATCGGGTGATGATCCGCAACACAGCGGAGTACCGCACCCGGGACTTGTCCAACGGCGACCTGTTGCACCGGCGCCAACACCATGTAAAGGGCATGCAGCGACGCTTCCCGTGGCTGACCGAACAAGACATCCACTACACCTGGACCGGCCACTTGAGCGCCTCCCGCAGCGGTCAACCGTATTTCGCGCGGGTCGAAAGCAACCTGTATGCCGTCGCGGGCTGCAACGGTTCAGGCGTGGCCCGCGGCACGCTGTGGGGTCGACTGCTGGCCGAGTGGGCGTCGGGCCAGACTTCCTCGCTCCTGCACTCTGTGATGCACAGGGCACAGCCCGGCTGGCTGCCACCCCGGCCGTTGTTCGACATCGGTGCCATGCTGCGTATGGGCGTGGAAACGGTTCGAGCACGGACAGAAATCTAGAACAAGAAACCTCGATAAAGGTGATTCACATGCACATCAACAGTCTGTCCCTGGCGGTCATCCTCAGCGCGCTCCCGGCGGCTGTGTACGCCGCCGAAGAAGTGAACATTTCCAACTGGAACGGCTACATCGCCGATGACACCTTGACCAGTTTTACCAAAGCGACCGGGATCAAGGCGACCTACGACATTCACGACAGCAATGAAGTGCTGGAATCCAAGCTGATGACCGGCAATACCGGTTATGACGTGGTGAGCCCGTCCAACCACTTCCTCTCGCGGCTGATCAAGGCCGGGGCGATCCAGAAGCTCGACCGAAGCCAACTGCCCAACTGGAAAAACCTCGACCCGTTGCTGATGAAAAAGCTGGAGACCAACGACCCGGGCAACCAGTACGGCTTCCCGTATATGTGGGGCACGGCGGGGATTGGCTACAACGTCGAGAAGATCAAGGCGATCTTCGGCACCACCGACGTCACCCATTCCTGGAGCCTGTTCTTTGATGAAAACAACATCAAGAAACTCAGCGCCTGCGGCGTGGCGATTATCGACAACCCCACGCAGATCCTGCCGATCACCCTCAACTACCTGGGCCTGCCGCACCACAGCCACGAACCGGCCGACTACAAAAAGGCCGAGCAGGCGCTGTTGAAAATCCGCCCCTACATCCAGTACTTCCATGCCTCCAAGTACATCAGCGACCTGGCGAACGGCAATATCTGCGCAGTGATCGGCTTTAACGGCGACGTGGTACAGGCTGCCGCCAGCGCCAGGGAAGCGAAAAACGGTATCAGCATCGCCTACTCGATCCCGGACGAAGGCTCGACATTGTGGCTGGACATGGTGGTGATGCCCAAGGGTGCACCGCACGAGAAAAACGGCTATGCCTATATGAATTACCTGCTGGAGCCCAAGGTGATTGCCAACATTAGCAACAGCATCCACTACGCCAACCCCAACAGCGCGGCGGATGAGCTGGTGACCCCTGAGGTGAAGCAAGACCTGGCGATCTACCCGCCGAAAAGCGTGATGGACAAGCTGTTTATCGTGGAGGACCTGCCGCCAGCGATTGCGCGGCTGGCCACTCGGTTGTGGACCAAGTTGAAGACCAATACGTGATACCGAAAACCGGACTTGCTCAAGGCTCATGGGAGAGCGGTATAGTCACTCCATTGAGCTTGGGATTGAATCAACATGGAAGGACTTCACCAGGGTAGCTGCCTGTGCGGCGCGGTCAGCTACCGAGTATCGACACCGCTGAAAGCTGTGACGCATTGCCACTGCAAAAAATGCCAAAAGAGTCATGGCTCCGCCTTCGCGACATACGCGAGTGCTCCGAAATCGTCGGTGCACATCGAGTCTTCGCTGCAAACGCTCAAGGCTTATGAATCTTCCGAGGGTGTGTTTCGTGAGTTTTGCTCACGCTGCGGCTCGTCGATGTTCTGGTCCGATATCAATGGTGTTTACCCAGACTGGGTCTCGATAGCAATCGCTACACTCGATACGCCGCTCTTGCCTGGCAAGCAGGAGCACTCCTGCGTTGACTCCAAGGCCGCTTGGCTGGATCTGGAGAATCGCAGTGGCTGAATCAGAGGACGGTTTGTCGATACGCACCCTCTCGGCGTTGCCCGAAGAGATCCTGGTATTGGAAGCAGAAGCCGTCGCCGAAGGGTTCAGGTTTCTCACGCGACTCGTTGCAGAGTGGCACAACGGCGCCAACCGATTCGACCAGCCAGGCGAATGTCTTTTGGGTGTATTCAGCAACGGGCAGTTGATCGCCGTTGGCGGTTTGTCCCATGACCCTTACGCCGGTCCGGAGGTTGGCAGGCTGCGCCGGGTATACGTCGCACGGGCATCAAGGGGACGCCAGGTGGGCAAAGCGTTGGTGGGCCAGCTTTTGGCACGCGCGGCGCAATCCTTCCATGTCGTGCGCCTGTCTACCGACACCCACGAGGGCGCAAGCTTTTATCTGCGCTGCGGGTTTGTGCCGGTACAGGACGAACATGCAACCCACGCTAAATCATTAATTGATCAGGAGGCTTCATGCAGGTGATCAACGACAACCGGCCTGAATACGTTCGGGGGAGATGACGGTTTAATGTCAGTGTGGGTGCGTTTTTGTCATGTGGGAGCTGTCGAGCTTTAGCGAGGCTGCGATAGCGGTGTGTCAGGCAGCTTATTTATCGGCTGTGCCGCCGCCTTCGCAGCCTCGCTGAGGCTCGACAGCTCCCACAGGGGATAGGGGTTGTTTGGTGGGCTTGTATTTCAAAGTCAGGCCACCAAACCCGCTTTGGCGGCGTTGGCGAGTATGTCTTGGGCGGGTACATTGACCCATGTGGCGGCGTCCACCTCGCCCTGTTTTGCCAGCCAGGCCTCCACCATCTGGTAGCCCAGCGTGTATCCCAGCCATCTTGGCCGCGCGCCGGTACCAAAGAACCATTCACTGTGGTCGTAATACGTGGCCTCGAGAAGCTGGCGGTCTACCGGGGCACTCAGCAGTTCCTGGGGGGCAAGCGCCCGCTCCCACAACTCCGGCTCACTGCCCAGCACCTGCCGCACAAACTGCCCGGCCAGGCCCTCACTGACCATCGCCTCCCCCAGCGTCCAGCCATAACCGGGGCCCGCCATGCGAAGGCAATGGTGCACCTCATGCACCACGTGTCGACGCAATGCACCGCTTCGCAGGCTGGTGAGGAAATTCGGGTTATCGGGATCAAGGGTCATGCTGAACATCGTGCTGCGATAAGCACGGCCCACCAGGCCGAGTTCCGGAAGGGTCTCCCCCGGCAACCGCTGGATCAGAATGTCCAGCCGCGGCGGCGGCAGCAGTTGCGCGATTGCCTCGTAGGCAACCTCAAACTCTCGGATCAACTCCGGGCGAAACTGCGCCAGGCTCCCCGAAGCTTCCAGCCAATGCTGCGTCCATGCGTCCATTCTCACCTCTCGTCGCCCAAGCCGTGGTCCGTTATCAAAGCGGCTCATCATACCTACGGCCTGTCATATTCACAGGCCAGCTTATAACCGGGCCAGCAAATTCCGCTGACTAACCTTTCGATCTGTCCCAAGTGCGGGCACAATGCGTGTCCTTTTTTGGCAGGCACCGCCGCAGGCTCTGAAAATGATCAAAACGCCGTACTACCTCATCGACAAACAGAAGCTTCTGGTCAACATGCAGAAGATCGCCTACGTGCGCGAACAGTCCGGCGCCAAGGCTCTTCTGGCCCTCAAATGCTTCGCCACCTGGTCGGTGTTCGACCTGATGCAGGAATACATGGACGGCACCACCTCGTCGTCGCTGTACGAGCTCAAGCTGGGTCGCCAGAAGTTCGAAGGTGAAGCCCACGCCTACAGCGTGGCCTGGGCCGACGATGAAATCGAGGAGATGCTCGACAACTGCGACAAGATCATCTTCAACTCCATCAGCCAGCTGCAGCGCTTTGCCGAGCGCAGCGAAGGCAAGACCCGCGGCCTGCGCGTCAACCCGCAAGTGAGCAGCTCCGACTACCTGCTGGCCGACCCGGCGCGCCCGTTCAGCCGTCTGGGCGAGTGGGACCCGGTGAAGATCGAAGGTGTGATCGAGCAAATCTCCGGCTTCATGTTCCACAACAACTGCGAGAACGGTGATTTCAACCTGTTCGACCAGATGCTCAACACCATCGAAGAACGCTTCGGCGCGCTGCTGCACAAGGTCAACTGGGTCAGCCTCGGCGGCGGCATCCACTTCACCGGTGAAGGCTATGCCATCGACGCCTTCTGCCAGCGCCTCAAGGCGTTCTCGCAGAAGTACGACGTGCAGGTGTACCTGGAACCCGGCGAAGCGGCGATCACCAACAGCGCCTCCCTGGAAGTGACCGTGCTCGACACCCTCTACAACGGCAAGAACCTCGCCGTGGTAGACAGCTCCACCGAAGCCCACCTGCTGGACCTGCTGATCTATCGCCTGAACGCCAAGCTGGCGCCAAGCAATGGCGAACACACCTACATGGTGTGCGGCAAGTCGTGCCTGGCCGGGGACATCTTCGGTGAGTACCAATTTGATCAGCCGCTGGCCATCGGCGATCGACTGTCGTTCATCGACACGGCAGGCTACACCATGGTCAAGAAAAACTGGTTCAACGGCCTGAAAATGCCGTCCATCGTAGTGAAACAACTCGACGGTACAGTCGAAGTGGTTCGTGAATTTGGTTACGACGACTACCTGTCCAGCCTTTCGTAAAGCGGACAGATAAAGGAGAGATAAAGCAATTGAAAAAGAACGTTCTTATCATTGGTGCAGGAGGTGTCGCCAAGGTGGTGGCCCACAAGTGCGCGCAGCACAACGACGAACTCGGTCGTATTGCTATCGCGTCGCGCAACATCTCCAAATGCCAGGCCATCATCGACAGCGTCAAGGCCAAGGGTAGCCTCAAGGTACCCGCCGACATCCAGGCCTTCGCGCTGAACGCTTTGGACGTGGAAGCGACCAAGGCACTGATCCGCGAGACTGAATCGCAGATCGTCATCAACGTCGGTTCCGCGTTCCTCAACATGTCGGTATTGCGTGCCTGCATCGACACCGGCGTGGCGTACCTCGACACCGCCATCCACGAAGAGCCGGGCAAGGTCTGCGAGACCCCGCCGTGGTACGGCAACTACGAATGGAACCACCTGGAAGAGTGCAAACAGAAGAACATCACGGCCATCCTTGGCGTGGGCTTCGACCCGGGTGTGGTCAACGCTTATGCAGCGCTGGCGCAACAAAAGCATTTCGACCGCATTGATTCGATCGACATTCTCGACGTCAATGCCGGCTCCCATGGCAAATATTTCGCCACCAATTTCGACCCGGAAATCAACTTCCGCGAATTCACCGGACAGGTGTGGAGCTGGCAGAACAGCCAGTGGACCAGCAACACCATGTTCGAAGTCAAACGCACCGACGACCTGCCTGTGGTCGGTTCGCAGAACCTGTACCTGACCGGCCACGATGAAGTGCACTCGCTGTCGAAAAACCTCGACGTGCCCAATGTGCGTTTCTGGATGAGCTTCGGCGAACACTACATCAACGTGTTCACCGTGCTGAAAAACCTCGGCCTGCTCTCCGAAAAACCGGTCACCACCGCCGAAGGCCTGGAAGTCGTGCCGCTGAAACTGGTCAAGGCCGTGCTGCCCGACCCGTCGTCGCTGGCGCCTGGCTACACCGGCAAGACCTGCATCGGCGACCTGGTCAAGGGCACCAAGGATGGCCAGCCACGCGAGCTGTTCATCTACAACGTGGCCTGCCACGAAGAAGCCTTCGCCGAGACCGACAGCCAGGGCATTTCCTACACCGCCGGCGTACCGCCGGTAGCCGCAGCGCTGCTGGTTGCCCGTGGCGAGTGGGACGTGAAGCACATGGCCAACGTCGAGGAACTGCCGGCTGAGCCGTTCCTGAAGGCGCTGGACGTGATGGGCTTGCCGACTCGGATCAAAGACGAGAACGGTGACCGTGCCTGGGATGCGATTGCCTGACAGGCGATAGTTGACCGAACAAAAAAATGCGCCCTCAGGGGCGCATTTTTTGTTGGGGCTCACATAAATATCAAAGAACAATGAAGATCAAAATGTGG
>NZ_JACAPZ010000017.1:399157-441860 GCF_013385475.1 Pseudomonas sp. G5001
GAGCGGGTTACTCCAGGTTACGCGCCGAATTGCTCAACGCCCTTGAGCACTGCAACAACGCCGGCGCCAACTGCTTCTCTGCATCCGCCCGGCTCCAGCGACTGGTCGGCGCCACCACATGCACCGCCGCCACCGGCCGACCGTTCGCCCCCAGCACCGGCGCGCCGATGGTCATGTCCCCCAGGAACAGTTCCTGGCCATTCACCGCATAGCCCTGCTCGCGCACCTGCTGCAACGACTCCATGATCCTGTCGACCTCAGTCAACGTCTGGCTGGTGTGCGCCACCCGCTGGCTGTGCTCGATCAATGCCAGCGCCTCATCCTGCGGCAACGCACTCAGATACGCGCGCCCCGACGCCGTGCAATACATCGGCACCCGCGAGCCAATCGGCATGTGTACCGGCACGAAGCCCGAGCTGACAAACCGCGCGATATACGTCATGTCGTAACCGGCAGGCTCGGTCAGGCACGAGGTTTCTCCCGTCAGGCGGGTCAATTCCGAGAGGAACGGGTTGGCCACTTCAATCAGCGAATGCGCATCCAGATAACTGAAGCCCAACTCCAGCACCCGTGGTGTGAGTTGGTAATGACGGGTGCGCGAGTGTTTCCGAAGGTAACCCAGGCTCTCGAGGGTAAACACCATGCGCTGGGCCGAGCTTTTGGTCATGCCGGCGGCTTCGGCCACCTCTGCAAGGCTCATGCTGCGGCGCTGGGCGCTGAATGCCTTGAGCACCGACAGGCCCTTTTCCAGGGATTGGTTGTGCAAGCTGTTGCGTTCTTCGGACATGGCGAACTCGCGGTCAGGTCGATCAAGCGTGGCGATATTTCTACACGAAATCGCGAAATTCGACCACTAAAAATCGCATACCGATACGAATGGTTCATTTTCTTCAATTTTCATAGCGTAAAACGATTTTGTTTAATCGAAATGGCACAGAGCTTGCGGTTTGCTCGGTAACCGCTCGCGGTACTGACGATCCGTTTTCCTTCTGGAGTAACCCGATGAACAGTCTTTCGCCCTTGTTTCGCCGCCTCGCCTTCGGTCTTTGCGCCACCTTTTGCGTGGCCACCGTGCACGCCGCCGGTGCAGCCTCGTACAAAGTCGGTGCAACGGCCAGCGGTTCGCCGTTCACCTTCCTCGACATCAAGAGCAACAGCATCCAGGGCGTGATGGTCGACGTCGCCAACGCAGTGGGCAAGGCCGGTGGTTTCACCAGCGAAATCGAGCAGACCAACTTTGCCGCGCTGATCCCGTCCCTCACCTCGGGCAAGCTCGACTTCATCGCCGCCGGCATGCTCAAGACCCCGGAGCGTGCCCAGGTGGTGGACTTCAGCGCGCCGGTGTACGCCTACGGTGAAGGCCTGATCGTGAGTGCCGACGACAACGCGACCTATACCGACCTCAGTTCCTTGAAGGACCAGGTAGTGGGTGTACAAGCCGGCACGATCTTCTACGACATGCTCAACAAGCTGGGGATCTTCAAGGAAATCCGCACCTACGACTCCATCGGCGAAATGGTCCGCGACCTGAGCCTGGGCCGCATCAAGGCCGCCGTGGGTGACCAGCCGGTGGTGGCGTACCAGATCCGCCAGAAGCTGTTCAAGGGCGTGAAGCTCGCCGCCGACTACAAGCCGGTCAACGTCGGCGAGGTGTGCCTGGTGGTGCGCAAAGGCGACAGTGAAACCATCGCACGCCTGAACCAGGCCATCGCCAGCATCAAGGCCGATGGCACCCTGGACGCGATCCTGAAGAAGTGGGGGCTTGATGCCCGGGTGCAGCCATGAACCCGGCTGAATTCCTGCAAAACGCCCAGGACTTCCTGCCGATCCTGCTGCAAGGCGCCTGGGTGACGATCCAGATCACCGTGCTGTCGTTCCTGCTCAGCAGCGCGATCGGCCTGGTGCTGGCGCTGCTCAAGCTGTCGCCGATCAAGGCGCTGTCGTGGGCGGCGAGCACCGTGATCAATGTGATTCGCGGCCTGCCGATCATCGTGCAGCTGTTCTACATCTACTTCGTGTTGCCGGACATGGGCGTGCACCTCAGTGCATTCCAGGCGGGTGTGATCGGCATGGGCATCGCCTACTCGGCGTACCAGGCGGAGAACTTCCGTACCGGCATCATCGCCGTCGAACAGGGCCAGCGTGAAGCCGCCGAAGCCCTGGGCATGCGCTCGGTGCTGATGATGCGCCGGGTTATCCTGCCCCAGGCGTTTCGCATCGCCTTGCCGCCTTACGGCAACACCCTGGTGATGATGCTCAAGGACTCATCGCTGGTGTCGACCATCACCGTGGCCGAGATGACGCGCCAGGGCCAACTGATCGCCTCGTCCACCTTCCAGAACATGACCGTCTACACCCTGGTCGCCCTGCTCTACCTGCTGATGAGCCTGCCGCTGGTGTATGGCCTGCGCCGCATGGAACAGCACCTGGGCCGGAGGAAAAAAGCATGATCGAGATTCGCCAACTGCAAAAACACTACGGCACCCATCGCGTGCTGCACGGCGTCGACCTGGACGTGGCCAAGGGCGAAGTGGTGTGCCTGATCGGCCCGTCCGGCTCGGGCAAATCCACCCTGCTGCGCTGCATCAACGCCCTGGAAGCCTACGACGGCGGCACCATCAACGTGTTCGGCGAAACCGTGCAACGTGGCAGCAAGACCGTACACGCCCTGCGCAGCCGCATGGGCATGGTGTTCCAGCGCTTCAACCTGTTCCCCCATCGCACCGTGCTGGAAAACGTGATGGAAGGCCCGGTGTACGTCAAGGGAGAACCGCTGCAACAGGCCCGGGAGGAAGCCCTGGCGCTGCTGGATAAAGTAGGCCTGTCGGCCAAGGCCGATGCCTACCCGGAACAACTCTCCGGCGGCCAGCAACAGCGAGTGGCCATCGCCCGCGCACTGGCGATGAAACCCGACGCCATGCTTTTCGACGAACCCACTTCGGCCCTCGACCCGGAACTGGTGGGCGATGTGCTGGAGGTCATGCGCACCCTCGCCGACGAAGGCATGACCATGATCGTGGTGACCCACGAAATGGGCTTTGCCCGGGAAGTGGCCGACCGCGTGTGCTTCCTGCACGGCGGCTACATCGTGGAGAGCGGGCCGGCCGAGCAGGTGCTGGGCAACCCGCAACAACCGCGCACCCAGGACTTCCTGCGCCGCGTGCTGCACCCGACGGCCAACACCCGGAGCCTGCCATGAAGTCACTCTGGGCCGCGACGGCGCCCGCTGCACCGCAAACACCCGCGTTGGCTGAGTCATTGAAGGTGGACGTGGCCATCGTCGGCGCCGGGTATACCGGCTTGTCCACGGCGCTGCACCTGGCGGAGCGCGGCGTGAGCGTGTGCGTGCTGGAGGCCAACGAGCCCGGCTGGGGCGCGTCCGGGCGCAATGGCGGGCAGGTCAACCCGACACTCAAATACGACCCGGATCAACTGGTGCAGATGTACGGTGCCGAGCGCGCCGAGCCACTGATCAACACCGTGTCCAACTCGGCAGACCTGGTGTTCAACCTGATCGAGCGCCATGGCATTGACTGTGCGCCCACACGCAAGGGCTGGATGCAGGTTTCCTATTCCGAAAAAGGCGTGGCGGGCCTGCACGCCCGGGCCGAACAGTGGGCGCGTCGCGGGGTGCCGGTGCAGCGCCTGGATGCCGGCGCGGTGTCCGCCCGCATGGGCAGCCAGGCGTTTGCCGGTGGCTGGCTGGACGGTCGCGCGGGCGCCATCCAACCCTTGGCCTATGCTCGGGGCCTGGTGCGTGCAGCCCAGGCGGCGGGCGTGCGCATTCATGGGCAGAGCGCAGTGACCGCGATGCAACAGGCGGGCGCGGGCTGGAAGTTGCAGACCGCGAGCGGCGCGCAGGTGTCGGCCGGCCAGGTGGTACTGGCCACCAACGGCTACAGCGGCGACTTGTGGCCCGGCATGGCCCAGAGTGTGCTCGCGGCCAACAGTTTTATCGTCGCCACCCGGCCCTTGAGCGGGCCTGGGGCCGAGAGCATTTTGCCGGGGCAGGAAACCGTCTCAACCGCACAGCGCCTGTTGCTTTACTTTCGCAAGGATGCCCATGGCCGCCTGCTGATGGGCGGGCGCGGGTTGTTCGAAGATCCCACCGGGCCCACGGATTTTGCGCACCTGGAACGTTCGCTGGCACTGTTGTTTCCGCAGCTGGGCAAGCTGGACTTCGAGTACCGCTGGGCGGGCCGGATCGCGATCACCCGGGACTTTATGCCCCACGTCCACGAACCCGCACCCGGCCTGACCCTGGCATTGGGCTGTAACGGACGCGGGATTGCCTTGTGCACCAGCCTCGGCCAGCAATTGGCCGGACGCCTGTGTGACAGCCGCTCCGACTTCGCTTACCCGGTAACGCCTTTGCAGCGGTTGCCACTGCATGGCTTGCAACGCTTCTACATCGGCGCGGGCGTGGCGTGGTACAGCCTGCTGGATCGCCTCTCCCTGTAGGAGCGAGCTTGCTCGCGAAAAAACCGAAGGCGCCGCGTGTCCTCAGGAGACCGGCGCCTTCGTCAAAGCTCGCAGACCTTTCCCTCATCACTGAAGAAATAGATATTTTCATGCTTGTAGCCCCAGCGACCGCCTCGCACGCGAGCATGCGGCTCGAAGGTAAAGCACGTCACCTCCTCCAGGCGCCGATGATTGCCCGCCTCGATGTAGAGCCTTTGGTCACGCTGCTCGCAGATGCTGTGGCCGACGTTGCCGGCGAAATCGAGGTTCTCGAAACCCTCGGATGCGATCAGGTCATTGGCGAACGCGTGGAGATCGTTGAACGTGGTTTCAGGCCGGGCGAATGTGCGCATCATCGCGTGTAGCAGGTGCTCGACTTCATAACCCCTGCTGAACTCGGCCCCCACCGGCACCGCCCGGCACACGCCCTCCTCCACATAGAAAGAGCGGGCACAGTCGCCCCACACATTGCCTGCTCTCGGGCTCAAATCCACCGTGATCAGATTGTGTAAACCAACGGCTTCATCACTGGGCCGATAGTCGCGTCCCGACACCGAAAGCGCACTGCGCGAACCCAGCAATACGAAGGCCGGGCAGTCGTAATACCAGGTCTGCGGATAGCCGGAATCCGCGAGCATCTGCGTCGCCATTTCGGCGATGGAGGCTTCGGTGGACTGTGGCGTGATCCGCGTAACGAGCTGCTGCAGCACCGACTTGGCGGCGGCCTGGACCACGCGATTAGGCAACATGGATTGTCTCTGACTGATGAGGGATTGCGTCGATGGTAGCAGCACTCTCCTCGACAGGGAGACGCACTCGGATTTTAAGCTCGTTCCCACGCTCCGCGTGGGAATGCCTACGGTGACGCTCCGCGTCACAAAGGCAGACGCAGAGCGTCCAGGGCTGCGCTCCCACGCAGAGCGTGGGAGCGATCAATAGCCGGAGCACCGACTTGGCGGTGGCCTGGACCACACGATTGTGCAACATGGACCGTCTCTGACTGAGGGAGACATGCTCGGATTTTTCCGACAACTGTTTCAGGTTGTCGGTCGGACCCGGGCTGACTAACCTCCCGCAGTCGCTGCCAATTCAGCGACCGGATTTGACCGTCCGACCAATCGACGACTGCAACGCCCACACCTATTCCAGGCGTTTTTTTTATGCCTGAGGTATCGTGTCGCGGCGGCTGTGCGCGGGATACCTTCGGGTATGCCGGGTTCGTTGATAACCGGTCGGTCAACCCGCGTACAGCTGCCACCCTCCTCGTTTGACCGCGAACGGTGGTGGCTCCACTTATCGACGGAGCTTCACCATGATTAAAGACAGCCCCAATCCCCCACCGCACACCGACCGGCTTCAAGAAGCCGCTTACCGCGCCATTCACCACTATCTGAAACCTGACGCCCAACCCCAACCGCCTGAACCCACCGAGCTACCGTTCGATGGATTATTTACCGTGCGTACGGACCTGGACACGGAAACCTTGCTGGCCAATGCCTCGCAAGACCTGGCGTCGATCAATGTCATCGCCGCTCACCTGGCCTTCGAAGTCGATGGTACCCAGCGCAACGTGGCGCTGGGCATTTGCCGGATGCTGGAAGGTGTGCAGATGCTGGTCGACAAAGCGCTGGATCGATGCGCGCAAACCAGCCCGCGCTGAGCTCGTTCCCACGCTCCGCGTGGGAATGCCTACGGTGACGCTCCGCGTCACAAAGGCAGACGCAGAGCGTCCAGGGCAGCGCTCCCACGCAGAGCGTGGGAGCGATCAAGTCTCTTCAAAAAACCGACCATCCGATACGCTCGCTCAACAACTCCAACGCCTTCATCCCCGCCAGCGAATTCCCTGCCGCATTCAACTCCGGCGACCACACGCACACCGTAAACTGCCCCGGCACCACCGCGAGAATCCCGCCGCCTACCCCGCTCTTTCCCGGCAACCCGACGCGATACGCAAAATTCCCCGCCTCGTCGTACAGCCCGCTGGTGGCCATGATCGAGTTCACTTGCTTGGTCTGGCGCGCCGTCAGAATCTGCTCGCCGCTGTGGGTGCACACCCCCTCATTCGCCAGGAAGCAAAATGCCTTGGCCAGGTCCAGGCAGCTCATCTGCAATGCGCAATAGTTGAAGTAGCTGTGCAGCACTGCATCCACGTCATTGTGGAAGTTGCCGAAGGACTTCATCAGGTACGCCATGGCCGCATTACGCGCACCGTGCTGGGCTTCGGATTCGGCCACCACGCTGTTGACCAGTATCTGCGGGTTGCCCGACAGCCGCCGCACAAAATCACGCATGGACAAAATCGGCACGGCAAAGCGCGATTGGTTGATGTCGCAGATCACCAGCGCACCGGCGTTGATAAACGGGTTGCGTGGCCGCCCACGCTCGAACTCCAGCTGCACCATGGAGTTGAACGGCTGCCCCGACGGTTCGTGGCCCAGGCGTTCCCAGATGCTTTCGCCGCCATGGTCGATGGCCTGCACCAGGCTGAATACCTTGGAGATGCTCTGTACGGAGAACAAGGTGTGAGCATCACCCGCGCAGTAGGACGAGCCGTCATTGCCATACACGGCAATGCCCAGTTGCTGGGCCGGCACGTCGGCGAGCGCGGGGATGTAGTCGGCGACCTTGCCGAGGCCGATCAGTGGACGGACTTCGTCGAGGATC
The DNA here is from genome assembly GCF_013385475.1 of Pseudomonas sp. G5001. Classification (NCBI taxonomy): domain Bacteria; kingdom Pseudomonadati; phylum Pseudomonadota; class Gammaproteobacteria; order Pseudomonadales; family Pseudomonadaceae; genus Pseudomonas; species Pseudomonas sp. G5001. The sequence continues at coordinate 406,283 of NZ_JACAPZ010000017.1, forward strand.
GACTCCAACAGGGCCTGCATGTTTTGTTCTGGCATGGTATGGGAATAGTTGTTGAGCGGGGCGCGGAGGATACCTGAAACGCCGGAACCAGGCAGGCTGCCGGTGCAAAGATGGACGCTGCGCAGGCCGTGCTATATCTTCGGGCCGCCGCCGGCTCAGGCGAAAAACATGAAGGAGTGAAACGTTGAAGAAGCAGGACGCCTTGAGAGGACGAAGCTTTGCGGTGCTGATGGGCATTGCGTTTATCGCCGTGGACCAGTTGATCAAACTGCTGGCGCTGTTTTCGCTTCAAGCCACAACGTTCCGGTTCGGTTCAAGCCCGGTCAACATGGCCTTGGAGCTGAGCTTGAACCCGGGTGCGTTCCTCAGCTTGGGCGCTAGCCTGCCAACCCAGGTCAAGCAACTGATCTTTATCGTCGGCGTGGCCGCGGTGGTGTGCTGGGCGGGTTATTGGGCCTGGACGAACTGGAACCACTCCCTGCGCAAGGCCGCACCACTTTTCCTGATTGCCCTGGGCGGCGCCGGGAACCTGATTGACCGGGTCTTTCGCGACGGCCATGTCGTCGATTATCTGGTGGTGAATGTCGGCCCGCTGCATACGGGTGTGTTCAATCTCGCCGATATCGCGATCACTCTGGGTGCGTTGTTGCTGATGCTTGATCTGTTCAAGAGCCCCGGTAAAGCCTGAGTTCCACACCAGCCAACAACACGCTCAAACAGGCAAAGAGAATCAGTGTGGGAGCTGGCTTGCCTGCGATGCAGACACCTCGATGTATCAGTTGCACCGAGGCGATGCTATCGCAGGCAAGCCAGCTCCCACCTTTGATTTTGGCTGGCCTTGACATCGTACTCAGTCAGCCCGCCACCCGCTCCCGCCCCTTGAACGCCAGCGAAAAACAAAAAAAGATCACCAGCGCAAACCCCGCCGGAAACAACCAGATGCTGCGCCAGTCATGGCTGCCACCCGCCGCCACATAGTGGTCGGTCACCTGCCCTGCCACCCAGAACCCAATCAACATGCCCACACCGTACGTAGCCAGGGTAATCAGCCCCTGCGCCGAACTCCTGAAGCGCTCCGGGGCCTTGGCGTCGGTGTAGATCTGCCCCGAGACAAAGAAGAAGTCATAGCAGATGCCATGCAGCGCAATCCCGGTAAACATCATGAAGGCCAGCTCGCCATTATTGCCGTAGGCGAACAGCGCATAGCGCAGCGCCCACGCCAGCATGCCCACCAACAGCGCGACCTTGATGCCAAAACGCTGGATGAACAGCGGCAATAGCAGCATGAACAGCACCTCGGACACTTGCCCAATGGCCATTTTTGCCGTGGGGTTGGTCACGCCGATTTCCGCGAGAAACGGGTTGGCGTTCTGGTAGTAGAACGCCAGGGGAATGCAGATCAGGATCGAGGCGATGAAGAACACCAGGTAGCTGCGATCCTTGAGCAACCCCAGCGCATCCAGCCCGAGCAGTTGCTTGATATCACCCTTGCCCGCCTCGGCTTTCAAGGGCGCGGTACGCGGCAAGGTGAAGCTGTAGAAACCCAGCACCACTGACGCGATGGCAGACATCAGGAAGGTGTTGCGCAACGCGCCCGTGGTGATCGACTGCTGCGAATCCCAGGCGAACACAAAGCTGATCACCAGCCCCGCAACAATCCAGCCCAGGGTGCCCCACACACGGATGCGCGAAAACTCCTGGGCCGGGTCGCTCATTTGCCGGAAGGCCACCGAGTTCACCAGTGCCAGGGTCGGCATGTAGATGACCATGTATGCCAGCACGTAGGGATAAAAGCCGACGAAGTCCGGCGCGCGGTACAGCTGGTACAGCAGCACCGCGCCGATCAGGTGCAGCACCGCCAGGATGCGCTCGGCGTTGAAGTAGCGGTCGGCGATCAGGCCGATGATAAACGGGGCGATGATCGCCCCCCACGACTGGGTGGAAAACGCCATGCCGATCTGCCCGCCGCTGGCCCCCAGGTTGCTGGCGAGGAAGGTGCCGAGGGTGACGAACCAGCCGCCCCAGATGAAGAATTGCAGGAACATCATGACGCTCAGTCGCGCTTTCATTGTGGTCACCGTTTTATTGTTATTTTGGGGCAGAGGCGCTGTTCAGGCGTCGGGAAGGCCCAGCAGCCGTCGGTTGGATTGCTCGTCGGATGTCACGCCGGCGAAGTCATCGAATGCCTTGCTGGTCTTGCGGATCATGTGCTGGCGGATGTACTCCGCCCCTTCTGCCGCGCCTTGTTGCGCGTCCTTCAGGCAACACTCCCACTCCAGCACGGCCCAGCCGTGGAAGTCGTACTGGGTGAGCTTGCTGAAGATCGATTTGAAGTCGATCTGGCCATCGCCCAATGAGCGAAAACGGCCAGGGCGGTCGACCCATCCTTGGTAGCCGCCATACACGCCGGAGCGCGCGTCGGGGCGAAACTCGGCGTCCTTGACGTGGAACATGCGGATGCGCGCGTGGTAGCGGTCGATGAAGCCCAGGTAATCCATTTGCTGCAGCAGCAGGTGGCTGGGGTCGTAGAGAATGTTGGCCCGGGGATGGTGGTCGACGGCTTCGAGGAAGCGCTCGAAAGAGGCGCCGTCGTGAAGGTCTTCGCCGGGGTGGATTTCGTAGCACAGGTCGACGCCGGCCGCCTCGAAGCAATCGAGAATCGGCAGCCAGCGCTTGGCCAACTCGGCAAAGCCTTGCTCCACCAGGCCGCTGGGGCGTTGTGGCCAGGGGTAGATGTACGGCCAGAGCAGCGCGCCGGAGAAGGTCGCGTGGGCCGTCAAGCCAAGGCGCTGGCTGGCGCGGGCGGCGAGTTTCAATTGGTCGATGGCCCACTCGGTCCGTGCCTGGGGCTGGCCGCGCAGATGGGCCGGGGCGAAGTCGTCGAACAGCGTGTCGAATGCCGGGTGCACGGCCACAAGTTGGCCCTGCAGGTGGGTCGATAGCTCGCTGATTTCGACGCCGGCATGGGCGCAGGTCGCCTTGAGTTCATCGCAGTAGGCCTGGCTTTCTGCAGCGCGGGCCAGGTCAATGTAGCGGGTGCCGAGTGTGGGCAACTGGATCGCCTTGTAGCCCTGGGACGCCGCCCATTGGGCGATGTTGGCCAGGGTGTCGAAAGGCGCTTCGTCCGAGATGAACTGGGCGAGAAAAATGCCTGGGCCGCGCATGTCTGTAGTCTCCTTCATGGGTGGTTCGCCAGGGTGGTCCACTTCGCGTCGCCGCGATGGTTGGCGATCACCGCTTCGATAAAGGCCATGCCGCGCACGCCGACTTCGATGCCGGGTACGCCAACGGCCTCGGTGCCCTGGCGAATGGCCTTGGCGAAGTCGCGGTAGAGGTTGGCCATGGCTTCCAGGTAACCCTCGGGATGCCCGGCGGGCAGGCGCATGCGCTGCAATGCCGCGTCGCACAGCCAGGGCTGGCCGACGCCGGAACGCAGAATGCGCAGCGGTTGGTCGAGGGAACGATGGATCAGACTGGCGGGTTCTTCCTGGCGCCATTCCAGGCCGCCCTTGTCGCCATAGAGGCGGATCTTCAGCGGGTTCTCTTCACCGGCACACACTTGGCTGGCGATCAGCACGCCGCTGGCGCCGGAGGCCATCTTGAACAGCATGGCGGCATCGTCATCCAGTTGCCGGCCGGGTACATGGATGCCCAGGTTCGCGCAAAGCTGTTCGATCGGTTGGTCGGCGATGAACTCGGCCAGGGAAAAGGCGTGGGTGCCGATGTCGCCGATGCAGCCGCCCAGTCCCGACAGCTCGGGCCGGCTGCGCCAGTCCGCCTGTTTGTTGCCCTGCCCGGCCACGTCCTGGCTGAGCCAGCCTTGTGGGTACTCGACGATCACTTTGCGCAACGCGCCGATCACGCCATTGCGCACCATGTCGCGGGCCTGCCACACCATCGGGTAACCCAGGTAGGTGTGTGCCAGCCCATAAAGCCCGGAACTGTTTTTGACAACGTCTGCCAGCGCCTGCACTTCAGCAAGATTGAGCGCGGCCGGCTTCTCGCTGAACACGTGGAAGCCCGCCTGCAGCGCCTGGGTCGCAATCGGTGCATGCAGATGATTGGGGGTGACGATCACCAGCAGCTGCATGCGCTGCTCGGCCGGGAGTGCCTGTTCGGCGGCGAGCATCTGCTGCCATTCGCTGTAACAGCGGGACGCGGGCAGGCCCAGCGCATTGCCGGTGCTCCGGTTGTTCTCGGGCTCACGGCTGAAGGCACCGCACACCAGTTCATAACACCCATCCAGCCCCGCCGCCTGGCGGTGAGCCTGGCCGATGAAGGCGCCTTCGCCGCCGCCAACAAAGCCCATTCTTATTTTTTGCACAGCAACCGTCATCGCAAGTCTTCTCTTTATGGGCAATTACCGATCATGATGTAACCGGTTACATCGTGCCGGAAATTTAGGCCTGGTTGCTCGCGGTGTCAAACCCCGACTGCGGTAAACTTGCAGGCTGCTGTTCTGATAACGAGGTGGTCTTGTCCAATATTCGTGAAGTCGCCCGCCTGGCCGGGGTCTCGGTGGCCACCGTGTCCAGGACCCTGGCCAGCCCTGAACGCGTGTTGCCCGAGACCCGCGACAAGGTCAACGCCGCCGTGGAACAGACCGGCTACCGGCCGAACCGCATGGCGGTGCAATTCCGTTCGCGGCGCACCGGCAACCTGGTGATCCTGGTGCCGGCGATTGCCAACACGTTTTTCGCCCGGGTCATCAGCGGTGCACAGCAAGCGGCGCAGGCATCGGGTTATCGGTTGCTGTTGTGCGACACTCGGGGCCAGGCAGAAATCGAAAAACAGTTCGCCGAACTGGTCCACGCCCATCAGGCCGATGGTGTGATTCAGTTGCGGGCCTCGGACCCGTTCAGCGACTGCAGCGACTCACCGCCACTGGTGAACGCCTGCGAGGTGATCCAGGACGGTCGCCACCCCACCATCAGCCTCGACAACCGTGGCGCCGCCCGGGCCATGACCCAGCACTTGATCGACCTCGGCCACCGCCGCATCGGCTTGATCAAAGGCCCGAAAAGCAGCCCACTGACCCGTGACCGCGTGGCCGGTTATGAAGATGCCTTGCTCGCGGCGGGCATCCCCCGCGACCCGGCGCTTATCTGCCACGGCGACTTCACCCTGCACGCCGGTTTCGAGGGCGCAGGCAACATGCTCGCCCTGCCCGAGCGGCCCACTGCGCTGTTCTGCGAGAACGACGAAATGGCCATCGGCGCCTTGAAGCGCATCAAGCAACAGGGCCTGCGCGTGCCCCAGGATATTTCCCTGGTGGGCTTTGATGACATCCCCTTCGCGGCCTACTGCGACCCGCCGCTGACCACCATTGCCCAGCCTGCCGAAATCTTCGGCCGCAAGGCCGTCGAGATGCTCATCGCACTGATCGAGAAAACGCCGCTGCCGGAGCGTCAGGTTGTAGTGCCGTTCGAACTCACAGTACGCGGCAGCACGGCAGCGCCCCACACTCAATAGTGCGCCACATCCGACACCTGGGTATCCAGCACATCCCGCGCCAATGCCCAGGCCTGATCCGTGGATTCCACCACCAGCAACGGGTAGCCCCACGCCTTGCCGAACATCACGGCAAACGGCTTGAGCGCCAGGCGCTTGGCTGCGCTGGGCTCCACCTGGATCATGCCTTTGACGAAAGTACGCAGGGCCACCTTGTGCTTCTTCATCCAGATCGAGGCCTGTTTGCGTTCTTCGTGTGAATGCTCGTGAGTGCTTTCATCCACGGCTTTCTCGTGCAGCAGGACGAAGGGTTCCTCGCGCTGCAACAAGTCCTCGAATGCGCCAAAGGTATCTTGCGGGGGAGTGTCGCTGGGGGCGTCAAACACGATTTTCACCACGGGGAATGTTGAACTGTCGAGTTGCATGGGAAGCTCCTTTAACGAGAATGTTTCTCATGATAGCCATGCCATCACTGGACGCCATTGCACAGAATGGCCAGAATGTTTCGCATTCCAGCCAAGACGCCGCGCCGCCATGTACAACCACCGCCTCGAAACCCGAGACCCCTTGCGCCCGGCCCTCGCCGATGCAATTCCCCGTGCGGTGGTTGCAGTGAGCGCTTCAAGCACCTCTGCGAGTTGGGAGCACGCACCGCACCAGCACCGCAAGGGCCAGTTGATGTACACATTGCGCGGGGTGATTCATTGCGTCATCGAAGAAGGTATCTGGATCGTGCCCCCCCAGTGCGCGTTGTGGATTCCGGGCGGCCTTTCCCATGCCGCGCGCGGGTCGGGGGCAGCGGATATCTACTGTCTGTTGGTCGACCCCGACGCCGCTGGCGCCCTGCCCCGGCAATGCTGCACCCTGGCGGTATCGCCGTTGTTACACGAATTGATCAGCAAGGCCGTCAGCTTCCCGCCGCTGTACGACACCGAGGGCGCCCAGGGCCGGTTGGTGGCCACGCTGCTGGACGAACTGGCACTGGCACCGGTGGAGGCCCTGCACCTGCCCATGCCCCGGGACACTCGGCTGCGGCGCCTGGCCGACAGTTTGCTGGCCAACCCCAGCGACAAGGCCACCCTGGGCGAATGGGCCGTACGCATCGGCATGAGCGAACGCAGCATGACGCGCTTGTTGCTGGAGGAGATCGGCCTGAGTTTCGGCCGCTGGCGCAGGCAACTGCATGTGATCCTGTCACTGCAGCGCCTGGCGAAAGGCGAAAGTGTGCAGACGGTGGCACTGGACCTCGGCTATGAAAACGCCAGCGGCTTTATCACCATGTTCCGCAAGGCCATCGGCCAACCGCCGGCGCGCTACCTGGCCGACCGCGCGAGCATCCCCCAGCACACGACGCCCGCTATCGCCTTGCTGGATTATTATAAATAGTCACGTATAAGCATTTTTAGAGCTAAGGGACTAGAAGGCTTAAATCATTCCAGCCAAAAAAAATCAACCCGCCTAAAATACTTATCGCACACTAAAAAATTTGCACTAGCATATGAGTACTCCGGTCCACAAACCCGCTCTCAACACCCGCCTGAAATCCGCCTTACCCCCCGCAAATAAAGTGCCGAATGTTAAAATTTGTCACGTTTTGGCGTATTCAATTCGATTAACATCTAAACGCCTGCAGCGATTGAATTGACGGCCTCGCATGCCGGAAAAGGGAGCAACGTGATGCATTTTTCCAACGTCCTCGCTATTGCACGGACCCCATCGAAATCCGAGGACTTCAGCGAGCTTATAGTTCGTACTGTACCGAAAAATCTAAAAGTCGATACACGCTCCTACGGCCAACTAATCGGTCCCTATGAAAGCCATGGACATTACCGTGCCATCATCATAGAGATCGACACCCCCTCTGCCAGCACCCAAACGCTGGACATCATTAAAAAAACCAGATCGGAAAATCCTGGCAGCACCATTTTCCTGGTTGTCACCTTCGCCACTACACTAAGCAAAACCAAATATTATCTCGCAGGCGCCGATTACTGCATAAAGGTCGTCGAGAGCTCGCCCGAGAAAAAACTTGCCCTGTTTGCAGCGTTCCTCAGCGAGACATACTGGCTAAGTAATACTGATTTGCTACTCGATCAGGATCGCATGTGCATCTACGGGGGTGGCAAAAAGCTCGAAGTGTCCTTTGTCGAAATGAAAGTACTGGAAGCGCTCATTCATAATCGATTGCTAAGCCATGATGAAATCGCCGTGGTAATGGGGCTGAATCCCCGATTTTATGATTCAAGGGCCCTCGAAAAATCGATTAGCCGGTTACGTGGCAAAATAAAATCACATTACGGAAGCAATATAATTCAGAGCATTCGCGGTTACGGCTACAAACTAAGCAGAGGGCTGGCTTCGGTTAATCATATCCACCCCGTCAGGGAGCGGTCGAACCGTGAATAGCGGAACCCTATTACGTGAGGCGTCAGCCTGCTTCACCTTTTCGCGGCAAGCGATACTTGAACGAAGTTGCACGCTGTGGGGCAGTGAGATCCGCGTCCACGCCGAGCCTGCGCTCGACAGCCCGCGTGATGACGCCTGCCCGTTTTATTCCGAACAACTTAAAGACGCCTACAGCGAAGCCCTGCAACATGCCAGGCCGAGTTCATTTGCCCGCACAAGTAAACGTTTGCGCGCGGATAAAAGCCCGGGCCTCCACAAGTTTTTCCGAATTGAGCAATCGCTGTTGATGAATGAGGACCTGCTCAAGGAAATTATCGATACTTCACACACGCTGGAAAAAAACAGACAACAACTCATTGTCAGCGTTGAAAATACACTGGACACCCTTCCGGGCCCGCTGGAACGCCGGAGCATGATCCGTCAACTGTATAGCCTGAAAGACCAGAGCAACCTGAAGCTTGCCTATAACAATTACACATTAAATACAAAAAACACCGACCTGCTGATCGACTTGAGTCTTTATGACTATATAAAAATGCCTTTTCCAGACTCGGCCCTCAGGCTCAGTCTGAACACCCGCTCGGGCCTGTTCGACCGGCTTTACGACCAGATGCTGGGGCTGATGAGCACCACCCGGGTCTCCTTCATCGCCGACAACGTCGAGCACGCCGACAGCGCACTTCTCGCCAGACGCTTGCCTTTTGACTATTTTCAGGGCCCCTACTTCTCACCTGCTGATAGTTTATGAACCCCCGTACTTTCCTGGAATCGGTGAATGCCATGAGTTCTCTCAAGAAACACACATTTACATCGACGTACCCGTCAATCGCACTGCACGATTTCACGCCAAATGTGGCATTTTTACATTACGACGTCGACAGCGGGCCGCTGATCGAAACCGTGGAAAAAACATCGGACGCTTCGACCAGTTCCTACGCCGTTACCAAAGAGCAGAATTTCAATCTGTGGCTCAGTAACTATGTCGCCGCCAAAAGACTTTACGAAGCCAGTAATCGGCTGACCCGACAACTTTACGACGCATCAAAAAAACCTAACATCACGGCTCTAAAATCAGACGTCACACACACGGACCTGAATAACACCACCGCGGAAACAGTTAACTCATCCTCTGCATTACGCGGCCCCGATGTCTGGCTACTTACCCAGCAAGATCGTGCGCTGGTGAAAGGTGGGCTACGCATTTCCTTGACCACTATTGAGTCGGCATTGATCAAGAAAATGTTGAACCATGAAGAACGTGTGGTCAGCAAGGAAGAACTTATCCGCAACATCGGACGTGAGCCCGACCTCTATCGCGGGCTTGAAATGTGCCTTAGCCGATTGCAGGACAAGTTCAAGCGCGTGAATGATGGCGAACGCCTGTTCCGCGCGGTGCGTAACCGTGGCTACTGCCTGACACAAAAAATAAAAAGCCCGCTGAGCAGTCGCGCGAACGTCACAGAACAATAATTATTTCATAAAAATTACAATTCACCCTGCCTATTAGAACGCCTTTCTATCTGCCATTTTATAACAACATGACCGCGTTATAAGTCGTCAGCCATTGCTCCCTGCCATTTATTACTATCAATACGCACGCCTACGCGTGCGCCTGCCATTTGATAGTCATTAAAACCACGCCTCGCTTTAACCTGCCAGCACGTGAGTGGATACCACAGGGAGCAGAAGTATGCTTAACAACAGAAGAATGCATCGTAACCTTACACCCAAAGGCCTGACCTTTTGGGGACAGTGGGCAATTGCCCTGAGTGTGGTCGTTGTACTTTTGTTTTCACTGGTACTTTTCAAGACCGGGCAATTGGAATCCCATTACCGGATATTGGCAGCCATTACAATACTGGCCTCTATACCGGCCTACATGTTATGTGACGTCTATAGCAAAAAAGATGACTTTTTTGTTGGGCTGGGACGATTATTCACCGGCTGGTTATTGACCCTGGGCATATTGTTCGCGGTCGGCATAGCCTGTAATGCCAGTTCGCTGTTTCCCTTCGAGATCCTGCTACTCTGGGCTGCTGTCAGCTATCCAATACTAGCCCTTTGCTACATTCCCATTCACAGTCTATCCAGGTACTACCACCGGCAACTACATGAGCGCCAGAAATCGCTGATTATTGGTACGGGAAAACTTGCAACCGACTTGGCCAATACTCTCGCCAGGCAAAAACGCTCCCCTCTGGTCGGTCTCGTAGGTCCCCGCACCACCTCCCCCCAGGCCGGCACCCAGCCTCAGATCCTCGGTGACTTGCCCGATCTTCCCGCGCTGATCCGCCAGCACGGTATCCGCCGCCTGTACATCACTCACTCTCTCCAGGAAGCGACCCACATCGAGGCGCTGTACCTCAACCTGCTGGAGATCAGCGTGGACGTGATCTGGGTGCCCGACCTCAACAACATGCTGCTGCTCAACCACAGCGTGGCCGAGGTGGATGGATTGCCCGCGATCTTCCTCAATGAAAGCCCGCTGACCAGCCGGCCGACCGCCGCACTGAGCAAGTCGCTGCTGGACAAGAGCCTGGCCCTGTTGGCGATCCTCCTGCTCAGCCCGTTGCTGCTGCTGTTCGCCCTGCTGATCAAACTCACCTCTCCCGGCCCGGTAATTTTCAAGCAGGATCGTCACGGCTGGAACGGCGAGGTGATCAAGGTCTGGAAGTTCCGCTCGATGCGCGTGCATGACGACCACGAAGTGCGCCAGGCGAGCCGCAACGACTCACGCATTACCCCCGTAGGGCGCTTTATCCGCCGCACCTCCATCGACGAGCTGCCCCAGCTGTTCAACGTGCTGCAAGGGCATATGGCACTGGTCGGCCCACGCCCGCATGCCGTCGCCCACAATGACTACTACTCGGGCAAGATTCGCGCGTACATGGCGCGGCATCGCATCAAGCCCGGCATCACCGGCCTGGCGCAGGTCAATGGCTGCCGGGGTGAAACCGAGACCCTGGAGAAGATGCAGCAACGCGTCGATATCGACCTGCGCTATATCAACAACTGGTCGCTGTGGCTGGACATCAAGATCCTGTTCAAGACGCCGTTTACCCTGCTGTCCAAAGACATCTACTGACCCCGCCCTTCCCCGTGCCGCTGCATCGGCGGCGCGGGGCACCAGGCGCGCTTTGCGCCCTCCCCGCCACCACTCCCCGCAAGGCGCAACGATAGCGCCCACAGCAACGCCCGGCCCGGGCCATTCGCATAGTCATCAAAGAGGAAAGTCAGGCAAGTGTTGCGCGCCGGCATTGCACCTGGCGCTGTAGCGTTCGGCGTGGCGACTGCCCGGCGCATTCAACGCCGGGCAGTCGACAACCTGGTCGGCAGATGCCGCACCGTCACTCAGTGATCTTCTCGAAGTTGTTGTAGAACAACTCGCTGTCACGCCCGTCGGTCATGGTCTGCAGCGAATAGCCGCGGTTCAGGCGTGCGCCGCCGTCACGGGTCAGTGGCGCCCATACGACGTTGGCCCGACGCATCGTCGAGGTGCTCATCAATTCGTCGAAGGGGACGGAAATATAGATACCCTTGTCGAAGCTGCCTTCGCCATATTCTTCCTTCGAGGCGGTGGTCAGCGTCACCCAGCCACCAAACTTCACGCCGTTCTTGAACTGGCGCGAGATGTCGACGGTGGTGCCCCAGTCCCGCGCCAGGTAACGCCCCACACTGACGGCGGCCAGGGTGTCATAGGGCAGCTCGGTATAGCTGGTGACATGGCCGGTGATGGTCTGGTAATCCCGCAGGCCGAAGCCCTGGTTGAAATCACGCTGGCGCACGAAGTTCATGTCTGCGCCCACTGACCAGTGCTTGCCCGCCGGCCGGAACAACACCTCGCCGCCCACCCCGGCGTACATGGACTCCAGGTAGCCGCCGTAGACCATGCCATACAGGTCGCGGTCCAGGCGCTGCGCATGGTTGACCTGGAAGTTCGGCATCGTCACATCGGACGTGGTCATGTATTGGCGCAGGTCGGTGCGTACTCGCGGCAACCCGCTGGGTGCGTCGTAGGTGAACTTGTCGTAGTTGTTCAGCAGGTTGGCGCTGAGCAAGCCGCTCCACCAGGTATTGCGGGTAAAACGGTACTCCGCGTCGGCGTCGGCAGTGAACTGATAAAGCAAGCCGTCGGGGCCACCGATGTTCTGCTTGTAACCCAGGCCGAGGCCATAGTTGAACGGCTCGGATTGTCTGCTGTAGAGCGTGGTTTCCCGATGGGCAACCGCCGGATTGACCTCGGTATTACGGTGCAGGTCCGTCAACGGTTGCTGGTTGTTCACCACGGCGCGGAAGGTGGCACGGGGCACGCTGGTTTCTTCGATGGGCATGTCATAGCGCTTGTTCACCAGGGTGAACCAGTCGATATCCTGATTGGCGCTGTTGTCGAGAATCCGGCTGGCGCGTCCCACGGCCTTGGCTGAATAGAAGTAGCGTTGCTGCTCGCCATACACCATCAATTCCGAGCCGCGCCGGGCAATGCGCTCCACCTTGTAGCCGGCATTCTGCTGCAGCCTGTCGGCGACGTTGGCCCAGTTGACCTGGTCGGCCGGGGTGGTGGGCATGCGCGCCGGCAACGGTTCGGCGGGCGGGTCATAGGTCTTGACCGGTGCCTTGCGGCTGACAAAGTTGGTGTGCAGGGTGATGCCGAACATCGCGGTATTCCCGCGTTCCCAGGCCGCACTCAGGTCGACGCTGTCAGCCAGCTTATAGACCACGCCAATGTTTACCGGCGAGTCCTGCTTGATCGGGTTGTCCAACGGCTCGTGCTTGTAGTCATTGCCCTCGTATTCGAGTTTCAGGCTCAGGGGTTCCCAGGGCGTTTGATAGGCGATCCCGCCGAACAACGAAGGGCGGCCCCTGAAATAGGCGTTGGAGTTCACGTCCCCTGCCCTGGCGACGACCGCAGTGCTCTTGGGCCGGTCGTTGAACTTGCTGCCGAACACCGACAGCGGGTTGCCGAAGTCGCCTCGGTTTCCCAGGTAGCCCCAGGCGATGCCTAGGCTGAAATCCAGGTTGCCGTGGCGCTTGTTGGCGACAAAGTATTCGCTGGAAAACAGCCCGGTACCGCCGATGTCCCGGGCACCGAAAGCCACCTGCGGTGCCCACCGGCTTTCCTCCCAGAGCCGCGCCTTGAAGTCGATGGCCTTGTCCTTGAAGCTCTGGCTTCCGCTCAACGCCTCGGCGCCGTACCTGCGGTTGCTGATGGCGGTATAACGAAACGAACCCTCCAGCCAATCAAACGGTTGCAGGGAAAAGCTGTAGCGCGAGTAGGGATCGGTGCGGTTGGCGTTGGCGCTCAACTCTCCCGCCGGGGCCATGCGTGCGGTGGGGGTCTGTAGCAGGCCCACGCCGCCGAAATCATTTTGGGTGTAACGGGGGTCACCGTGAGCCAACCCGCAAGGCAACAGCAGTACAGCCGCAAAACGTAAATTCAAGGGTTCACCTCAGCCAACGGTTGAGTGGCGAAAAACTCGGCCAGTTGTTGGTTGAGATCAGGGGTCGGCGTCTCAAGGTCGTCGCTGCGGATCGGCACCAGGATCCTGCTGCCGGGGGCCGCCACCACGCCGTCCTCGCGATTCCACGCCGCCACGCCCACGCGCCGTACCTGGCCGTCGGGCTGGATCAGCCACAGGTCATCGCGCTCGGCGTCATCGAGGACCGTGCAGTCGCCAACATAATCCCGCACCTCGCGCATGGCCCGGTACGGCACATCACAGGACTGCGCGACCGCCCCGAGCACCTGCACGGTGGACGGCCTCACGGGGTAGACCAGCCGGTCCCCGTCATCCAGCAATGCGTTGCGCGCGAACCCCGTCTCCACGGCGATCGGGTCCAGCACTTGCACCTGGCGGCCGGTGACCGGCAACTGTTCGACCTGTCGATACAGACGCGCACTCAAGTCCGCCCGGGAGCCACGGTCATCCAGCAAGGCCCCTCGTTGCAGCAGTTTCAGATCGAACAAAACCCCTGCCTTCAAGCGTTCCTGCGTGCTCACCAACGACTGGTGCAGCCACGCGGCGCCCAACCAGTAGCTTTCTGCATTGGGTTGGGCCACACGAATAACGTCCAGCAAACGCGCCCCCGGCTTGACCTCGAAGGCGCCAGGGCTGCGCACATCGCCACTGACTGTAACGGCCGCCTGGCCAGTGCCGGGGCCGATCAGCAACAGGCCCAGCCATAAAAGCTTCGAACACTTCATCGGGCTGCCTCCCGGTCGGGACGCAACTGCACGATTTTCAGGGCCAACCGGGGCGTCAAATGCTGCTCGCTGCGCCAGATGAAACCATCCTGCGGGTCGACCCAATAATGGTTGGTGGCGCGGAAATTCAAGGTGGGAGCGTCCACCTGCTCGTCGATGCGCAGCAAGGCGTAATCCTTGTCCAGAATGCGGAGGGTCTCGATACCGTGGCTGCTGAAACGGCTGTTGACCGCGATACCGATTCGGTTGCCGTCGTAGAGGTCGATCCAGCGTGTGCCGGTGTAACCGTCGGGCAGATGCTGGAGCCCGCGCTTGAACGGCGATTCGCCACTGAAACGCGTGCCATCCAGGGAAACACCCAGCCCGACAGTGCGTACCACCAGGCCGTCACGCATCATCACCACTTGCTTGCCGGAAGCGACCCAGAACTGCAGGTCGCCCCGGCGCCGGGCCATGGCCATCACGCCCTCGCTGACGGCGGTGGTGACCAGGATCTGCGGGTATGGCACCGCGTCGACCTGGGCGCGGGTCACGTTGATCGGGGCCGGGCCCGTCACAGAAGTTTCGAGGGTGTACCACGACGCCCTCATCAACGGGTTACACCCGCACAACAAGAGCGCCATCGACAGGCAGGCGCTGGTAGGCAACATTTTCACCACGGGATAACGCCTTATCTGCTGTTGACTTCACTGAGGTCATTGGCCGATCGGGCACCAATCCCAATGGCACTGGCCGTCGGCAGCAACTGGCTGATCAGGCGGTTCCAGCGCGTCACGCCGGCCGGCCCGACGTACACGATGTCCTGGGGTTGCAAGTCGAACCGGGTGGCCAGCACCAGCGCGGAAGGTGATTGGGCATCGAGTTGGAACACCTTGGCCGGTTCGGCTTCCAGGTTGTCCACGCCGCGAATCACATAGACCGCATTGCCATTGGAAGTGGTCTGGTTCAAGCCGCCTACGGTACCCAGGGCATCGGTCAGGTTGATCGACTTGCCCTTGAAGCTCAGGGCCCGGGGCTGATTGACTTCGCCCATCAGGTAGACACGTTTCTGGTCGTTATAGGGCAGGTACAACCGGTCGCCGCCCTTGAGGTAGATGCCCTGCAGTTGCGAGCCCTGGCGATTGAGGCTGTCCAGGTCAAGCGTGTACTCACGGCCGTCGCGCGTCAGGGTCAGGCTCGAAAGGTCGGCATTCGTGGGGTCGACACCGGCGGCCCCAATGGCCTCGACGGCGCTCAATGGCGTGGTGGTGATCGGCTGTTGCCCGGCCTTGATCACCGCCCCGGTCACCACCACTGTCTGGCTGGCAAACCGCAGGACGCTGACGTCGACCTGTGGGCTTTCAATAAATTGCGACAAGCGCCCGGCGATAAAGGCCCGCAGCTCTTCGATGGTCTTGCCGGCCACCGGGACGTTGCCGATATACGGATAAAACAACGTGCCATCGGGGCGAACCAGGCGCCCGTTGGCGTCGATCTGCTGTTGCGGCCCGGACGGTGCCGTCAACTCGGGATGGTCCCAAACCGTGATAAACAACAGGTCATTGGCACCGACGCGATAGCCACCGGGCACATAAGACAACAGTTCCGCCGGCACCGATTCACGAACATGCGTGGCGGCATCCATGGCAATCAATTTGGGGGTGATGGGAATCAACTCTACCCGAGTACTTTCGGGAGAACCCTCACTGGACATTTGACTGGTGTCCATATGTTGACCAGGCGAAAACATGCAGCCGTGCAAGCTGAAACTTGCCAGCAAAAGAACAGGTAACCTACGAATCATAATGGCACTACGCTAGTCGAGGGCGAGTCTAAAAAAGATCACCCAGAAGTTCCGGGTGATCTTGAACAACACACATTGCGGGTTATTAGTTGGTACCGGTGGTACCGCCTGTACCGGTGGTGCCGCCGGTGCCGGAAGTACCGCCATTGGAACTGCCGCCCGAGTTGGAAGCCGCCGCCGCAGCGCCGACTACCGCGGTACCGACCCCGACGGTTTCACCGAGCGTCACGCCGCCCACGAGCGGGGTGCTCAACGACAGGGGCTCGCTCGCGCCGGCCGCATCGCTCAAGGCCTCGCTCGCGACTTCACCTGCCGCCAATGCCGCAGTACTGCTAAAGGCCAGCACGCCGGCCAACAGTATTTTCCTCATATCAGACTCCTTCTCGATATTTACCCCTTATCAAATAATGCAATAAGGGCGTAGTGATGGAACGGAGATAAACAGGCTATGCAAACTGCGCAAAGATCCTGTTGGATCACGCACTTAACCTCCTCGAAATCATCTCACTTGTGGATAGCTCAAACCACCAATGTTAATAATCGTCAGGATTAAACAACGGGGCGTACCGATAACCCGCGACCAATACCGTAATACTCGAAACCATTGGCTTTCATACGCTGCGGATCAAATATATTGCGGCCGTCAAAGATCACCGGCGTGCTCAGTTTTTCTTTTATCAAGTCCAGGTCCGGGGCCTTGAACTCCCGCCATTCGGTCACGATCACCAGCGCATCGGCACCTTGCAACGCCGCTTCCTTGGTGCCCATCAGCAACAGGTCTTCGTTCATCCCGTAAATGCGCTGGGTCTCGGCCATCGCTTCAGGGTCGAATGCCTGGACCCGGGCACCCACGCTGCGCAGTTGTTCGATCAACACGCGGCTCGAGGCTTCGCGCATGTCATCCGTATTGGGCTTGAAGGCCAGGCCCCAGATGGCGAAGGTCTTGCCCTCCAGCTGGCCGCCGAAGTGGTGGTGAATATGCCCGAACAGGTGCTGCTTCTGGCGCTTGTTGACTTCCTCGACGGCAGACAACAGCGTTGCCTGATAGCCGATCGACGACGCGGTGCGCTCCAGCGCCTGCACATCTTTCGGGAAGCACGAGCCGCCATAACCGCAGCCTGGGTAGATAAAGTCGTAGCCGATCCGTGGATCGGAGCCAATGCCTTTACGAACCGCCTCAATGTCGGCGCCCAAGCGTTCGGCGAAATTGGCCATTTCATTCATGAAGGAAATCTTGGTGGCCAGCAGGCAGTTGGCCGCGTACTTGGTCAGCTCGGCACTCCTGATGTCCATCGTGATGATCTTTTCGTGGTTGCGGTTGAAGGGTTCATACAGCTCCCGCATGCGGTCCACGGCGTAACTGCTGTCGCTGCCGATGATGATCCGGTCGGGCCGGGTGCAGTCGGCGACCGCCGAACCTTCTTTGAGGAACTCGGGGTTCGAGATCACGTGGAACTCCACCTCGAGCCCCCGCGACGTCAACACCTCGGACACCTTCGCCCGGACCTTGTCCGCCGTCCCCACCGGCACCGTGGACTTGTTAACGATAATCTTCGGCTCGGTCATGTTGAGCGCAATGGTCGCGGCAACGGAGAGCACGTACTTGATGTCTGCGCTGCCATCGTCATCAGGCGGGGTGCCCACGGCGATGAACTGCACCTCTCCATGCCGCACGCCTTGCGCGGCGTCGGTGGTGAAGTGCAAGCGTCCGGCATCATGGTTCTTCTGGACGAGCGCACTCAGCCCGGGCTCAAAGATCGGAATAATGCCGGCCTTGAGGTTCTCGACTTTAGTCGCGTCCACGTCGACACAACACACCTCATGCCCCGCGTCGGCCAGCACCGCTGCCTGCACAAGACCCACATAGCCGATTCCAAATACAGTTACATTCATTTCAATCTTCCTTTAAACAAGCTCGAGGCGGCCATAGCGGTCTTCAAAGCGGATGATGTCGTCCTCGCCCAGGTACGAGCCCGATTGGACTTCAATCAGCTCCAGCGGGATTCGCCCCGGGTTTTCGAGGGAGTGCACAACGCCAATGGGGATGTAGGTGGACTGGTTCTCGGTCAGCAGCACTTGCTTGTCGGCGATTTGCACATTCGCGGTGCCGGACACCACGATCCAGTGCTCGGCCCGGTGGTGGTGCAGTTGCACCGACAGCTTGTGCCCCGGCTTCACCGTGATCCGCTTCACCTGGTACCGATAGCCCTGGTCCACCGAGTCATATTTGCCCCACGGCCGATAGACTTCGCGGTGGCTGGTGCTCTCGATCCGGTGCTTTTCAGTCAGCTGCGCGACTATTTTCTTGACGTCTTGCGCGTGGTCCTTGGTGGTCACCAAAATCGCGTCGGCGGTCTCGACGACCACCACATCATTGATCCCTGCAACCGTGACCAGGCGATGGCTGGCATGCACATAGCTGTTGGTGACGTCCTGCAGCAGCACGTCACCCTGGGTGCAGTTCTGGTTCTGATCCTTGAGGCCCGCTTCCCACACTGAGTCCCAGGCACCCAGGTCGCTCCACGGCGAATCGAGGATGACCACCGACGCGATGTCGGTCTTTTCCATCACCGCGTAATCGATCGACACGTTGGGCGCGTTCACAAAATCCACCTGGCTGAGCCGGGTGAAATCCTGGTCATGGGCCGCGTTGGAGAGGGACAGTTCTGCGGCCACCATGATCTCCGGGCTCAGGCGCTCCAGCTCGGCCTTCATCACCGAGGCGCGGAACATGAACATGCCGCTGTTCCAGAAGTAGTTGCCTTGTTCCAGGTAGCCTTGCGCGGTCGCCAGGTCGGGCTTTTCCACGAAGGCATCGACATGCGCGGCGCCGTCCACCGCAGCCTCTTGAGTACGGATATAGCCGTAGCCGGTCTCCGGTTTGGTGGGCACAACCCCGAAGGTGACGATCTTGCCTTTGTTGACTTCCACCTTGGCCAGCGTCAAGGCCGCATTAAACGCTTGGGTATCGCCGATCACATGGTCCGCCGCCAGCACCAGCAGGATCGGATCGTCCCCATCCGCCAGCGCCGACAGGGTTGCCGCCGCAATCGCCGGGGCGGTGTTGCGGGCGGTCGGCTCAAGGAGGATTTTCTGCGGGATCACGTCCAGTGATCGACTTTGCTCGGCCACGATGAAACGGTGTTCTTCGTTGCACACAATGATCGGCGGGCTGACGGTCTCGCCCTCTATCGACAGGTTCTTGATGCGATCCAGGGTGGCTTGAAACAAACTCAAGTCACCGTGCAGCGCAATAAACTGCTTTGGTTTAAGCGCTCTGGAAAGCGGCCACAGGCGCGTGCCTGAACCGCCAGACAATATAACTGGGATCATAACGATTACTCGATGATTAAAGGCAATAAGAGCGGATTGACAAACAGCCGAAACTTAAGAAGTGAATGACTTCACATAACTGATCAAGCGGTCCCTTTCGGTAAAGTCCAGTGAACTTTCGGCACTGCTGTAGTTAAGCGCCGAATCAATCGCCGAAAAGAACGCATCTTTATCATGGGCGATAAACACAGAGGGAAGGTCTGAAAAGTTTTCGGCGGTGTCGTACTGGTGATTATTGATGTGTTCACCGCGCCGACTGTCGCGCGGGACAATAACAATCGGTTTGCCCAGTTCAAGGGAGCGAATGATATTGCCCATGCCCGCATGGGAAACAATCACCTTTGACGCATTGAAGTTCTTGGAAAACAGCGGCTCGGCGATGGTCTTGTAAGCCGTAATGCGCCCCAGGTCATTTTCGTTATTGCCTACCTGGGCAACAATCGGGACCTGCGGGTTTGCATGACTCCACTCATGCAAGTAGCCGAGCATTCTTTCAAAGGGTGCTTGAGTGCCAACGCTGCAAAATATCATTTATACAATCCTCCCTTTATATTGGGCGCGGCTGTTTTGCGACAGCGTGGGCCACTGGGTCAGCAACTCATCGACAAAATACACAGCGATCCTGCCGGACAACGAGAGCTTCTTGGGATTGGCAATGCTGTCGATCCACAGGGTCTTTTTGCCCATGAGTTTTCCCGCGACCAGCCCCAGCAACCCCGGTGCCGCCCCGGTGGAGATCACGTACCTGGCCTTGCTGCGGTAAACGATCGCAAAGATCTGGCAAAAGCCCTTGATGATCTTCAACGGTTCACTGCGATTAAAGTCCGGGACTTGCGCGAAGGCATGGGTTGGATACTGCGAGCCAATGCTGATATCCACGGTGGCGATGGTAACTTTTTGACCGTCGAAGGCAGGCAGCAACTTGCTCATTTGTACCCAGTGCCCACCTCCAGAACAAATCAATAAAACATCACTTGATTGACTCATGACGGTTCCCTTCCTGTCAGGTGTAATAGACATCATTAAATAGTGGCGGCAGTTCTTAACAGTTGGGCCTGGCCTTTCCAGCGGGTTATTCGCTTGGCTTTGAGCAAGGCCGATTTCTCTTTATAGGTTTCTTGATTGGCGATGAGCTGCGCGACGCCGGCCTTGATGGACAGCGGGTCCAGGGTGTCGACAAACACCGCCGCCTCGGAAAACAACGAGCGCAGTACCGTGGTATTCGAAAGCGCCATCGGCCTGCCGGCGCTGACCGCTTCGTTGGCCACGCTCAGCTGAACGTTGTCGCGGGTGGTCAGGCCGAGCACCACATTCGCGTGGCACAGCAGCTGTTCAAAGGTCGCCTTGCTGAGGAAGCCGGTCAGCTTGATGTTCTCGGGGAGTGACGCCACGAGCTCCTCGGAGAGCTTGCCCTGATGCTTGCCGGTGATCAGGAAGTCGACACCGGGCATTTCCCGGGCGGCGTTGATCACGATCTCGATCGGTTCATCGATATCAAACGAGCACGGAAACAGTACATAGGGTGTCTCGCGCTCACTGGCGGGCGCCGCGTGAAAGTCACACGGCAAGTCTTCCAGGATAAAGATATTGGTGTCCTTGACGCCCAGGCCGGCCAACTCTTCTTTGACTTTAAAATTATGAACGACGACGGCATCGATTCTATTCAACAGCGCTACCGTGCCCGGAAAGCCTATCCATTGTTTGCGCAACAGGCTGTTGTGGGCATCGGCGATAATCTTCAGCCGCCG
Organism: Pseudomonas sp. G5001; assembly: GCF_013385475.1. Classification (NCBI taxonomy): domain Bacteria; kingdom Pseudomonadati; phylum Pseudomonadota; class Gammaproteobacteria; order Pseudomonadales; family Pseudomonadaceae; genus Pseudomonas; species Pseudomonas sp. G5001. Next base: position 427,206 of record NZ_JACAPZ010000017.1, read on the forward strand.
GTTGAATATAAACTTGTAGGCCAGTGCTATATGCAATACCGGGCTCGGCGGCAACTGCACCCATAGCACGTCAGGCGAACCGGCCAACAGGGTCTTCAGGGTTTTAAACGACTTGATCAAGTAATCCAGCGGCCGCGCGGATTTCTTCTTGAACTGGTTGGGCAGATGCAGAATGTCATACGCCCAGTATTGCTTCATGGTATCGGCGCGTCGTTGATAGCCAATCCATGCAATCATTAATGATTTCACTTCAGAGTCCTGCATAAATAAAGGTGGGGCCAGTGAGATTGCTTACACTGCAAACCAGATCGGAAAGTCGGCGTTGTATCGAATGGTGTTGTTTCTGAAGCGGATATGTTTGGCCGGATTGCCACCCACGATCGAATACGCTGCAACGTTGCGCGTGACCACACTGCCCGGATAAACAACCGCGCCTGTTCCGATGGTGACGCCTGGCATCACCATCACATTGGGAAAGATCCAGGCATTGTCTTCAATCAACACCGGCTTCCCCACCAGGCAACTCATGGGGTCATCGATATCGTGGCCCAGCGTATAAACCCGGGTGTTATGGGAAATATTGACGTTGTCGCCGATGCGGATGCCCGCCCGATTATCCAGGTAGCAGTCGTAATTGACCGTGCAGTTTTTCCCGACCGAGAAGTTGCCGAAGGAGAAAAACACCACGTTGCGGTGGATCGTGGTCCGGGCGCCCACCCGGCATCCGGTTGCCCGGAGCAACGCGCGTCGCAGATTGAAAAACAACGCCAGGCTGAGCAGCGTATTGAACAGCGCAACAGCGGCCTTCTTGATGTTCAGTTTCAGGTTCTTCATCTACTCGCCCTGCCCTGAAGTATCCGTTACGCGCTGTGAACTCATCACAAAATTCCTGAAGCGGATATTGGTACTCACCGGCGTGGCGAAAGACGGGTTATTGCCACCGAAGAACGTCGAAAATAGCAAGCCGTCGATGGTGATCTCCGGCGTGTCTCTAAACGTCAGCCCGGTTTCCGAGTGCACCAGCTGGTTGTCGTACCAAATGGAAATCACACCGTCGGCCTGCCCCGGCGTATTCAACTTCACCAGTTGCTCCAACCTGTGCCATTGCCCCACCGTAAAGATCCAGGAACCCAACCCGACTGCCGTGCCCCAGGTTTTACTGGTGGGCAAATACGCGTAAATGGCGCCGGCGCCCTTTTCTTTCCAGATGTAGCGCGTGGAAAAGCCGTCATGGCCGTTCGGTATCTTGCCGCCCGTATTGCCGGTGCCACCGTAGAGGCCCGGGAGCTTGCCGCCTTTTACAAAGTCGAAATTCCTGTCGAACTTCAACTCATAGGTCAGTACCAGGCATTCCCTGCCCGGTTGCGGCAGTGGGGATTTGAATTCAATGCCGCCGTAGGGCAACCCGAGGCGCACCATCGAACCCGGGTCATAGGAGCCGGCCGGAAAATGCACGGCAATGTCCTTGATCTTTTGGCTGTAGGCCTTGTTCGTCAGATTGGCCCTGCCCTTTATGCTGCTTTGCGCCTGGGGCCCGTCGGCCATCTGCGAAACGTCCGGCAGTGACGGGTAGATGTTCTTGATGCCTGGCTCGCAACGGTCGTTCAACTCAGATGCGCCGCTGGCAGCCACCTGCAGGGCGCACGCCACAATGAGTAGCGTCGAGGCTGTCTTTTTCACGTCGGTTGCCCCTCCACTTTATTTTTCATCGACCCATTTCAAAAAATCGTCGACCGCTTTTTGCGCAAGGGAAGAACGCTGGGCGATCTCCTGCTTGAGGTGCTCGGCCATTTGCGCCTTGGATTGCCGGAATTCGCTGATGGTGGCCTTGATCACCTCAGGGTCTGGGGTGCTGACCAGCCGGGTGCCCTGCGGCAGCATTTCATGGACTTTTTTCAGCTTGTTTTCGATTTCAACCGCGATGGTGGGAAAGCCCAGGGAAGCCGGCAGCAGTACACCGTGTGCACGGGCGCTGATGATCACGTCGGACTCGACGATCAGTTTCGCCATGAAGGTTTCTGGCGTATCGCCCGCCGCGTCCCAGCACAACCATTCGAACGTGTGGTACTTGTCGATCAGGTGCTGGTCACGTTCCTTGTACAGCGAGACCAGGCGTACCTGCTCGCCACGCTTGGCGAGCTCATCCGCGGCCTGGACCATCGCCTTGATGAACTGTTGCCCGTTCGCGTCATGGGGCCAGTCGCGCAGGATGAAGGACAGGTACTTGCCCTTCTTGAGGCTGCCGACCTCCAGGTCTTTGCTGGAGATCCACAGGTCGGAAAGCAGGCTGGGGTCGGTGTACACCTCGACGTCGGACTTTCCGAAGGCCTTGCAATGCTGCTGGCTGGTACCGTCCCGCACGGAAATGTAGTCACAGCGATTGATCACGCTGACGGCGCGGGTCAGCAGCTTGCCGCCGCCATCGAAGGGGCCCAGGCCAATGCAGAACGCTGCCAGGCGCCGGTGGAAATAGATCCTGTCGACACCACCGCGCAACCCGACATACAAACGCAGAAGCGTGGACTTCAGGTCGGTCTGCGCCTTGATGCTCTTGCACAGCTTCGCCACGATGCCTTTGTTGGCAGCCGCCTCTTTGGCCGGTGGGATAAACGAGAAGAACTGGCCCCCACCGCCCAACACCACCAGGTCAGCCTTGACCGGCTCCTTGATGTGCAGCCACTTGATACGCGGGTTGAAGTTCCTGGCGATCTGCGGATGATCGACACCCACCGCTATATCCGATTCCTTAAAGCGTTTTTTCAGAATATTGATCACGCATAGCATTAATACGTCATCACCCAAATTACCAGGACCGTATGCCCCCCGGATATATACTTTGCTGACATTCATGCTGGGCTTCCATTTTCCACGGGGTCATTAAACACGGCATTCAAGGCAAACGTTGTTGCGAGAATGTAGATAAATATCAGCGCCATGATCATCAATCGATACAGCACACTTTCGACGTAGGCGCTTGATATGAAACTGATGAGAGGCAATGTCCACAAGATCAGGATCCTGGGAGATACGAGCAACTCCAGAGGTAATATCTTCTTGTAGACGAAATACGGCAGTCCCAGCAGGAAGTGAATAAACTGCGAACCGATAAATGCCTTGGCAATCCCGATTGCACCTTCTTCCCGAAGCCACAGTGCTCCGGCAATGAATAACACTCCCCATAGAATGTTACTCATCACACTGAACCAGGCCAGGTTCATCACGATCATTTTTCTTGAAATACCGGACTTGAATGCACTGAGCAGCGAACCCAGGATTACCAGGACTAATGTCACTTCAAAATCCCGCCCCAGGAAACTGCTGCCATACAGTTTGGCCAGCAACTCGGGGAACATGATCACCGGCTGTATGATCACCAACACCACCAGCCAGCCCGACAGAAAGTTCAAGGCGTCCAACTTGCGGCTTTTACCGCCCAGCGCGGCGGCCAGCATCGGCACCAGCACAGAGCCCAACACCACGGAAACATGGGAAAAGATCGCGTTCCATTGCATCGCGGCGGCGTACATGCCCAATGCGGCAAGGCCGTTAGTTGTTTCCGCCAGCAACTTGTTGGCGAACCAGTTCATCGGGGCGACCATCAACCCCGTCAGCAATACCGGCAGGCCAACCGACAGCACTGCGTGCTTTTCAGTCATTGCACCTTTGAAACTCAGCGTGGTATTTCGGGCCTTCAATGTCTTCCAGCAGGCCAGTGCGCTGAAGAACACGATCAGCAATTGAGAACCGGCCAAGCCCAGCAGCGCACCGTTGAGTCGGAACTGCAGGGTCAGGAAGTACGTCGCCGGAATCGCGACAATCGCAATGATTCCGTTGATGGTCGCGATTGTCCGGTATTGGCCCCAACCGGTCAGGCAGCCCTGGGTCCATCCCGACAGGATAATCAACGTGATGGTGCTCAATACGATCAGCGATGCAGCGCTGAGGCTGTCTGCCCCCAGGATAACGCTGGAGAAAAAGTGCGGGAAAAACAGCGCTGTCCCGATGATCATCCCGCTGAACACAACCGAGAACAGCAGCGTCAGCGCGATGCCCCTGCCGGTCTTCTCGGGACAGGTCTCCTTGAACTGCCCGATATGCTTGGCCGTCGCCGTGGTGGTGGCTTGGGCGGCGACGTTGGCAAGCATCACAATCGCGCTCTGGATCAAGCCATACTCGCCAAACGATTGCGCACCCAATACCCGGGCAACCAGGATGCCGGTGATGACCACCGACACTTTGGTGGCCACGGCAGAAACGAAACTCCATGCCGTACTGGACACGAACTTTTTCAACAGTGTGCTGTTCATCCGGCATTCACCTGCAAGGGTGTGGTTATCAGCGGCTGGCCAGGCTTGAGGGTCTTTTTGCGTTGCCTGGCGGTGTGTTCGGAACAGACCCGCAGCACAATCGCGCCATACGCGATACCGATGGCGTACGGCTGATAAGGCGTGGCCGAGACAACGAACATCACCCCCAGAAAGATGGCGATCGAAACCGCCACCCGGCTGTTCATGTGCTGGGTAATCGAGGTAATGAACACGTACAGCAAGTACACGCCGATCAGCCCGTACTTAACGAAGTAGGTTAGGTAGGCACTGTCGATATTCGAGTTCTTGTCATCGAGGCCACGGTACTCGAACCAGGGAATCTCGAACGGCGTGCCCGCGCCCAGTCCCACAAAGTAATGCAGCGGGTTCATGCCGCGGATCAACTCCAGCGCCGGGCTGAAGCGCGTGGCCAATTGGGCGGCCATGCCTTCGGACGACAAACCATCATTGATTCGATCAGCCCCGATCATATTGCTGATGCCAATGAACGCCATCAGCACCACCGCCCCGGCCAGGGCAACGCCTATCATGCGGGCCGGCCGGGTGTATTGGTGGATGATGATCGCCGCAAACACCGAGACAAAGATGAAGCGAGAGTTGGCAATGAACAAACAGATGAATGACGTGGCTAGGCAAATGCTTGCGAGCTTTTTCCTGTGTTCGAACAGCCGTGGGTCTATGAAGTAATAAATCAGATAGGCCACGGCGGCGTACGTACCGCCGTCCAGGTAGCGGTAGGCGTTTTCTTCATAGTAGACGTCTTGAAACTTGTACAAGCCCAAGCGTAACCAGGCAATGTCCAGCACATTGAAGGCGGTCATCGCGATCAATAGCAGGAGCACTGTCTGCAACTTCAGCGTTTTTGCGGCAAGGGTCGCGATGTTCGAGAGCACGATAAATGACAGGATCATTATAAAAGGCCGAACATCCTTCAACAGGTACTTGTTCGAGGACTCCAGCAGGCCGCAGGCGAGTAACACCACATACAGCCCGCAACCAAATAGCAGGCCGCCCGGTACCGTCAATTGTTTCTTCTGTGTAGCCACCTGCCGGACCAGCAGTGCGCCCAGCCCGCCCACGATATAAAAGTCAAAGAAGTAGATACCCTTGAGCGAGATTATTTCGCTGTAGGAGTTACCCGTGGGAATAACAGCCAGCATTATCCCGAACACTACGATTGAGTATTTTGGATTTTTCGCCGCGAGCAAACCCGCTGACAGCGCGATAAGGGATAACAGGTAAAACATGGCTGGGTATTCTTTATGCTGATTTGAATTTGGCACGCTACCGCCCCAGGATTTTTCGTTCATTTCCTGAAAACGTGACCTCTATCCTGCAATTACAGTGGTGAATCAGCTCCGATCAGCCTGGTATTCGTACTGGTAATACCCGTAGTTGCCGTAGCCATATTTGGCCGACGCTTTCTTTTCAACGCCGTTGAAGATCGCGCCCCTGAGCACGATGCCGTTCTGGGCAAATCGGCGCATGGTGTGCTCGATCTCTTTTGCCGGGTTCAAGCCATAGCGGGTGACGATCAGGTTGGTCCCCGATTGCCGTCCCACGATGGCTGCGTCGGTCACGGCCAAGAGCGGTGGCGTATCCAGAATCACCAGGTCATACCGTTCGCTGACCTGCGCCAACAGCTCGGTCAGGTTGCGGTGCATCAGCAGCTCGGAAGGATTCGGCGGTATTTGCCCGCGGCTGATGATGTCGAGGTTTTCAACGCCGGTTTTGTGGATGGCGGATTCAAGGGTGCATTGATTGGAGAGGATGTCGGAAAGCCCATCCTTGGCCGGCACACCCAGCACTTTGTGCAGGTAGCCCCGTCGCATATCCACGTCAATCAACAACACGCGCTGCCCGGTTTGCGCGATGACGGCCGCCAGGTTCACCGAGACAAAGGTTTTACCCACCTCGGGGCTGGGGCCGGAAATCATGATCCGGTTATTCGGCGCCTCGAGCATCGCGAAGTGCAAACTGGTGCGCAAACTGCGCAAGGCCTCCACTGCCAGGTCCGTGGGGTGACTGATGGCCAGCAATGAAGAACCGGCATCGGCACGCCCACGCCCGCGGGTGATTTTGTCTTCTTCGACCTTTTGCAGCGTGCTGTACGGAATCGACGCGTACACCGGCAAGCCCAGTTGCTCGATGGCCTCGGGGCTTTCCAGGCCACGGTTCAGCGCCTTGCGCAGCAGCACCAGCGTCACCGCCAGGAAGCCGCCCAGCAGCGTCGCGATCAGCACGATGAGGATCTTTTTCGGCTTGATCGGCTTGAAGAAATTGACGTCTGCGGTGTCGATCAGGCGCACGTTGCCCACGGTGCCCGCGCGCATCACATCGAGTTCCTGGGACTTGTTGAGCAACTGGGTGTAAATGGCTGTGCCGACCTCGACATCCCGGGTGAGGCTCAGCAGTTCCTGCTGGGTGGAAGGCAGGCTCTCGACCCGGCTCGCCAGGCTCTGCTGCTTGCTGGTCAGCTCGCCGATCTGAGTCAGCAATGCGCGATACGCGGGATGCTGGCGGGTGAACTTGCGGTCCATCTCGGCCTGTTGCAGCTTCAGCTCGGAGATGCTGGTATCGAGGCCCACGATCTGGTCGAGAATCGCCTTGGTTTCCAGGGTGATGTCCACCGACTTGCTGCGGGTCTGGTATTCATTCAAGGCCTTCCCGGCTTTTTCCAGGTCCTTCTTGACCTCCGGCAGTTGCTCCTTGAGAAACGCCAGGCTTTGCGCCGCCTCAGCCGAGGTGCGCTCCACGTTCTGCCGCACGTAGATCGCCGCGATCTGATTGAGGATTTTGATCGCTTGGTCCGGCTCGGTGCTTTCCAGCGCCAGGCCGATCATGCCCGACTCCTTCCCTCGCTCGACCACATCCAGGTTCTCCTGATAGTCGAGGATGCTGGTCAGTCGCGCATTGCGGATCACCCGGAAACGCGTGCCGGGCTTGGCGCGCAGTTCTTCAATCTGGAATGCCACGCCATTTTGCTCGAACGGCTGCCCGGCCTCGCCGGCCGCCAGCACCTGGTCATCTTCATCCACCAGGGTGTAGTGCGCGTTTTCACCCACGGTCAGGGTCAGCTTCTTGCCCAATTGCCCGTCGGGCAGGTCCAGCTTGAAGATCTTCAGCGACTCGCCGCCCCAGGCGAAGCTGTCCAGGCCCAGCAGCGGCTCGGCGATTGCACCGGGGTTGGCCTTCTGGAAGCGGCGCGCCAGGAACTCACCCACTACCGGGAAGTACATCGGCTGTACGACGATATCGAGTTTCAGGTTGTCGACGGTTTTGCCAATCACGTAGCGGGACTGGATCAGCTCGATCTCGGTGGCCGACGGCGACTCCTTGCCCAGCATCCCGCCGATGTCCGAGAAGCCCAGCAAGTCGTTCTTTTTCGCTTCGACCTGCAGCAGGGCATTCGCCTGGTAGACCGGGGTTGCCAGCACCGCATAGGCGGCGCCAGTGACCATAAAGGCACCGGTCACCGCAGCGATCAGCCATTTATGGTCGATCAGTGTTCCAAACAGACCGAGGAGATCAATCTCCCCGTTATCGTCTTCCTGTACGGTGACTGCTGGCGTTTGCTGCATAAGTCGGATTCTTAGCCTTTATTTCGATTCAAAAAGTAGTGGCGATCAGCGTGCAAGACGCTGCGCCCATGCGTTTACAGCCTCTTCGATCAACGCATAAGCGTGCACAAACGCGGCCTTGCCTTGACGGTACGGGTCGCTGATCTCTCGCTCGTTTTGCCATTTGCCCAGCAGCAAGACCTTGCCTCGTGCCTCGGGCGCCATGCTGAGCACGGCATTGATGTGCTGTCGTTCCATGACCAGGATCAGGTCGGCTTCACTGATCGCCTGTGGCGCCAACTGGGTGGCCTGGTGCTTGTCGGCCGGATGACCGTGGGCTTCGAGTACCGCACGGGCGGTGGTTTCAATCGGCTTGCCGACCAACGCGGCAATACCTGCAGAACTGATCTTGATATCGGAGCACGGGAGTGCGCCACGCAAAAGACTTTCCGCGGTGGGACTACGGCAAATATTGCCAATACAGACAATCAACACTCTTTTAAACAAGGCACTATCCCCGGGCCATCCATTACCCCATGAAGCAACCTCTTCAACTTCATTACTTCACGGCAGTATTTATTAACACGTAACCCTTACTTCCCCCAAAATTATCTCCGGACGAAAAATAACAACCACCGCCTTCAACCCGACAATTTATAACATTCATTACTTCGTCACCCCCACCGGCTTTAAATTACAGCCTTGTCACGTATCGTCTTATATAGGAAGAGGAACGCCCATGAGCGCAAATGCCAACAAAGCCTGGTACCTGGTCCAGTGCAAATCCCGGCAGGACGAGCGCGCCGAGGAGCACCTCCAGCGCCAGGGCTATACCTGCTTCCGGTCTACCTATAAACGCGAACGGCTGTTGAAGGGCCAGCGCAGGACCACCCGTGAATCGTTGTTCCCCGGCTATCTGTTTATTCAAATGAGCCAGCAGGACAGCTGGAGCTCACTGCGCTCGACCCGCGGTGTGTCGCGGGTGGTGGCATTCGGCGCGCACCCGTTGCCCATCAGCGACACGCTGGTGGACGAACTCCAGGAGCGCGACCACCAGGCCGTGGTGAGCGCCCTGTTGCAGCCCGGCGAAAGCGTGCGCATCAATGAAGGGCCGTTTGCCGAACTTGAAGCGGTCTTCCTGGCCATGGACGGTGAGGAACGGGTGGTGTTGCTGATGAACTTCCTGCAACGGGAACAGCGCATCAACTTGCCATTGGCAGAAATCAGCCGAGTGCAAAGAAGTGACTGATAGCGGCGCTGAACAGACAAGAAATAACATTCAACTTAATAACAGACTAAAAATAACATCCGCTTACTTTTTCACCTCTTGAGAATAAAGTAATACGTGAATTAACAGCGAGGGACGGCCATGAAAAGTTCAAAGCTATTGGTAGAGCGTATCGGCCTGTTTCCTTCTTCGGGAAACATTCACGTCAAGGTTAATAGTTCAACCACCGTTGTAGAACGCATGCAGGTGTTATACGCCGGCCATTCCCTGGACAGTGACGAATCCTGTACCGGGCTTTCAATGGTGTTCGCCGACTGGCGCTTCAAGTTGCAGGTGAGCAATCCCCTGTCCATCTGCCTGTGCGTGGAGAGCCGCGGCGACAGCCACCTGATGCAAATGAAGACGGCCGAACTATTGGCGAATATTTCCTGCACCGAGGAGCGGCCATGAGCATTTATGAGGATCTGAAACGGGCCTACGCCTTGAAAAGGCTGACGAACACGTTTGAAGGTTTCGTGGGCCTGGCACCGCACGAACAACTGCCGGCGGAGCAATATGCGCACAACACCCGGATCATGTCCCACTGGCTGGATCAGTTGCGCGGCAACTCACCGCAGGACATAACCGACACGTTGTTCAAGCAGATGAAGCGTTCGCAGCGCCGTGGCGATGCCCGGCGCTTCAATTGCCAGACGGTGCTGCTGGAGCTGCTGGTGGAAAGTAACCTGGCCCTGGACCTGGCCACTTACTCGGCGTTCAACTGCATGGAAGAGGCCCGCCAGGAAGGCTCCTGATGGGCCTGGTCGGCACCTGATACGGCCACTGCCACATGGTTGAGCAGCTTCTCGGCGTTGTACTTGGGTGCCATCGCACTTAACAACAGGATCACCATTCCCCCACCGATCAACGATGGGGAAACCCGCACTTCAACCACCTCAAGGCGCCACAGAAACGCCAGTGCCGCCATGCCGCCCAAAAAGCCACCGGCCAGTGCTTCGTTGAGTGGGTGAATATAGGGTGCCACGCAATAGGCACTGAACCAGCCGGCGATAAACATCCCGGCGATAGCTGCGGGCCAGCGCCACTCGGGGTTGACCCGGCGCGCCACCAGGCTCATCGCCACGGGCACCATCAACGACGTATTCATGGCGTGACCGCTGAGCACCGCAATATCCAGCTGCTGGAGCGCCACGCCCCAGCCCTTGAACAGCAACTTGCTGAACGCCACGATGGAATAGGTGCAGGCGATGGTCATCAGCCACCACTTGACCGCCTGGGGCCGGGAATACCAGAGCCAGACGGCGATCACCACTGCGGCCGGAATCATGACGGTGATACCGCCATATTGCGCCAGTTCTTCCCGTATCAAGTGCTGTTCCCTACCCGCAAGTTTTTCCCGGACCCATGAGACCTCAGGTCCGGGCAAAACACAACGACTTCAGGGCGCGCCAGCCAGCGATTGCGGCGAAAACACCTCGGTATCCGTCAGTTTCCGTACCTCTACCCGGTGCGGGAAAATCTTCTTTTCCACAAACAAATTATCCACCTGCTGCAACGCCTGCACATCCCGCTCCTCTACCGGCAGCAGCGACTCATCACCCCATGTGCGCAGCAACTGTGAAACCTTGAGCGGGATATCGTTGACCGTGGCAAACACCCGTGCGTATTCCTCGGGGTTCTGCTGCGCCCATTCAAAAGCCTTGGCGAACCGCTGCAAAACGTCACGCAACGCCTGGCGCTTGAGCGGGTCGCTGAGCACTTCATCGGACGCGGTAATAAACGTCAGGCCGGTATTGATGCCCTCCCCGCTGATCAGCACCCGCGCGCCCTGCTGTTCGGCGAACGCCTGGTACACCCCGAAGGTCGCCCAGGCTTCGATCTTGCCGGCGTTGAACGCAGGTAATGCATCGGTGGGCAGCACGAAGCCGACGTTGACGTCCTTTTCATCCACGCCGGCATTCGCCAGGGCGCGGATCAGCAGGTACTGGGAAATGCTCCCACGGGCCGATGACACCACCACATTGCGTCCTTTCAGATCGGCCACGCTGTGGATCGGTGAGTCGGGCGGCACCAGGATCGCAATGCTGCGCGCCTGACTGCGGCGCACCGCAACGATACGCAGCGGCGTGCCTCCGGTGGCAGCCGCCAGCACCGGCGTATCCCCGGCCGGGCCGAGGTCCACGGCGCCGGCGCGCAAGGCCTCGAACAGCGGCGCGGCGCCCTGGAAGTTGGCCCACTGGACCTTGTAGTCGATGCCATCCAGGGCGTGGGCGGCCTCCACCACCGTACGCAAGCCCTTGGCCTGGTCACCGAGGATCAGGGTCACACCCGACAGATCCGATGCAGACTTCGGCGCTTCAGCGGCTTTGTCGCAGCCGCCCATCAGCAGTGCAGCCGCCAACAGGCAAAGGGTTCTGAATTCAACCATGGGCAAACCGCCTGACGCTGGCGTTCGCAGGCTGGGCGGCCGGGGCGTCCACTTCAACCCCCAACAGGCTCAGCAAGCGGGCGCGAATCGCCTGGAAACCGTCCTGGCCGGTATCCCGTGCACGGGGCAGGTCGATGCGCAGTTGCTCGGCAATCTTGCCCTCCGCCAGCACGATCACGCGGTCGGCCAGCAGGATCGCTTCGTCGACGTCGTGGGTCACCAGCAACACGGCCGGCGTGTGTTTGCGCCAGAGTTCGGTGATCAGGCGATGCATCTTGATGCGGGTCAGCGCATCCAGCGCGGCGAAGGGTTCGTCGAGCAACAGCAGCTTGGGCTCGCGCACCAGGCCGCGGGCCAATGCCACGCGCTGGGCCTCGCCGCCGGAGAGGGTCGCCGGGTACGCCTCCAGCCGATGGGCCAGCCCGACTTCCGTCAACGCCTGCACCGCACGGGCCTTGGCGTCGGGAACCCGCAGGCCGAGAATCACGTTTTTCCAGGCGCGCTTCCACGGCATCAGGCGCGGCTCCTGGAACACCGCCGCCCGGGCCTTGGGCACGCGCAACTGGCCGCTGTCGATGCTGTCCAGGCCCGCGAGGCTGCGCAGCAAAGTGGTCTTGCCGGACCCGCTGGCGCCCAGCAACGCAACGAACTCCCCCGGGGCGATATCCAGGTCCAGGCCGTCGATGACCCGCTGCTGGCCGAACTGGCGCACCACATTGCGCAACTGCACCGGTGCTGTTGAAGCTTCGAGAATCGACATGTCAGTTCCTCACAAACGATGGGCGCCAGGCCAGGGCAAAACGTTCCAGGGTGCGGATCAAGCCGTCGATCAGCAGGCCCAGCACGCTATAGATCAACAGGCAGATCACGATCACGTCGGTGCGCATGAAGTCCCGCGCATCACTGGCCAGGTAGCCGATACCGGCGGTGGTGTTGATTTGCTCGACAAACACCAGGGCCAGCCAGGAGATGCCCAGGGAATAGCGCAGGCCGACAAAAAACGAAGGCAACGAGCCCGGCAGGATCACGTGCCAGATCAGCTCGCGACGGTTGAGGCCGAGGGTGTTGGCGGCCTCGATCAGTTTGGGGTCGATGTTGCGGATGCCGGCGAACAGGTTGAGGTACACCGGAAAGGTGGTGCCGGTAACGATAAGTGCGATTTTGGTGAACTCGCCGATGCCAAACCAGAGGATGAACAACGGCACCAGTGCCAGGGAAGGAATGGTGCGCAGCATCTGCATCGGTGAGTCGAGGATTACCTCGCCGCGCTTCGACAGGCCGGTGATCAACGCGGCCACCACCCCGATACTCACGCCGATGCTCAAGCCCAGCAGCGCCCGTTGCAGGGACACCAGCAGGTGCTTGCCCAGCTCTCCGGAGACGATCATTGCCCACAGGGTGCCGCCAATCTGAGACGGCGCGGCGATGATCCGTGCCGGGATCAAGCCCAGCTCGGAGGCCAGTTCCCACAGCAACAGCAACACAATCGGGCTGACCAGCCGCAGCAACACATCGGGGGTGCGCCAGTTGCGCAGCCAGCGCGGAATCAAGCGGGATGCAACGCCGGCTTGACCCTCGGCCTTGTCGACGGAAAACGAACTGGCGTTAAGGGACTTTTCAGTCATCGGGCTTCCTTCCTCATCAAGAACACGGCCAGGAGCGCCGCTGCGGTTTCATGCTATTCGCATAAAAAACCTCAGTGAAATTCTATTTGGGAATAACCTAATACGATTAAAATGCGCATTACTGATAACGATCTAAAACTATGATTCTGTATTTTTATAATTAGGATAGAACCAATCGGCATTTTACAGGCCCGGGTGCGGCCCCTATTTTCGATAGCAGCTTTATTCCTGCCCTCAACAAGGACTGACCATGAGCATCGAATTTATCGGCTATATCGGCGGCCACCACGCCTCCGAGATCCACCCTCGCAGCGGCCCGACCTTGCAGCCCGACTACGTGGAGACCGTGGCCCGCGCCCACGAAGAGGCCGGCTTCGACCGCGCGCTGGTGGCCTTCCATTCCAACAGCCCGGACAGTACGTTGATCGCTGCCCATGCGGCCAGCGTGACGAAAAAGCTGCAGTTCCTGATTGCCCACCGGCCCGGCTTCGTCCAACCCACCCTCGCTGCGCGGCAGTTCGCCACGCTGGATGTGTTCAACGGCGGGCGCACCGCGGTGCACATCATCACCGGCGGCGACGACCGTGAACTGCGGGCCGATGGCAGTCATATCGACAAGGATGAGCGTTATGCGCGCACCGACGAGTACTTGAGCGTGGTGCGGCAGGAATGGACCAGTGAAAAGCCCTTCGACCATCACGGCACTTACTACCGGTACGAGGGTGCGTTTTCGACGGTGAAGTCACCACAGCAGCCGCATATACCGTTGTATTTTGGCGGGTCTTCAGCGGCGGCCATTGCGGTGGCGGGCAAGCATGCGGATGTGTATGCGCTGTGGGGTGAGACCTACGAGCAGGTGAAGGAAGTGGTCGCCCAGGTGCGGGCTGAGGCGGCCAAACATGGGCGTACGGTTCGCTTCAGTTTGTCGTTGCGGCCGATTCTGGCAGAGACTGAAGCGCTGGCTTGGGAGCGTGCGGATCGCATCCTGGAGCAGGCGACGGCGTTGGCTGAGAAGAATGGGTTTGTGAGGCGTGAACCGCCGAATGAGGGGTCGCGGCGGCTGTTGGCGGCGGCGGCCCAGGGGTCGCGGTTGGATAAGCGGTTGTGGACCGGGATTGCGGGGTTGCTGGGGGCCCAGGGTAACTCTACATCGCTGGTGGGTACGGCCGATCAAGTGGCCGAGGCGTTGCTGGATTATTACGACCTGGGTATCACGACGTTTTTGATTCGTGGGTTTGATCCGCTGAATGATGCTATTGATTACGGGAAGAGGCTGATTCCGCTGACTCGGCAGTTGGTGGCTGAGCGGGAGCGCCAGGCGGCTGGAAAAGTGGCCTGAGGGAGGGGGACCGAGTACATATCCGTTTCTTCGGTAACGGCGGCTTATGGTTCCGCTCTTACAGCGGGTCACTTTTGGCAAACGCCCGGAATGCCGGCCCAGCCAAAAGTAACCAAAAGGTCTTTGCCCCACCACTCGGTGCCTCGC
>NZ_JACAPZ010000018.1:0-112166 GCF_013385475.1 Pseudomonas sp. G5001
GGCCGGAGTGCGGGCATGCCGAGCCTAGGCGAGGCACCGAGTGGTGGGGCAAAGACCTTTTGGTTACTTTTGGGGCGTTTGCCAAAAGTGACCCGCTGTAAGAGCGGAACCATAAGCCGCCGTTACCGCAGCAACGGATATGTACTCGATCAACCAACCAACCAACCAACCAACCAACCAACCCAAAACCCAAGCCCAAATAAAAGGCCTCGAACTAGCGAGGCCTTTTATTTGGGCTTCAATCTCTTCAACTCTGTGGCCTCATCCCTTGGGACATCCCAAACATGAACAACAACAACTCATGATCAGGCTTGGCCGCGACACCGACCTTGGCGATCCGCGGCATCGGGCATTGCTGCCCGACACCCTGCACCGCACTGAGGACTTGTGTCCGGGGCTGCTCCCAGGCAGCCAGGGCCAGGGCAGCTATGCCCAACGCCCCCAACAGAAACAAACCTCGTGCAATTTCTAGCTTCATTACGTTAAACCCTTGATAGCGCTGCCAAACGCCGTCTCGTAAAAGTAGCTCAGTTTTTGCCAGTCCGTAGCATTCCACGACGAATGGCGGCGTAACTGCAACATGTCATGCCGGGCCGCCCGCAAAGCGGTCAAGCGCTGCCGGCACTTCTCGAAATCCAGCAACGCCACCTCAACCTTCGCCGCGTCACCCTCACCTGTCACCCGCACAAAGATATGCTTGATATACAGGCAACCATGCTGCCAACGCCCCTTGTGCATCCGCGCCAACGTACCCGCGAGTTCCTTGAGCAAACGCTCATGCACCAACTCGCCATACTGCTCACGACCACCGGCGGCGTACCAGTTTTCAATCTCGTCGAAACCGTCCAGCGACGCCGTCACCAACAAGGCCTTCCATTGGTGCTCAGGATCGCGACGGGCCTCGCAGAACACCAACTCCGGCACGCGTACATCCAGTAAACGCAGGCCCTTCAGGGCATCACGCTCACGCAACACAGTGGGGCGCCCAAACGGATGAAGCCAACTGCGGTAGATATGGCCCGTCTGGCGCTTGCTATAGAGCAAACGCCCATGGGTGCCCGTCACCCGTTGCACACCACTTTCACCGCCGCGACGACGATTGGGCTCTTCGACCCACTCGCCCTGCTGGCGCCAGAAATAATCAAATCGCTCCTCGGGAGCTACTTCACTACCTGGTAAACACTCGACAGCCATCCTGTTACCTCTTGCGCAATACATACACTCGCCACATGGCGTAGAGCGGTATGAAGTCCAGGGATTCCTGAACACGGAAACCGGCTTGCTCAAACTCTGCCTCAACAGTAGCAGCCGGTAACACGAACCGATTTTGGTAACCTTCCTGCTCACCCTTGTTGCGACGCCGCACTTCGGCACGCTTGCGTTTCCACGCCTTGAAGTTGCCGTCCACCCACAGCGAGATAATCACGCTGTCTCGGGTAACACGCTGAAATTCGCGCAGTATTGCCAGCCTGTGCTCGGGGTCACCAATGTGGTGCATCAAGCGCATGCAGAAAATACTGTCGACCGCGTTATCTGGCAAATCGATATCAAAGGCAGACGTTTGCAAGGGGCGTACCCGTTTCACCACATCCGCCGGTTGGGCGACGGTGGCAATCTTCAACATCGACGCGGAGTTGTCGGCACCGATGATCACGCGGTTGGGCTTTTCGGCCAGCAACGGCCAGAAACGCCCGGCACCACATGGCAGGTCCAGCACCAGGCCAGGCTCACCGGCCATGGCCAGCGCACCACGAGCCAATTGCTCGTCGCGTTTGTGGGACAACCGGCGAGCCAGATTGTCCTGATGTTTGAGTAAATAATTCTGCGCGTGCTGATCGTCGTACTTTTCGGAAAATTCGAGCTTGATCGGGGTAGGCATCACCGGGTCTCCAGTTACTGATGCCTACAACCTTAAAAAGAATCCTGTGATCAACAGGTCAACACGTTGTGAAAAACTTGTCCTGTCGAATCGTATACATTACAAAACTTTGCAGACACAAGTCGTGGCATGGTGCCATCTTCGGCGAAAATCAAGAAGTCTGCCGCAGCTTAGCGGCAGGGCAGGCATCAGGCTTTGACCTGACTCAATTCGACGTGAAAGCGGCAGCCGTTGGGCTCCATGGTGCTGAGGCTGACGCTCCAACCCTGGTTCTCGCAGATGCGCTGAACCAAGGACAAACCCAGGCCAAGGCCTTCACCGCGCTTTTCACTGCCACGCACAAACGGTTCGAACATCGCTTCGCGCTTGTCCTCGGGAATGCCCACGCCAGTGTCTTCCACCACAAAACCGCTCGGTTCCAGGGTAAGGCGGATCAAGCCATGCTCGGTGTAGTGCAGGGCATTACGCAACAGGTTGCCCATGACCGCGTGCAGGAAGGTCGCGTTGTAGCGGGTATCCAGTGGATTGCCCGGTTGATAGATCAGCTCAAGGCCTTTGCGCTCGATCGGCTCACGCCAGATCCCCAGCAAGTCCTCGGCCACCTGGGCCAGGTTGGCCTGGGGCGACATGCCGGCCTCCTCGCGCTGGGCACGGGCCAGCATCAGGAAGGTCTGCACCAGTTCGCGCATTTCTTCACAGGCCCGCGCAATGCGCTCGACCTGCTTGCGGCCGCGCTGGTCAATCGCGGGGTTCTCCAGCAACAGTTCGCAGGAGCTGGCGAGCACCATCAGCGGGGTGCGCAATTCGTGGCTCACGTCACTGGTAAACAGCTGCTCCCGGGACAACGCCTGGCGCAAGCGGCCCAGGGTTGCATCGAAGGCCACGGCCAGTTCACCGACTTCATCGGCCGCATAATCCGGCGCCAGCGGGGGTGCCAGGCCAAGTAATTGGTCGCGATGCCGCACCTGGCGGGCCAGGCGTACGACCGGCGCCATTACCTTGCGCGCCAGTACCCAACCGAGAAATACCGCCAGCGCCAGGCTGAGTACAAACCCCACCAGCACGACAGCAAACAGCACGCGCTCGCGTTCTTCAAAATCGCTCTGGTCTTGCAGCAGGACATAACGGCGACCGTCAACGATTTCGACCATTGCGTGGTAGGAAAGCTGTTCGCGGAACACCTCGTGAAAACCGGCGTCGAGGTGGCGCAAGTCCTTGGGCAGTTCAAAATCGCCGGGGCCGCCGCTGAAGTAGAACAACTGGTCGGGCTCGGGGCGATGGCTCCAGTCCTCGACGCTGTCCATCAGCAGCAGCCGTTGCAAGTCACCGCCCAGGCCTGCCGATATGAGTTTTTCTTCCACCAGGTGCACCGTAGCGACGATGCCCATGGCGAAGGCCCCCGCCACCAGCGCGCTCATCAAGGCGAAGGCGATGATGATCCGTTGGGCAAGGCTTTGCTTAAACTCCATCACGACCCTCGGCCAGGCGATAACCCACACCGTGCACCGTTTGCAGCAACGGCTTGGCGAAGGGTTTATCAATCACCTGACGCAGTTGATGGACATGGCTGCGCAGGCTGTCGCTGTCCGGGCAGTCATCACCCCACAAGGCTTCTTCGAGAATCTCACGGCGCAATACATGCGGGCTTTTCTGCATCAGCACCGCCAGCAGCTTCAGGCCGACCGGGTTGAGCTTGAGCAGGCGCCCTTCGCGGGTGACTTCCAGGGTATCGAGGTCGTAGTTCAGGTCACCCACCTGCAAGGCACGGCGCCCGCCGCCCTGGGCACGACGCAGCACTGCTTCGATACGCGCGGCCAGCTCCGACAGCGCAAACGGCTTGAGCAGGTAGTCATCGGCGCCGGACTTGAAGCCCTGCAGCCGGTCATCCAGCTGGTCGCGGGCGGTGAGCATGATCACCGGCGTGTCCCGGCGCGCGTCTTCACGCAGGCGTTTGCACAGGGTGTAGCCATCAATGCCAGGCAGCATGATGTCGAGCACGATCAGGTCGTAATGTTCGGTGGCAGCCAGGTGCAGGCCCGACAAACCGTCCTGCGCACAGTCTACGGTGTAGCCCTTCAGCCCCAGGTAATCGGCCAGGTTGGCCAGAATATCGCGGTTGTCTTCAACCAATAAAATTCGCATGGGCAGTGTCTCCGTACGCGGTAACGGCCGTGTTGGCTCGCGCAGCTTAAGGCCAAGTATGGCTCACGGCTAGGCCTGAAGGCCGCGCCGATTACTGTTTTCAACCGATTGCGAGACTTAACGAGTTTTTCACTATAGGTTCACAACCTGACTACAGTGTCAGCGCGAAGATCGCGCCCATCGAAAATAAGGAACATTGACATGGGTTTTCCCAAAACAGCGCCAATGCGCTATTTGCTGTTGGTAACCGGTGCCTGGCTGGTGGTTTTTCTACTGACCCGCAGCGTGCTGCTGGTAACCCATCTGGATGAAGTGAGCGGTAACCTGCTGCCGGTATTCGGCGTGGGCCTGCTCTATGACCTCGGCTTCCTCGCCTATGCCGCCCTGCCCCTGGGCCTGTATTTGCTGCTGTGCCCGCCAGGCTTGTGGCGCCGTCGCGGCCATCGCTGGTTCCTGCAGGCGGTACTCACCGTCAGCCTGTTCGCCATGCTTTTCACCAGCGTGGCCGAATGGCTGTTCTGGGACGAGTTCGGCGTGCGCTTCAACTTTATTGCCGTGGATTACCTGGTCTACTCCAAGGAAGTGCTGAACAACCTGCTGGAGTCGTATCCGATCGGCAAGCTGCTGAGTCTGCTGGCCGTGATGGCGATCGTCTTGAGCGTGGCCTTGCGTAAACCGTTCAACGCGGCCATGGACGCGCCGTTGCCTGCGATGCGCAAGCGTCTGCTCAGTGCCCTTGGCCTGTTGCTGGTGGCCGGCCTGAGCCTGCAACTGATCAACCAGGACAGCCCGCGCAGCCAGGGCGGTAACGCCTACAACAACGAATTGGCCAGCAACGGCCCCTATCAGTTCTTCGCCGCTTTCCGTAACAACGAACTGGACTACACCCAGTTCTACAAGAGCCTGCCGGCGGATGTAGTCGCCAAGCAGTTGCGCGCCGAACTCAGCGAGCCCAACGCACGGTTTATCGGCACGGATCCGCTGGATATCCGTCGCGCCATTACCAACCCGGGCACGCTGCGCAAACCCAACATTGTGCTGGTGACCATCGAAAGCTTCAGTGCCAAGTACATGGGCAGCAACGGCGACCCGAATAACCTCACGCCCAACCTCGATGCGCTGCGCAAACAGAGCCTGTACTTCAATAACTTCTACGCCACCGGCACCCGCACCGACCGCGGCCTGGAAGCTATCACCCTGGCCATCCCGCCAACGCCCGGGCGCTCCATCGTCAAGCGTATCGGCCGGGAAAGCGGTTTCGGCAGCCTGGGCCAGCAGCTCAACGCCATCGGCTACGACAGCGTGTTTGTCTACGGCGGCCGGGGCTACTTCGACAACATGAACGCGTTTTTCAGCGGCAACGGTTACCGCGTGGTCGACCAGAGCAGCGTGCCCGAATCCGAAATCAGCTTTAAAAACGCCTGGGGCATGGCCGACGAAGACCTCTATAAACAGACGCTGAAACTGGCGGACGCCGACTACGCCAAGCAGCAACCATTCCTGCTGCAACTGATGACCACCTCCAACCACCGTCCGTATACCTATCCGGCTGGCCGCATTGATATCAAATCCGGTGACGGTCGCGACGGCGCGGTGAAGTACACCGACCATGCCATCGGCCAGTTCCTGGAGGCGGCGCGCCAGAAACCCTGGTTCGACAACACGATCTTTATTTTCGTCGCCGACCACACGGCGGGCAGCGCCGGCAAGGAAGACCTGCCGATGGTCAATTACCAGATCCCGCTCTTCATCTACGCACCCAAACTGGTAGACGCCGGCGAGAACGCGAAGCTGGCCAGCCAGATCGACCTCGCCCCGACCCTGCTGGGCTTGCTGAACCTGAGCTACGAGTCGACGTTCTTTGGCCGCAACCTGCTGCAAGACAACCCGCTGCCGCCACGGGTAGTGGTCGGCAATTACCAGTACCTGGGGTTGTTCGACGGCAAGGACCTGGCGATTCTCAGCCCGCGCCAAGGCTTGCGTCGGCATGACCAGGCCCTGGGCGACAGCCACGAAATCCGCGTTGGCAGCGATGACCCGTTGATCCAGCGGGCCATCACCTACTACCAGGGCGCCAGTTATGGCTACAAGCAACAGTTGCTGAGCTGGAGGGTGCCCAAGGACGAGGTTCCCCAAGTGAGTACACGCTAACCAAAATGCCCCGGCCAGGTCTGACCGGGGCTTTTTTTAGAGTCTGAGTTCACCATGCACGCAATCGCTGTTCGTCCGTTATCCCAACCCCTCAACTTCTGGCTGTGCCTCGGTGTGCCTGCCGTTCTGGCGGTGGCCATGTTGCTGCTGGAGCTGACGTCGCTGGACATGGACATCGCCAGGCTGTTTTACGACGCGTCCGAAGGCGGCTTCGTGGGCCGGCACAGTTTTTTTCTGGAGGACATTCTTCACGATCGCGCCAAGCAGATGGTGATCGTGTTTTCGGTGCTGGCAATCGCCGGGTTTGCCGGGGCCTTTGTCTTTGAGCGACTCAAACCCTATCGCCGAGAACTGGGCTGCCTGGTGCTGTCGCTGGCACTGGCCACCTCGTTCGTTTCACCGTTGAAGACGGTGACCGGGGTGCAATGCCCGTGGAGCGTCAAGGAGTTTGGCGGCCAGGAGACGTACAGCAAACTGCTGAGCCCCAGGCCGCCGACCGACAAGCCTGGCCGTTGCTGGCCGGGCGGACATGCGGCGACCGGGTTTGCGCTGTTTGCGTTGTTTTTTGCCCTGAGGGATCGCCGACCGCGGATGGCGCGCTCGGCGTTCCTGTTTGCGCTGGGCCTGGGCACGGTGCTTTCGGTGAGCCGCACGATGCAAGGGGCGCACTTTCTTTCCCACAACGTGTGGACGGCAATTTTCAGCTGGCTGATTTGTTTGGGCGCCTATTACTTCCTGCTGTACCGGCCGGTGAAAACACCGCAGCCCGCCTTCCGCAAGCAGCCCGTGACGCCGTGATGAACAGCCCTTGCCTAGCCGGGGGCAAGGGCGCAACACTCTGCGCACTTTTTGGCAACGATCCTGCTGAGCCATGTCCGATACCCTGTTGCTGATCGAAGACGACCTGCCCCTGGCGGCACTGACGGCCGAGTTCCTGCGCGCCGAAGGCTTTAGCGTTGCAGTGGAACACCGTGGCGACCGCGCCGCCCAGCGTATCCAGGATGAACAGCCGGCACTGTTGATCCTCGATGTGATGCTGCCGGGCATCGACGGTTTTACCCTGTGCCGACAGATTCGCGACCACTACCCCGGGCTGATCCTGATGATGACGGCCCTGGACGAGAACGCCGAACAATTGGTGGGGTTTGCCGCCGGGGCCGACGACTACGTGGTCAAGCCGATCGACCCGCAACTGTTGCTGGCAAGGATCCGCTCGCTGCTGCGCCGCCATCCCCAGGCCCCCCGCAGTTACTACCAGTGGGGCGCTTTTCGGCTGGACCTGAACAACCACTTCGCCTGGCTTGGCGAGGCGCCCTTGCAGTTTTCGGTGGCCGAATTCGAGTTGCTCGCCATCTTTGCCCGCCATTGCGGCGTATTGCTGACCCGGGAAAAACTGCTCCAGCGCCTGCGCGGCCTGGAGTACGACGGGCTGAACCGGTCGATTGATATGCGGGTGTCGCGCTTGCGCAAAAAGCTGATGAGCCTTGAGTGCCCCGTGACCATCCAGACCATCACGGCGCAGGGATACCTGTTCGTCGAAATCCCGACGGGGAGCCAGCATGCTGTCTAAAGTTCGCCCGTGGATGGCCATCGCGGCCGGCACCAGCTGGGCCGCCCTCACTTTTTACCTGTTGTGGTTGTGCTCGAACGCCTCGGTGTTTATCGGGGACTACAGTTTTCTGCGGCTGATGGCCGGGCCGGGTTATCTGGTTGCCGAGCAACTCAAGGCCTTGCCCGCCGAACAACGGGAAGCGCGCATCGAGTCACTGCAAGCACGCTTTCAGTACCCGGTGAGCCTGGTGAAAAAGGATGATATCGAGCTGCCGCCTGAAGCTATTGTGATGCTCGACCACCATCAGCCGGCGCAGAACAGTGATGAGGACGTCACCTACTTCCCGCTGGACGATGACACGGTGATTCAATTCGGTCCCTTGTGGGGAACTGCCGAAGTGAAGGACCTGCTGCAATATCCGGTGTACTGGGTGACCGCCTGTGTCGCCGGCCTGCCGGTACTGCTGTTTCTCTGGATTGCCCTGCGTGCCCGGCGCAAATACACCCATGACCTCGATGCCCTTAATGCCTGCATTGCTACCCTCGCCCGCTCGCCCAACACGCTGCTGCCCGCGATGAGCCAGGAGTGGGCGCCGCTGCTGCTGACCTTGCAACGGCATGCGCTGGATATCAGCTCGATGGGCGAACGCCACCGGGAGGTTTCCCAGGCGGTGTCCCACGAACTGCGCACACCCCTGGCGCGGATGCGTTTTGCCCTGGCACTGCTGAGTAAAAGCGCCGACCCCGACACCCGCACCCGCCTGCAAGAGCGCCTGCACACCGATATCGAAGAACTGGAGTCGCTGGTTCGCGCCAGCCTCGCCTTTGCCCGGCTGGCCGATGCACCCAGCGACCTGCAGCATGAGCCAATCAATCTCCATGCCTGGCTGCAGCAGGAGTTTGCCCTGCTGGACGGGCACCATCGATTGCTGACCCTGGACACCGACCCGGCCGACCTGGAACTGATCGGCGACCGCGCCCTGCTGCATCTGATCGTGCGCAACCTGTTAAGCAACGCCATTAACTACGCCCGCGAACGGGTGAACGTCAGCGCTGCGTGCCAGGGCCAGCACCTGGTGCTGCATGTGGATGATGACGGCCCGGGCGTGCTGCCGGAAAACCGCGAAAAGATCTTCGAACCCTTCGTGCGCCTGGCCATGGGCGGCGACGAGCCCAGCGGGTTTGGCCTCGGCCTGGCACTGGCCAAGCGCGCCACCCACTGGCACGGTGGTGAGCTGTCGATCACCCGCAGCCCGTTGGGCGGCGCACGCCTGACCCTGACCCTCGCACTGCGCCCGGCCTAGGCTGTTACAGCCTGTGACAGTGGAACATCCGCGCTGCCGCTAACCTCGCGACCTTGCCCTTTGGATCAGGTTGGAGAGTCAGCTCATGCGTCACCCTAGACGGCATCTGCCCACGCTGCTGTTATCACTGTGCATGGCCGCCGGTTCATGGTCAGGCGGCGTTGCGGCCCAGAATGTCCACGCGCCCTACTACCCCGGCACCATCCTGCCCAATCGCCAGCCCCAGGCGACCATGGATCAACAACTGGTCACGTTCTACAAGGACTGGAAGGCGGTTTACCTGTCGGGGGAATGCGGCAGCGGCCGGTATTTCATCAAGGTCAACGCCGACCACAAACCCGTGGGTGGTGGCGCCGCGCCCAACACCATCACCGTGTCCGAGGCCCATGGCTACGGCATGCTGCTCACTGTAATGATGGCCGACTACGATGACGAGGCCCAACGGACTTTCGACGGCATGGTGCGCTACTTCCAGGATCACCCGGCAGCGTCCGATCCCGGCCTGATGGCCTGGAACCAGACCGAGGGATGCGGCGACTCCACCGACCCTTTCCGTGGTGACGTCAGTGCCACCGATGGCGACCTGGACATCGCCTACGCCCTGTTGCTGGCCGATCAGAAATGGGGCAGCGAGGGCTCCATTGACTATCGCAGCGAGGCCAACACGGTGATGGCGGCGATCATGAAACACGAGGTGCACCCCAGGACTCAGCACCTGATGCTCGGCGACTGGGCCGGTACCGACGGTGACGCAGAGCTTGAGTACACCACCCGCAGCTCGGACTTCATGCAGTCGCACCTCTACAGCTTTTTCACCATGACCGGGGACAAGCGCTGGCAGGCGGTGCGCGACAAGACCTATTCGATCATCAGTGACTTTACCCAACGGTACAGCGCCAACAGCGGGCTGGTGCCGGACTTCATCAGCCACCTGGACACCTCGATCACCCCGGCGCGGCCCGATCTGGTGGAAGGCCCATACGACGGCAGCTATTCGTGGAACGCGGCCCGCTACCCGTGGCGCATCGGCCTGGATTACCTGATGTACGGTGACCCGCGTGCGCTGTACACCTTGACCACCTTCAACCGCTGGGCACGCGCCACCACCCACGATGAGCCGGGCAACTTCAACAGTGGTTACCGGATCGACGGCAGTTCAATCGAGGAAGCGCAGAATGAGCCAGCCTTTGTGGC
This sequence comes from Pseudomonas sp. G5001, assembly GCF_013385475.1. Lineage (NCBI taxonomy): Bacteria > Pseudomonadati > Pseudomonadota > Gammaproteobacteria > Pseudomonadales > Pseudomonadaceae > Pseudomonas > Pseudomonas sp. G5001. The sequence goes on from NZ_JACAPZ010000018.1 coordinate 10,222, forward strand.
GGCGCTCGGGGTCAGCGCAATGATCAGCCCCGACAATCAGCTGTGGCTCAATAACCTTTGGGACAACCTGCAACGCCGGTCCATCCGTGACCATGACTATTACGGCAATACCCTCAAACTGCTGGGCATGGTGGTCATGTCCGGCCATTGGGAGCGGCCCCAACCGGCGCCCCTCAAAAAAACCGCACACGTGCCTGTCCATCCGTCATCCGGCACTGCGGCACCGGGACCCGTGGCATCTTTGCCGCCCGCCTCGCACCTGATGCTGGCTCGCGGCTTCATGTTCAAGAAACTGCTGGGGCGTCGCGGCGTCAGCTGAGGCGTGCGCGTAAAGAGAGACGCGGAGCGTCCCTGGCGGCATTCCCACGCAGAGCGTGGGAACGATCAGCATAAAAAAACCCCGCCTGCATCGCTGCAGGCGGGGTTTTTCAGTATCGGGGTAAGGCTGGCTTACATCATGCCGCCCATGCCGCCCATACCGCCCATGTCTGGCATACCGCCGCCAGCTGGAGCATCTTCTTTGATCTCGGCGATCATTGCTTCAGTGGTGATCATCAGGCTGGCAATCGACGAAGCCGCTTGCAGAGCCGAACGAGTCACTTTAGCCGGGTCCAGGATGCCCATTTCGATCATGTCGCCGTATTCGCCGGTAGCAGCGTTGTAACCGAAGTTACCCGAACCCTGCTTGACCTTGTCGACCACTACGCTTGGCTCGTCGCCGGAGTTGGCAACGATCTGGCGCAGAGGTGCTTCAACAGCACGACGCAGCAGAGCGATACCGACGTCTTGGTCAGCGTTGTCGCCTTTCAGCTCGGAGATAGCCTGCAGAGCGCGAACCAGCGCCACGCCACCGCCAGGTACCACGCCTTCTTCAACGGCTGCACGGGTAGCGTGCAGGGCGTCTTCAACGCGGGCTTTCTTCTCTTTCATTTCAACTTCGGAACCCGCGCCAACCTTGATCACTGCAACGCCGCCGGACAGCTTGGCCAGACGCTCTTGCAGTTTTTCACGGTCGTAGTCGGAAGTGGTATCAGCCACTTGAGCGCGGATCTGGGTAACACGTGCCTGGATGTCAGCTTCAACACCAGCACCGTCGATCACGGTGGTGTTTTCCTTGGTCACGGTGACGCGCTTGGCATTACCCAGGTGTTCCAGGGTAGCGCTTTCCAGGCTCAGGCCGATCTCTTCGGAGATAACGGTACCGCCAGTCAAAACAGCGATGTCCTGCAGCATGGCCTTGCGACGATCGCCGAAACCAGGTGCCTTGACAGCAACCACTTTCACGATACCGCGCATGTTGTTCACAACCAGAGTCGCCAGGGCTTCGCCTTCAACGTCTTCGGAAACGATCAGCAGTGGGCGGCCGGCCTTGGCAACAGCTTCCAGAACTGGCAGCAGTTCACGGATGTTGGAGATCTTCTTGTCAACCAGCAGGATCAGCGGGCCGTCGAGCTCGGCGGTCATGGTGTCTGGCTTGTTGACGAAGTACGGGGACAGGTAGCCACGGTCGAACTGCATGCCTTCAACAACCGACAGTTCGTTTTCCAGGCCCGAGCCTTCTTCAACGGTGATCACGCCTTCTTTACCGACTTTTTCCATGGCTTCGGCAATGATGTCGCCGATGGAGCTGTCGGAGTTGGCCGAGATAGTGCCGACCTGAGCGATTGCCTTGGTGTCAGCGCATGGCTTGGACAGGGACTTCAGCTCTTTGACAATGGCGATGGTCGCCTTGTCGATGCCACGTTTCAGGTCCATCGGGTTCATGCCGGCAGCGACGGCTTTCAGGCCTTCGTTGACGATCGACTGAGCCAGGACGGTAGCGGTGGTGGTGCCGTCGCCTGCGTCATCGTTGGCACGGGAGGCAACGTCTTTGACCAGCTGCGCGCCCATGTTTTCGAAGCGATCTTTCAGCTCGATTTCTTTGGCGACGGAAACGCCGTCCTTGGTGATGGTCGGAGCGCCGAAGCTCTTCTCGATGATCACGTTACGGCCTTTAGGGCCCAGGGTCGCTTTTACTGCGTCAGCCAGGACGTTCACACCGGCGAGCATTTTCTTACGGGCGGAATCGCCGAATTTAACTTCTTTAGCAGCCATGATCGATATTCCTTAAATACTTTGTAGTAACGGGAAGATGAGCGGGGAAATCAGCCTTCCAGAACAGCGAGAATCTCGTTCTCAGCCATTACCAGCAGGTCTTCGCCGTCGATTTTCACAGTGTTGCTGCCGGAGTAAGGGCCGAAAACAACCTTGTCACCCACTTTCACAGCCAGCGCACGTACTTCACCGTTTTCCAGGGTCTTGCCTGGGCCAGCAGCGAGAATCACACCGTGGTTGGCTTTCTCAGCAGCCGAACCTGGCAGCACGATACCGCCAGCGGTTTTCTTTTCTTCTTCACTGCGACGGATGACGACGCGGTCATGCAGAGGACGAAGCTTGCTCATTGTCGATCTCTCCTAATTGTGTTTTTCATCGGCCGGTGTCAATTCCGGCTAGTTAAATTCCGGCGGTGCCGGTCGCGGTTCGCGGCGCGAAACGCGGAAGTCTGTCTGGTGTCGCCACCAGAAACCTTGCGGTGACCGTTACATAAGGGCGCATAAGCTTATTACAAGGGTACCGAGATGAAAATTTTTGTGTCGGGGGGCGTCTTCAAAAGACGCACGGCACCCGCGGGTGCCGTGCCAGTGAGAAGATTACTTGGGGTCGCGGTGTTCGAACTCACCTTCGATCACGTCACCTTCACGCCCCAGGGGCTGGCGCGGGGCCGGGCCGCCACGGGGTTGCAGGTCGTCGGCAAAGGCGCGCTGGCGAATGGCAGCCTCTTCGGCACGCTGGCGCATCTTGCCCGCCAGCACTTTGCGAGTGAATGGCAGCAACATCACCAGGCCAACCACATCGCTGATAAAGCCCGGCAGGATCAGCAGGCCACCGGCCAATGCCATCATCAGGCCTTCGAGCATGGTCTGGGCCGGCAGCTCGCCGCGATTCAGGCTTTCACGGGCACGCAGCGCCGTGGCCAGGCCGGCGACGCGCAGCACCAGTACGCCGAGCATCGAGCCGAGAATGATCAGCAGCAGCGCCGGGAAAAACCCGATTGCCCCGCTGACTTGTACGAACACGAACAGCTCAAGCACCGGAAACAACAAAAAAAGCAACAAAAAAGGGCGCATCAAATGGTTCCTCAACGCAAGAATGCCTTGCTACTTCACCTTAGATGACGTCGCCGTTTCGTGAATTCAAGCTTCAGCGGCTGCTTTTTTCGGCCAGACCTCGGCGTGAGCCAGGAAAACCAAGGCTTCGCGTACTTGTGTCGGCGTGTTGCAAGGCTCGGCAAAGGGCAGCCAATAGAGGGCCTGGCCAATGCGCAAGTGCATGCCTTCGCTGTCGATACCGGCCAGTTGCGCAGGCTCGGAGGTCGGCAGGCCGGCCAGTTCGACATAGTGGGCAATCGCCTTGGTGTGGTCGCTGTTCATGTGCTCGACCATGCTCAGTTCGGCCTTGCCGGCAAACGGATTGGCCAGGGTCAGTTGGTCGACCCAGTGGATCGCGCCGAACCCGCCGATATAACGATGGCGCACCGGCTTGAGCACCCAGAAGTCAAAATCATGGGCCTTGTGGTAGTTCGCCGAGTCCGGGAAATAGCGGTAATAACGCTCGGCGGCGGCTTCAATCGCAGCGCCGTCTTCGAGCTTTTCGGCCTCGGCGAGGTAGGTCAGGCGCCCTACCGCTTGCACGTCGTCCGCCTCACGCTCACCGACCAGCAACGAGCACTTGGGGTCTTTCTGCAGGTTATGGGTGTGCTGGGCGATACGGCTGATCAGGATCAGCGGCCGGCCCTCGGCGTCCAGGCAATACGGCACCACCGAGCCAAACGGGAAACCGGGCATGGCCTTGGACAAGGTGGCGAGTGCCCCACGGTATTCCTTGAGCAGTAGTTCTCGGGCATTCTTGGCAACGTGCGCGCTCAACTTATGACTCCTTCGATAAATTTCGTCAAAAAACAAACCTGGATAGCCGCTTAATTCTGCCCACAGGACTTGCGAATGCATCTCAACGACAAAGTAATCATTATCACCGGCGGTTGCCAGGGTTTGGGCCGCTCCATGGCCGAGTATTTTGCCGCCAAAGGCGCCAACCTGGCGCTGGTGGACCTCAATCAGGAAAAACTCGACCAGGCGGTGGCCGCCTGCCAGGCCCATGGGGTGAAGGCACGCGCCTATCTGTGCAACGTGGCGAATGAAGAGCAGGTGACCCACACCGTGGCACAGATCGCCGAAGACTTCGGTGCGATCAACGGCTTGATCAACAACGCCGGGATCTTGCGTGATGGCTTGCTGCTCAAGGTCAAGGACGGCGAGATGACCAAGATGAGCCTGGCCCAGTGGCAGGCGGTGATCGATGTCAACCTCACCGGGGTGTTCCTGTGCACCCGTGAGGTGGCGGCGAAAATGGTGGAGCTGAAGAACCAGGGCACCATTATCAACATCTCGTCGATCTCGCGGGCCGGCAATGTCGGGCAGACCAACTACTCCGCCGCCAAGGCCGGTGTAGCGGCCGCCACTGTGACCTGGGCCAAGGAGCTGGCGCGCTACGGCATCCGCGTGGCGGGCATCGCACCGGGGTTTATCGAGACCGAGATGACCCTGGGCATGAAGCCCGAGGCCTTGGAGAAGATGACCGCCGGCATTCCCCTCAAGCGCATGGGGCGGCCTGAGGAGATTGCCCATTCAGCGGCGTATATCTTCGAGAACGACTACTACACCGGGCGGATTCTGGAAATGGACGGCGGGTTACGCCTTTAATTACCAGGCGGCTCGTTACCAGGCGACGCCGAACCCTGCGGTGTAGCGGGTCTTGCTCAACGCGCTTTCCGAGTCGCCACTAATAATGTCGCGCTCGGCCTTGAGGTTGAGGGAGGCCCACTCGGTGACTTTGTAGCGCAAGCCCATTTCCGCATCCAGGGAGTACTCGGACGGCCCGGCCAGCGGCTTGCCCACTTCGCCATTGGTGAAGAATTCAACGGTCTTGCCCACCAGGTAGCGGTTGTAGTTCCACTTCATGGCCAGCGAATAGAAGTTGTCCTTGCCGCCGTCCTGGTATTCATAGTCGGTGCGGTTGACCAGCGAACCGAGGGAGAACGCGCCCAGTTCGTCATCCCAGAATTGGTAGCCCGGGCCGGTACCCACGGTGCGCTGGCGGGACAGGTCCTCGACCTTGTCGCGCTTGTAGGTCAAGCGGCCCTGCCAGAACCAGTGTTCGGTAATAAACCGGTCCAGGTCGTACTCCAGCGCCCAGTTGTCGGTGGTGGTCACGTCGTCCTGGAATTCGCGGTTGTACTCGCCCTCGGCGGTATGGCGCCACTGGCCATGGCGGGCAGTGGTCTTGAAGTCGATGTCGTAGTCGTTGGTGTCTTTTTCCGCGCGCTTGTAGTCCAGCGCCATATCGACATTGCCCTTCCACACCAGGTCCTCGATCACCGGCTTGGGCTTGATGATCTGCTGGATGCTCGCCAGCTCGACGGTCTTGGGCGCCTCGCCGTTGGCCAGGATGACCTTGCCATCGTCGGCCGGCTGCAGGGACTTGGCCTTCTCACCGCTGTAGGCATCCTGCTTGACCAGCAATTCCTGATCGCTCTCCAGGGTCTTGACCTGCTTCCAGTCCACCGGGATCGCGCCGGCATAGTCGGTCTGGATCAGCAGCTTGCCACCGTCGAAAACCTTGATCTTGCCGGTCAGGCGGTCACCGTTCTTCAACCAGACGGTGTCGGCGAGCAACGGGGTGGAGGCGCTGAAGACAGCGAGGCACAGCAGGGTTCTGGACAACATAAGCGGATATGGGGCTCGAGTTTGACGAAAAAACGGGCATTATCGGGGTGGATAACTTCTTAGCAAGGACTGACTCGGGTATTCGTATCGAGTTCCGCTCTCAGCCCCCCATTTTGCAGAAAATTCTTACAAATAGACGGATATTTTCATCGGATATGCCACCGTGAACGAACTGACCGACGCTCCGCAAAGCCCCGCTGAAATGCGCCGCACCGTGCTGTACCTGACCCTCGCCCAAGTGCCCGAAGGCTGCGTGATCAGCTACGGGGAGCTGGCACACCTCGCCGGTTTGGGTCGTGCCGCACGTTGGGTGGGTCGCACCCTGAGCCAACTGCCCGAGGACACCAAACTGCCCTGGCATCGCGTGCTGGGTGCCGGTGGTCGGATAAGTCTGCCGGTGGGCAGTGCCTCGGGTGACGAGCAACGTGCGCGTTTGCGCGGCGAAGGCGTCAGCATCCTGAACAATCGTGTTGATATTCAGCGTCATGGCTGGCGCCCGGTAGAGCACAGCGGTTAGAGTGCGCGCTTTATTTGCGTAATTCTGAGGCAGACTCCAGCCCATGCCCCGTAAAACCTGGCGCGCCGCGCTCGCCGCCTATGCCAGCCCCTCGACGTTAGTGCTGTTGCTGCTCGGCTTTGCTGCCGGCTTGCCTTACATGTTGGTGTTCTCGACGCTCTCGGTATGGTTGCGCGAGGCCGGCGTGGCCCGCGAAACCATCGGTTATGCGAGCCTGATCGGCCTGGCCTATGCCTTCAAGTGGGTCTGGTCGCCCCTGCTCGACCAATGGCGCCTGCCACTGCTCGGCAAGCTCGGACGTCGTCGCTCCTGGCTGGTACTGTCCCAGACGCTGGTGATCCTCGGATTGATCGGCATGGGTTTCTGTGATCCGCAAAAGCATCTGTCCTGGCTGATCGCCATCGCCGTGATCGTGGCCTTCGCTTCCGCCACGCAAGACATCGCCGTAGACGCCTACCGCCTGGAAATCGCCAGCGACAGCCAGCAGGCCGCGCTTGCCGCCAGCTATATGTCCGGTTATCGCGTGGCCGCGCTGCTTGCCACCGCAGGTGCGCTGTTTTTTGCCGAAGGCTTCGGTTCCACCGGGTTCAACTACAAGCACTCGGCATGGGCCGGTACGTACGTGCTGTTTGGTGCACTGATGGTGCCTGCGCTGCTGACCACGCTGTTCATGCGCGAACCCAATGTGCCGCTGCGTACCCAATTGCAGGCCGGGCGCTACAGCTTTGCTCACCAGCTGGTCTCGGTGTTCGTGTTGATCGTGCTGCTGGTGTCGGTGCCGGCGATGTTCACCCAGTTGTACAACACTGATTTCGCCAGCGTGCTGTTCCATGGGGTCAGCCTGCTGGACCTGCTGCTGGAAGATCGCGCGTTCCTGCGGGCCATCCTCTACATCATCCTGACCACGCTGTGCCTGTCGACCATGGGCCGCCGGGGCCTGGCGCCGGTGCTCACGCCGGTCAACGACTTTATCCTGCGCTACCGCTGGCAGGCCTTCCTGCTGTTGGGGCTGATTGCCACCTACCGCATGTCGGACACGGTAATGGGCGTAATGGCCAACGTGTTCTATATCGACCAGGGCTTTACCAAGGACCAGATCGCCGGTGTCAGCAAAGTCTTCGGCCTGATCATGACCTTGCTGGGTGCCGGCATGGGTGGCCTGTTGATCGTGCGCTTCGGGATTCTGCCGATCCTGTTCATCGGCGGCATTGCATCGGCCGGCACCAACCTGCTGTTCGTGATGCTCGCCGACATGGGCCCGGACCTGCAGATGCTGATTTTCACCATTTCCCTGGATAACTTCAGTTCAGGCATGGCGACCTCGGCGTTTGTCGCGTACCTGTCGAGCCTGACCAACCTGAAGTTCTCCGCCACCCAATACGCCCTGCTCAGCTCGATCATGCTGCTGCTGCCGCGCTTGATCGGCGGGTATTCGGGGGTGATGGTCGAGAAGTTCGGTTACCACAACTTCTTCATGATCACCTGCCTGCTGGGTGTGCCGACGCTGGTCCTGATCGCCTTGCACTGGTTTCAGGAAAGCCGGCGGATTCGCTTGAATCCTCCCGAGGAAAACGAATCACTGTAGGAGCTGGCTTGCCTGCGATTGCATCACCGCGGTGTAACTGACACACCGTGTTGCCTGCATCGCAGGCATGCCAGCTCCCACAGAAGCCCTGCTCCAGCAACCAGATGCCTGTACGTCGGCAGCAAGCGCCCGTACAATCCCAAGTCATTTCAAGTCCAAGCAACCGACAACGGCCTACCATGCGCACCAGTCAATATTTGCTCGCCACACAGAAAGAAACGCCTTCCGACGCGGTCGTGATCAGCCATCAGCTGATGCTGCGCGCCGGCATGATCCGCAAACTGGCCTCGGGCCTGTACACCTGGCTGCCCATGGGCTTGAAGGTGATGCGCAAGGTCGAAGCCATCGTTCGTGAAGAAATGAACGCTGCCGGCTCTCTGGAAGTGTTGATGCCGAGCACCCAACCGGCTGAGCTGTGGCAGGAATCCGGGCGCTGGGAAGAGTACGGCCCTGAATTGCTGCGCTTCAAGGATCGTCATGGCCGGGACTTCTGCGCCGGCCCGACCCACGAAGAAGTGATCACCGACCTGATGCGCAACGAGTTGAGCAGCTACAAGCAGCTGCCCCTCAACCTGTATCAGATCCAGACCAAGTTCCGTGACGAAATCCGCCCACGCTTCGGTTTGATGCGCGGCCGCGAATTCATCATGAAGGACGCCTATTCGTTCCACGCTGACCAGGCGTCCCTGCAGGTCACCTACGACCGCATGCACACCGCCTACTGCAATGTGTTCACGCGCCTGGGCCTGAAATTCCGCCCGGTTGAAGCGGACAACGGCTCCATCGGCGGTGCCGGCTCCCACGAGTTCCACGTGCTGGCCGAGTCCGGTGAAGACGACATCGTGTTCAGCAACGGTTCCGACTACGCGGCAAACATCGAGAAAGCCGAAGCCGTGCCACGGGAAACTTCCCGCCCTGCGCCAAGCGAAGAGCTGCGCCTGGTGGACACGCCCGAGACCAAGACCATCGCGGCCCTGGTGGAAAAATTCAATCTGCCGATTGAAAAGACCATCAAGACCCTGATCGTGCGCGCCGAGGAAGAAGGCAAGCTGATCGCCCTGGTAATCCGCGGCGACCACGAGCTCAACGAAATCAAGGCCGCCCAGCAGCCAGGCGTTGCCAGCCCGCTGGTCATGGCCACCGACGCCGAACTGCGTGACGCCATTGGCGCCGGTGCCGGTTCCCTGGGCCCGCTGAACCTGCCATTGCCGATCATCATCGACCGTTCGGTAGAGCTGATGAGCGACTTCGGCATCGGTGCCAACATCGATGACAAGCACTACTTTGGCGTGAACTGGGAACGTGACCTGCCGGTTCCGACCGTGGCCGACCTGCGCAACGTGGTGGCCGGCGACCCAAGCCCGGACGGCAAGGGCACCCTGGAAATCAAGCGCGGCATCGAAGTCGGGCACATCTTCCAGCTGGGCAACAAGTACAGCAAGGCGATGAAGTGCGAAGTGCTGGGCGAGAACGGCAAGCCGATCACCCTGGAAATGGGCTGCTACGGCATTGGCGTATCCCGCGTGGTTGCGGCTGCCATCGAGCAGAACAACGACGAGAAAGGCATCATCTGGAGCGACGCCCTGGCGCCATTCCAGGTTGCCCTGGTACCGCTGCGCTACGAAACCGAGCAAGTACGCGAAGCCACCGACAAACTGTATGCCGAACTCACAGCTGCCGGTTTTGAAGTGCTGCTGGATGATCGGGACAAGAAAACCAGCCCAGGCATCAAGTTCGCCGACATGGAATTGATTGGCATCCCGCACCGGATCGTGGTCAGTGACCGCGGCCTGGCCGATGGCAATCTGGAATACAAGAGCCGGACCGAAGCCGAGGCCCAACCGTTGCCGGTGGCTGACGTGCTGTCTTTCCTTCAGGCGCGTATTCGTCGCTGAAAACCAGATCAAGAGTCGTCATGTTCAAGCGAAACACCATAGCCCTGGGGGGCGCCACGTTATGTGGCGCCCTGCTGGTCAGCGGCTGCGCCAACCAAATGTCGCAACGCAGCGAGCACGAGGAACGCATCGAGCGCAAATTGCTCGATCACAGCCTGCAGATCGACGTGGGCGAGCCGAAGGTGCTGGAGCTGCCGCAACGCCGGGTGCGCATTCACGAGCAAAAGACCTTTGAGGTCACCGAGTTCGAAGTTACCCGTCGCTACGACCGCTACACGCCCTACCAGCCCTGGCGCAAACTCTATGAGATGCCCCTGGGCGCGGTCGCGCTCGTGGCGGGCGTCGGCGCCAACGTGGCGAATGTGTTTGCCCTGGGCAACCTGCCTGCCAGCATGACCCGGGATTGGCTCAGCTATGGCGTGGACGGGCTCAACCCGTTCATGAACGTGCAATCCAACGGCCGTGCGCAACAGAACCTGGCGGGTATCGATGAAGTCCAGCGCGACAAGCGCGTGGAGTATTCGAGCCTGCCCTGGAGCGAGCGCCCGGTACAGGTGACTGCCGGCAAGCAAACCCATGAGCTGACCACCGACCGCGATGGCGTGCTGCGCCTGAACCTGTTGGACAGCCCGTTTGCCGAGCAGGACCTGAACCGCATCAGCACCCTGAAGATCAGTGTTGAAGATGCCCAGGATGACGTGCACTCGGACTCATCCCTGGCCATCAGCGGCACCCTGCGGGGCAAATTGCTCGAAGCTCACGGTTTGATCTATGACGACCTGGAAGACGACGAGGTCAACGAGTGGGTGCACCGGGTCAAGCGCCTGTCGGAGCTGGGCCTGGAAGAAGAAGCCAGCGAGCTGGAACAGAGCCTGATCGAACTGACCCGCAATGATCCGGAGTTGCAGCAGGAATTCCTGCAGGCCTTGACCAAGGATGCCGGACGCCTGGTGGCGGATCCCGGAGCACGCTGAAGCCTTTAAATGTGGGAGCGGGCTTGCTCGCGAATGCGGCGTGTCAGCCAGCACATGCGTCAACTGACACACCGCATTCGCGAGCAAGCCCGCTCCCACATTTGGCTTTCGGTTTCTACCAGGGAAATTGGAGCTGCTCGTTGCCGTTGCTCAAATCCAGCAAACGCACGCCTATTCCCAGCAATCGCACCGGCTTGTCGCCGCGATTGAACGCCTGGGTCAGCAACTGCCGGTAGCTCTCCAGGTCCCGCCCCGCCCCCGCCTGCTCCAGGGTGGTCTGGGTAAAGTCGTGAAACTTCACTTTGACGAACGGCTTGCCCGCCCGATAACTGCTGTCGATGCGCGCCATGCGCCCGGCCAGGGTGTCCATCAGCTCCGGCAGTTTTTCCAGGCAACTGGGCAAGTCCGGCAGGTCGACATCGTAGGTATTTTCCACGCTGATGGATTGCCGGCGGCTGTCGTTCTGCACCACCCGGTCATCAATCCCACGCGCCAGGCTCCAAAGCCGCTCGCCAAAACTGCCGAACTCTCGCACCAGCGCCAGCTTGTTCCACTCCCGCAGTTGCAGGCAGTCCTCGATCCCCAGCCGCGCCAACTTGTCGGCCGTCACCTTGCCCACGCCGTGGAGCTTTTTCACCGGCAGCGCCGAGACAAAGTCTTCCACCTGGTCGGGGGTGATCACAAACAGTCCGTTGGGCTTTTTCCAGTCGCTGGCGATCTTGGCGAGAAATTTGTTCGGCGCCACGCCCGCGGAAACGGTGATGTGCAACTGGTTGGAGACCCGCCGGCGAATGTCCTGGGCAATGCGCGTGGCACTGCCGCCAAAATGCGGGCTGTCGGAGACGTCCAGGTAGGCTTCGTCCAGGGACAACGGTTCGATCAGGTCGGTGTAGTCGCGAAAGATCGTCTGGATTTCCTTTGATGCTTCTTTATAAGCATCCATGCGCGGCTTGACGATGGTCAGGTCCGGGCACAGCTTCAGGGCATGGCGGGACGACATGGCCGAACGCACACCATAGGCCCGTGCTTCATAGTTGCAGGTGGCGATCACCCCGCGACGGTCTGCCGAGCCACCGACAGCCAGGGGCTTTTGCGCCAGGGTCGGGTCGTCGCGCATCTCGATGGCGGCGTAGAAGCAATCACAGTCGACGTGGATGATTTTGCGCTGCGTCATATATAAGGCAGTGGTTCTGGGCAGAAAACGGACAGGCCGGCAGTATCTCACTCACACCTGTATATAGCACCAGTAGTTTGAATCTTCCGCTTAAGCGGTAGGAAAATTCGCAGGTGAATTCATTTTCTCAATCGAAACACACCCCCCAATAGAGCTGAAAGCCTCGGCCAGACTGGCCCCGCGGCCTATCAAGGGGCAACCTTGGAGAGCTAACCGATTGAACCACAAGCGCTTTTCTTTGAATCAGCGGTTGACACACTCGCGTTCCTCTGTAGAATGCCGACACACAGACGCGGGATGGAGCAGTCTGGTAGCTCGTCGGGCTCATAACCCGAAGGTCGTCGGTTCAAATCCGGCTCCCGCAACCAAACATCAAAAAAGGCTACTCGAAAGAGTGGCCTTTTTTGTGCCTGTCTATTTTAGCCCTCGCGTCGATTGTCTGACAAAAAACCTTTCCCAATCGCGCACTTACCGCACCCGCGTGACAATCCGACGCTAAATTGCACTTATTTGACCCATCGTTCGATTAACGGTTGACACCCCGCCGTTGCTCTGTAGAATGCCGCCACACAGACGCGGGATGGAGCAGTCTGGTAGCTCGTCGGGCTCATAACCCGAAGGTCGTCGGTTCAAATCCGGCTCCCGCAACCAAACATCAAAAAAGGCTGCTCGAAAGAGTGGCCTTTTTTGTATCTGACGAAAAAGTCCTTTTGAAACAATGGCATGGCATCTTTCATGAAACCGTACACGGTTTGTAGAGTCCATCTCATTGCAAGCTATGCTAAGTCTTCAAGCACTGTCCTTCTACGACCAATGGGCGCTGTCGCCGCACTTCGCGATACGCGTTAATATTTGTAATTATTTTGTCCATAGGGATTGGTAACTTGGCTGGATACCTCCATCCTGTCGCGCACAATCCACGAGGTGATTGATGCGCGCCAACTCGTCTGAACCACAAGACTCTGTCACAGCGACACAACCGATCACTCCCACCCGTTTGCGCTGGCTGGATCTGTTGAGCAAATACCGCCAACCCATCGGGCTGGCCGTCACCTTGTTGCTGTTCGCAATCGCCCTTATCGCCTGTCGCCACCTGTTGCTTGAACTGGATCTGTACGCGCTCCACGATTCAATCCTTGAAGTACCCAAGCCTGCACTGCTGGGTGCGTTCGGTGCTGCTGTCGCCGGCTTTATCATTTTGTTGGGCTATGAATTTTCCGGTGCCCGTTATGCCGGCGTGAAGCTGCCTGCCAAGACTCTGGCCTACGGCGGCTTTACCGCATTCGCCATCGGTAACGCGATTGGTCTGTCGATGCTCTCGGGCGGCTCGGTACGCTACCGTTTATATGCACGGTATGGCATCGGCGCTTCGGAAGTGGCACGCATGACCGTGTTTGCCAGCCTGGCCCTGGGTTGCGCCCTGCCGCCGCTCGCTGCGCTGGCCACCCTGAGCAACCTGCCTGCCGCGTCCAATGCCTTGCATCTACCCGCCAGCCTGCTCGGCGGCATCGCCGGCGCTGTGTTGCTGTTAACAGCCGCACTGTGCATCGGCATCTACCGCCGCCGCCTGCCGGAACAACCGTATCCGGACAACCTGCTGGTCAGGGCCGGGCGTCGCACCTTGCGCCTGCCGGGCCGTCGCCTGACCTTCCTGCAACTGATCATCACTGCCCTCGACGTGGCTGCGGCCGCTACCGTGCTGTATATGCTGCTGCCGGAAGCGCCGCCCTTTGGCCCGTTCCTGCTGGTGTACCTGCTGGCCCTGGCCGCCGGTGTGCTCAGCCATGTACCCGGTGGCGTCGGGGTGTTCGAAGCAATCCTGCTGGCTGCCTTCGCCGACAAGCTCGGTGCCGCGCCACTGGCGGCCGCACTGCTGCTGTACCGGATGATCTATGTGGTGCTGCCGCTGTTGATCGCTTGTGTGTTCCTGCTGGTCAATGAAGCCCAGCGCCTGTTCCATACGCAACAAAGCCTGCGCGCGGCCTCCGGCCTCGCTGCGCCGATCCTGGCCGTACTGGTTTTTTTGTCAGGCGTGGTCCTGCTGTTTTCCGGCGCAACCCCGGAAATCGACTCACGCCTGGAAAACATCGGCTTCCTGATTCCTCATCGCCTGATTGACGCGTCGCACTTTGGTGCCAGCCTGATCGGCGTGCTCTGCCTTCTGTTGGCCCAGGGCCTGCGTCGACGGTTGTCCGCGGCGTGGATGCTGACCATGGTGCTGCTGCTGACCGGCGCCCTGCTCTCCCTGCTCAAGGGTTTCGACTGGGAAGAAGCCAGCCTGATGACCATGACGGCGGTGCTGCTGGCGATCTTCCGGCGCTCGTTCTATCGCGCCAGCCGCCTGACCGAACTGCCGTTCTCGCCGCTGTACCTGGTGGCCAGCGTGTGCGTACTCGGTGCGTCAATCTGGCTGCTGTTGTTCGCCTACCAGGACGTGCCCTATAGCCATCAGTTGTGGTGGCAGTTCACCCTCGACGCCAACGCCCCGCGGGGCCTGCGTTCGCTGCTGGGCGCGGCCGTGGTGCTGGTGGTGGTGTCGCTGACCTGGCTGCTGCGTACCGCGCGCCCGATCATCCACTTGCCGACACCGGATGAGCTGGAGCGCGCCACCAAGATCCTGATGAACTCTGCACAACCCGACGGCGGCCTGGCGCTGACCGGCGACAAGGCCCTGCTGTTTCATCCCAACGACGAAGCGTTCCTGATGTACGCTCGTCGCGGTCGCAGCCTGGTGGCCTTGTACGATCCGATTGGCCCGACCCTGCAACGGGCCGAGATGATCTGGCAGTTCCGCGACCTGTGCGACATTCACCACGCCCGCCCGGTGTTCTACCAGGTGCGCGCGGAGAACCTGCCGTACTACATGGACATCGGCCTCACCGCGATCAAACTGGGTGAAGAAGCCCGGGTCGACCTCAAACGCTTTGACCTGGAAGCCAAGGGCAAAGAGATGAAGGACCTGCGCTACACCTGGAACCGCGGGACCCGTGATGGCTTGTCCCTGGAGATCCACGAACCCGGCCAGGCCCCGATGGAGGAGTTGAAAGTCATCTCCGACGCGTGGCTGACCGGCAAGAACGTGCGGGAAAAAGGCTTTTCCCTTGGACGATTCAGCGACGACTACCTCAAGCACTTTCGTATTGCGATCATTCGCTTCGAAGGGCGCCCGGTAGCGTTTGCGAACCTGCTTGAGACCTACAGCCACGACCTGGCCAGTCTCGACCTGATGCGTGCGCACCCGGACGCGCCGAAACTGACCATGGAATTCATGATGGTCGGCCTGATTCAACATTATAAGAACCATGGCTACGCCCGCTTCAGCCTCGGCATGGTGCCGTTGTCGGGCCTGCAACCACGACGTGGCGCCCCGCTGACCCAACGCCTGGGCTCGATGGTGTTCCGCCGTGGCGAGCAACTGTATAACTTCCAAGGCTTGCGCCGCTTCAAAGACAAGTTCCAGCCTGACTGGGAACCCCGTTATATGGCCGTGCCCGCAGGACTTGATCCGCTGGTGGCACTGGCCGACACCGCCGCCCTGATTGCGGGCGGCTTGACTGGATTGGTGAAACGCTGATGATTCGACGCTCCTGGCGGTATGTATTGGCATTTTTGGTGGTACTGGCACTGATCCTCGGTGGCGGCTACTGGTACTGGAACCGCCCTGCACCGCAACCTACTCTGGAACAACTGCCACAGGCTGACGGCACCGTCCTGACCCGCGTGACCCCGGGTACCGCACCCAAGGCCCGCGTGGCGGTGGCCGTGCTGGCCGACGAAACCCTGACCGACAGCCAACTGATCGCCCTGAGCCAGGGCGGCGCAGCGCAGATCGTCCAGGTAATCCTGCCCAAGGATGACTGCAAGCTGCAGGAACAAGCCCTGCAAACCGCCCTCGGCCAGCTCGCCGGCCCGGCGACCCTGGTCAGCGGCATCGGCCCTGGCGCAGCCCTGGCCTGGCGCTGGCTGGCCGCGCAGAACGACGACAAGGCCAATGCCATCTCCGTCGGCTTCGCGCTGGCGCAGCCAGGCTGCAACGACCCGCTGCCGAAGACTTCGGCCCACGGTAGCTGGCTGGTGGCCTGGAACGATAACCCTGACGACGATGCTGCCAGCTTCGTACGCGATACACCGCGTGCTACCACCAGCATCAGCGACTACGACGTTCACTACCCGCAAGTGCTGAACAACGAGCTGCGCAAGCAACTGGTGGGCTCGGACAACGGCGGCCTGGCGATCCCGGTGGTCGAAGTGCCGGCTGGCCAGGCCAAGGACACCGTCACCCTGTTCCTCTCCGGTGACGGCGGCTGGCGTGACCTGGACCGCGACGTGGCCGGTGAAATGGCCAAGATCGGCTACCCGGTGGTCGGCATCGACACCCTGCGCTACTACTGGCAGCACAAGACCCCGGAACAAAGCGCCAAGGACCTCGCCGAGCTGATGCAGCACTACCGGCAAAAATGGGGTACCAAGCGCTTCGTGCTGACCGGCTACTCGTTCGGCGCCGATGTGCTGCCGGCCATCTACAACCGTCTGCCGGAAAACGAGCAGCAGCGTGTAGACGCGATCATCCTGCTGGCCTTCGCCCGCACCGGCAGCTTCGAGATCGAAGTGGAAGGCTGGCTGGGCAACGCCGGCAAGGAAGCTGCAACCGGCCCGGAAATGGCCAAGCTGCCGGCCGACAAGGTGGTGTGCATCTACGGTGCCGAAGAAGTCGACGAGAGCGGCTGTACCGACAAGACCGCTGTCGGCGAAGCCGTGAAGCTGCCTGGCGGCCATCACTTCGACGAGAACTACCCGGCGCTGGCCAAGCGTCTGGTAGACATCATCGAGAAGCGCCAGGGCAAGACCCCGGCCGAATAAGCGCCCACAAAAAAGCCCCCGCTGCCGCAAGGCACCGGGGGCTTTTTGTTGGGCTTACATTTCTACTTGAGTGCCGAGCTCGATCACCCGGTTAACCGGCAACTTGAAGAAGCGCAGGTTGCCGTTGGCGTTCTTCAGCATGAACGCGAACAACCCTTCGCGCCAACGCGCCATGCCCTTGATGCGGGACGCGATCACGGTTTCGCGGCTGAGGAAGTAGGTGGTGCGCATCGGGCTGAAATCCAGGTCATCCAGATGGCACAGCTTCAGCGCTTCGGGCACGTCCGGCTCGTCGGTAAAGCCGAAGTGCAGGATCACCCGGAAGAAGCCTTCGCCGTAGGCATCCACCTCGAAGCGGCGTGCGACCGGCACCCGCGGAATGTCTTCATAGACCACCGTCAACAGCACCACCTGCTCGTGCAGTACCTGGTTATGCAGCAGGTTGTGCAACAGCGCATGAGGCACGGCGTCTGGCCGCGCCGTCAGGAACACCGCGGTGCCCTGCACGCGATGAGGCGGTTGTACACGGATACTGCTGATAAAGATCGGCAACGGCAGGCCGCCCTCGTCGAGACGGTCCACCAGCAATTGCTTGCCGCGCTTCCACGTGGTCATGAGCACGAACAGCACAATCCCCGCGAGTACCGGGAAGGCGCCGCCCTGGACGATCTTCGGCACGTTGGCCGCGAAGTACAGGCCGTCCACCAGCAGGCAGCAGACCAATACCGGCACCGCCAATATCGGTGGCCATTTCCACAGCAGCAGCATCACTGCCGACACCAGGATAGTGGTCATCAGCATCGTGCCGGTCACCGCCACGCCGTAGGCCGAGGCCAGTGCGTTGGAGGACTCAAAGCCCAGCACCAACAGGATCACGCCGACCATCAGCGACCAGTTCACCGCACCGATGTAGATCTGGCCCTGCTCGGCACTGGAGGTGTGCTGGATATGCATGCGCGGGATGTAACCGAGCTGGATGGCCTGGCGTGTCAGGGAGAACGCGCCGGAGATGACGGCCTGGGACGCGATCACTGTGGCCAGCGTGGACAACACCACCAGCGGGATCAGTGCCCAGCTCGGCGCCAGCAGGTAGAACGGGTTTCGCGCGGCCTCAGGATCGCCGAGCAACAAGGCGCCCTGGCCGAAATAATTCAGCACCAGCGCCGGCAACACCAGCATGAACCAGGCGCGGGCAATGGGTTTGCGGCCGAAGTGGCCCATGTCGGCGTACAGCGCCTCGGCACCGGTCAACGCCAGCACTACGGCACCGAGGATGGCCACGCCAATGCCCGGGTGAGCCTCGAAGAAACGCACGCCCCACATCGGGTTCATGGCGTTGAGTACTTCCGGATGCTGGGTGATGCCGTAGGCGCCGAGGCCGCCCAGCACCAGGAACCAGGTCACCATCACCGGCCCGAACAACTTGCCGATGCGATCGGTACCGTGTTTCTGAATCAGGAACAGGGCCACCAGCACAATCAGGGCGATCGGCACCACCCATTTTTCGAGGCCATCGAAGGCCAGTTCCAGACCTTCCACCGCCGATAACACGGAAATCGCCGGGGTGATCATGCTGTCGCCGTAGAACAGCGCCGCGCCGCACAAGCCACAGACCACCAGGAAACTGCGCAGCCGCTTGCGCTCACCCGCTGCTCGTCGCGCCAACGCGGTCAAGGCCATGATGCCGCCTTCGCCCTGGTTATCGGCGCGCAACACGAACAGCATGTACTTGATCGAGACCACCCAGATCAGCGACCAAAAGATCAGCGCCAGGATCCCCAGCACACCGTCATGGTTGACCTGAACCCCATAACCACCGGTAAACACCTCTTTAAGGGTGTAGAGCGGGCTGGTGCCGATATCGCCGTAAACCACCCCCACTGCCGCCACCAGCATGCCGATCGGCTTTGCGTTGGACTGCTCGGCACCTGCTGCCTGACTACTTGCCTGACCCATCAACCACTCCTGCCCTTTGACCTGCGGTCTTTTATAAACAGCGCGCCTGCTGCGGGCGCCTATGCTGTCCACAGCATGCGCTGTTTTACTTCTCGTTACAGACGATTTATTGACCGAGGAAATTCACTCAGGTGCAACGGCGCGAAGCATAGCGCAGCACTCGTCGTATTTCCCTGCATAAAGCTGGTCAAGAGCGATTCCCGTCGCTAGAATTGCGCACTTTTTGATCAGAGGCACACCAAGTGCCCATCCGCCACCTTTCGTGCACGACGGGCGGCGTCATTCAATACCGAGGTTAGACATGTCCACCACCATCGCAAAAGCCAACCCCAAGGTCGGCTTTGTATCCCTGGGTTGCCCAAAGGCTCTGGTCGACTCCGAACGCATCCTTACGCAACTGCGCATGGAAGGCTATGACGTCGTGTCCACCTACCAGGACGCGGACGTGGTGGTGGTCAACACCTGTGGCTTCATCGACTCGGCCAAGGCCGAGTCCCTGGAAGTGATCGGCGAAGCCATCAAGGAAAACGGCAAGGTGATCGTCACCGGCTGCATGGGCGTGGAAGAAGGCGCCATCCGCAACGTGCACCCAAGCGTGCTGGCCGTGACCGGCCCGCAGCAGTACGAGCAAGTGGTCAACGCCGTGCACGACGTAGTGCCGCCGCGCCAGGACCACAACCCGCTGATCGACCTGGTGCCGCCGCAGGGCATCAAGCTGACGCCGCGCCACTACGCCTACCTGAAGATTTCCGAAGGCTGCAACCACAGCTGCAGCTTCTGCATCATCCCGTCGATGCGCGGCAAACTGGTGAGCCGCCCGGTAGGCGACGTGCTGGACGAGGCCCAGCGCCTGGTCAAATCCGGCGTGAAAGAGCTGCTGGTGATCTCCCAGGACACCAGCGCCTACGGCGTCGACGTCAAATACCGCACTGGCTTCTGGAACGGCGCGCCGGTGAAAACCCGCATGACCGAACTCTGCGAAGCCCTGAGCAGCCTCGGCGTATGGGTGCGCCTGCACTACGTTTACCCGTACCCGCACGTTGACGAGTTGATCCCGCTGATGGCCGCCGGCAAGATCCTGCCGTACCTGGACATCCCGTTCCAGCACGCCAGCCCGAAAATCCTCAAGGCCATGAAACGCCCGGCCTTCGAAGACAAGACCCTGGCGCGCATCAAGAACTGGCGCGAGATCTGCCCGGACCTGATCATCCGCTCCACCTTCATCGTCGGCTTCCCCGGCGAAACCGAAGAAGACTTCCAGTACCTGCTGGACTGGCTGACCGAGGCCCAGCTGGACCGCGTCGGCTGCTTCCAGTACTCGCCGGTGGAAGGTGCTCCGGCCAACCTGCTGGACGCTGCCATCGTGCCGGACGACGTCAAGCAGGACCGTTGGGAGCGCTTCATGGCGCACCAGCAGGCCATCAGCTCGGCGCGCCTGCAACTGCGCATCGGCCGTGAGATCGAAGTACTGATCGACGAAGTCGACGAGCAAGGCGCTGTAGGCCGCTGCTTCTTCGATGCACCGGAAATCGACGGTAACGTGTTCATCGACGATGCCAGCGGCCTGAAGCCGGGCGACAAGGTCTGGTGCACCGTGACCGACGCCGACGAGTACGACCTGTGGGCTGAAAAACGCGCATAAGGTGTAAAGAATTGAAAAAGCCCTGCCTCTGGACAAGATGCGGGGCTTTTTTAGGTCTATCGTTTTGCCCATCGGCGCCAATCATCGGCAAGGGGCAGCGGGCATGCGTCAGCATTCGGTTATCCATACACCCAAATCCAGCGACTATCAGGAACTGACCCGCATCTGGGAGGCTTCGGTGCGGGCCACCCATGACTTCCTGCCGGACAGTTACATCGAGTTGCTGAAAAACCTGGTGCTGACCCGCTACCTCGACGCGGTGATGCTGATCTGCACCAAGGACTCGCGCCAGCGCATCACCGGGTTTGCCGGGGTGGCCGCGGGCAAGGTCGAGATGCTGTTTATCGACCCCGAGCACCGTGGCCAGGGCCTGGGCCGGCAATTGCTGCGCTATGCCATCGAGTCGATGAATGCCGATCAACTGGACGTCAACGAACAGAACCCGCAGGCCCTGGGCTTTTACTTCAAGCAGGGCTTTGAGGTGATCGGACGCACGGACCATGACGGCATGGGCCAGCCTTATCCGTTGCTGCACATGCGTTTGCGCCAGGCCCAGCCACAGGCGCGTCGCGGCTAAATGAAATGGAGCCGGGATTAACCGGCGCCACACAGGTACAATAGCCGCCCCCTTTTGTTTCGGCCCTTGTCATGACTGAACCCCTACGCCTCTCCAAACGCCTCATCGAACTGGTCGGTTGCTCCCGTCGGGAGGCTGAGCTGTTCATCGAAGGCGGCTGGGTCACGGTGGACGGCGAAGTGATCGACGAGCCGCAGTTCAAGGTCACCACCCAGAAGGTCGAGCTTGACCCTGAGGCCAAGGCCACAGCGCCGGAGCCGGTGACCATCCTGTTCCACGCCCCCGCCGGCGTGGATGCCGAGACAGCCATGGCGTCGATCAACGCCGAGACCCTGTCGGAAGAACACCGCTTCAGCAAGCGCCCGCTCAAGGGCCACTTCCTGCGCCTGACCGCCAGCAGTGACCTGCAAGCCAAGGCCAGCGGCCTGCTGGTGTTCACCCAGGACTGGAAGATTTTGCGCAAGCTGACCGCTGACGCGAACAAGATCGAACAGGAATACGTGGTGGAGGTGTCCGGCGACATGGTCGCCCACGGCCTGAACCGCCTCAACCATGGCCTGACCTACAAAGGTAAGGAATTGCCGGCGGTGAAAGCCAGCTGGCAGAACGAGAACCGCCTGCGCTTTGCGCTGAAAAACCCGCAACCGGGTGTGATTGCCTTGTTCTGCGAAGCCGTCGGCCTGAAAGTCGTCGCCATTCGACGCATCCGCATTGGCGGAGTCTCCATCGGCAAAGTGCCGGTAGGCCAATGGCGCTATCTGTCCGGCAAAGAAAAGTTCTAAGACTTTTTTCGCCGCCGAATCTCTCGATACCGCCTGCCTGGGCGGTGTCCACAGTTGAATGACCAGGATTGCCCACCATGATTCACAACGACGTACTGCGCAGCGTGCGCTACATGCTCGACATCAGCGACAACAAGATGGTCGAGATCATCAAGCTCGGCGGCATGGAAGTCACCAAGGACGACCTGCTGACCTACCTCAAGAAAGACGAGGAAGAAGGCTTCGTGTTCTGCCCGGACGAAGTCATGGCGCATTTCCTCGATGGCCTGGTGATCTTCAAGCGCGGCAAGGACGAGAGCCGTCCACCGCAGCCGATCGAACTGCCGGTGACCAACAACATCGTCCTGAAGAAACTGCGCGTGGCCTTCGAACTGAAGGAAGACGACATGCACGCAATCCTCAAGGCCTCCGAGTTCCCGGTGTCCAAGCCTGAGCTGAGCGCACTGTTCCGCAAGTTCGGCCACACCAACTACCGCACCTGTGGTGACCAGCTGTTGCGCAACTTCCTCAAGGGCCTGACCCTGCGCGTTCGCGCCTAAACCCGTGAACTACAGCGTCTCGCCCATCGGCTTTGTCCGCTCCTGCTTCAAGGAGAAGTTCGCCATCCCGCGCCAGCCACAACTGGCGCCTGCCGCCCGGGGCGTGCTGGAGTTGGTGGCGCCATTCGACCAGGGTGAGGCGGTGCAGGGTTTGGAACAGGTCAGCCATGTGTGGCTGCTGTTCCTGTTCCACCAGGCGCTGGAAGACAAGCCCCGCCTGAAAGTGCGCCCGCCTCGCCTGGGTGGCAACACGTCCATGGGCGTGTTCGCCACCCGCGCGACGCACCGGCCCAACGGCATCGGCCAGTCAGTGGTCAAGCTGGACAAGGTGGAAGATGGGCGCCTGTGGATATCCGGGATCGACCTGCTGGATGGCACACCGATTCTCGACATCAAGCCGTACGTGCCGTACGCAGACATAGTTGACACTGCGACCAACAGCATCGCCAGCGCTGCGCCACAGCTGATTCCCGTGCAGTGGATGAAGACTGCGCTGCAACAGGCAGAAGGCCACGCTCAGCGCCTTGGCGAGCCATTGGTGGCGTTGATCGAGCAGTGCCTGGCGCAGGATCCACGGCCGGCGTACCAGACGCCGGGGCCGGAGCGGGAATACGGGGCGCAGTTCTGGGATGTTGATGTGCGCTGGCACTATCCCGAAGCCGGGATGATTTGTGTGCTGGAAGTCGTGTCGGCCGGGTAAACCGGAAACAAATGTGGGAGCGGGCTTGCTCGCGAAAGCGGTGGATCAGTCAATACATCTGGTGACTGTTACACCGCTTTCGCGAGCAAGCCCGCTCCCACATTTTTTTGCGTCGCGCTTATTTCTCGACGAACGCACGCTCGATCAGGTAGTCGCCCGGCTCACGCATACGCGGGGAAACCTTCAAACCGAAGCTGTTGAGCACTTCGCTGGTTTCATCCAGCATGCTTGGGCTGCCGCACAGCATGGCGCGGTCGTCTTCAGGATTGATCGGCGGCAGCCCGATATCGCTGAACAGCTTGCCGCTGCGCATCAGGTCGGTCAGGCGGCCCTCGTTTTCGAACGGCTCACGGGTCACGGTCGGGTAGTAGATCAACTTGTCACGCAGGGCCTCGCCGAAGAACTCGTTCTGCGGCAGGTGCTCGGTGATAAATTCGCGGTAGGCGACTTCGTTGACGTAACGCACGCCGTGGCACAGGATCACTTTTTCGAAACGCTCGTAGGTTTCCGGGTCCTGGATCACGCTCATGAACGGCGCCAGGCCAGTGCCGGTGCTGAGCAGGTACAGGTGCTTGCCCGGCTTCAAATCGTCAAGCACCAGGGTGCCCGTCGGTTTTTTGCTGATGATGATCTCGTCGCCTTCCTTCAAGTGCTGCAATTGGGAAGTCAGCGGGCCATCGGGCACCTTAATGCTGAAGAACTCCAGATGCTCTTCCCAGTTCGGGCTGGCAATCGAGTAAGCGCGCATGAGCGGGCGGCCGTTGGGCTGTTGCAGGCCGATCATCACGAACTGACCGTTCTCGAAGCGCAGGCCCGGATCGCGGGTGCACTTGAAGCTGAACAGAGTGTCGTTCCAGTGATGAACACTGAGGACACGCTCGTGGTTCATGTTGCTCATGTACGGGGGACTCCTGGAAATGGGTCTGCGCCAAATGATGGATGCGCAATTGCACAGCATTCTAATGGCGGCGACAATATCTGTTAACTGGATTATTAAGATAAGGGTTATCGGTTATATCGATATGCGATTTACTCTACGTCAACTGCAAGTCTTCGTCGCCGTCGCCCAGCAGGAAAGCGTCTCGCGCGCTGCTGGCCTTCTGGCCTTATCTCAATCCGCCGCCAGCACGTCGATTACCGAGCTGGAGCGTCAATCCAGCTGCCAGTTGTTCGACCGCGCGGGCAAACGCCTGAGCCTCAACGCCCTCGGTCACCAGCTATTGCCCCAGGCGGTGGCACTGCTGGACCAGGCCAAGGAGATCGAGGACCTGCTCAACGGCAAGTCGGGCTTCGGCTCCCTGGCGGTCGGGGCCACGCTGACCATCGGCAACTACCTGGCCACGCTGCTGATCGGCAGCTTCATGCAGCAGCATCCCGAGAGCCAGGTGAAGCTGCATGTGCAGAACACTGCGCATATCGTGCATCAGGTGGCGCACTACGAAATTGATCTGGGTCTAATCGAAGGCGACTGCAGCCACCCGGACATCGAGGTGCAAACCTGGGTGGAAGATGAACTGGTGGTGTTCTGCGCCCCCCAGCATCACTTGGCCAAGCGCGGCCAGGCGACCATGGAAGAGCTGACCCATGAAGCCTGGATCCTGCGGGAACAAGGCTCTGGAACACGCCTGACCTTTGACCAGGCCATGCGGCATCACCGCAGCGCGCTGAATATCCGCCTGGAGCTGGAACACACCGAGGCAATCAAACGCGCGGTGGAATCAGGCTTGGGGATTGGCTGCATTTCCCGGCTGGCGCTGCGCGACGCCTTCCGGCGTGGCAGCCTGGTACCGGTGGAAACCCCGGACCTGGACCTGGCCCGGCAGTTCTACTTCATCTGGCACAAGCAGAAGTACCAGACCTCGGCGATG
The DNA here is from genome assembly GCF_013385475.1 of Pseudomonas sp. G5001. Taxonomy (NCBI): domain Bacteria; kingdom Pseudomonadati; phylum Pseudomonadota; class Gammaproteobacteria; order Pseudomonadales; family Pseudomonadaceae; genus Pseudomonas; species Pseudomonas sp. G5001. Next base: position 35,113 of record NZ_JACAPZ010000018.1, read on the forward strand.
CGCGAATTCCTCGAGCTGTGCCGGTCGTTCACCGCCGGGGTGCAGCGCAGCGACGAGATTGTACTGCCGACCATTGCCTAGATCAGGATCACGGCCCACACCAGGGTAATCATGGTCAGCGCTACGAACTGCGCGGCGCTGCCCATGTCCTTGGCGTTTTTCGACAAGGGGTGCAGGTCCAGGGAAATCCGGTCGATCGCCGCTTCGACGGCGGAGTTGAGCAACTCGACGATCAATGCCAGCAGGCACACGGCGATCAGCAGCGCCCGCTCTACCCGGCTGACGTTAAGGAAGAAACTCAGCGGGATCAGGATGACATTGAGCAACACCAGCTGACGAAACGCCGCCTCGCCGGTGAAAGCCGCACGCAGGCCATCCAGGGAATATCCGCCTGCGTTGAAGATACGTTTGATACCGGTTTGACCCTTGAAAGGCGACATAGAGTAGGCAACTGAGCAAAAAGGTGTGGGGAAACTAGAGTAAGCAAAGTCAAAAAAACGTGAATGAACAGCGTCTTAATGCTGCGAAATTGACTCAAGTTGTTGCAAGAGCAGCGCCGCCTGGGTTCGCGTACGTACGCCGAGCTTGCGGAAGATCGCCGTGACGTGAGCCTTGATGGTCGCTTCCGACACGCTCAGCTCGTAGGCAATCTGTTTGTTCAATAGACCTTCGCAGACCATGGTCAATACGCGGAACTGCTGGGGCGTGAGGCTGGCCAGGCCATCACGTGCGGCCTTGGCTTCGTCGGAGACGTTGATCTCTTCAAAGGCCTGCGGCGGCCAGGAGACATCGCCATCCAGCACCGTGCGCACGGCTTTCTGGATGTCTTCCATGGAGCTGGACTTGGGAATGAAACCACTGGCACCGAACTCCTTGGAGCGCACCACCACCGACGCCTCTTCCTGGGCCGATACCATCACCACCGGTATCTGCGGGTATTGCCCACGCAGCAGCACCAGCCCGGAAAAACCGTAGGCACCCGGCATGTTCAGGTCCAGCAGGACCAGGTCCCAGTCGGACTTTTCGGTAAGGCGGGTTTCCAGCTCGGCAATGCTGGCGACTTCGACGAGGCGTACATCCGGCCCCAGGCCCAACGTGACCGCCTGGTGCAGCGCACTGCGAAACAGCGGGTGGTCATCGGCAATCAGGATTTCGTATGTGGCCATTTATTAAATGATCCTGTTTTTTAGGGCGGCACTGATGGGTTCAGTGCTCGCCAACGCGCAAGGTGGCTGCCAGGCCAGCAGTCACCAAAGGGCGCGTTCAACGTCAAAAAGCGACGTATCCAATCTGTGACAGCGCCCCAATCGGCGCCAAGCATGCCCAGCGTAGCCTGGGTGGTCAAGCGCTACGCCCGTGGCTATTTTAGCGGGCTGCGCGTTTGCGCGGCCATCATGCAAAGGTCGGCTGGCCATGACACCTATAGATAAGGTGCAAGGCGAGTATGGACGACATCGGCCGGGTCCAGCGCCAGTTGAAACTTGGCGGCCAGGTAGTGAGTGCTGAATACGTCCAGATAGGCATCCAGGACTTCACTGGCTGCGGCATCTTCAGCCAGCTCCAGGCACAGCGCGGCGACTTCGGCGGTGCAGAAGTGGTCATCACGCTTGGAGCGACGCAGCTTGTAGCGCGACAGTTGCTCGGGCGCCAGGCTCAGCACCGGCAAGTGCTCCAGGTACGGGCTCTTGCGGAACATCTTGCGCGCCTCGCTCCAGGTGCCGTCCAGCAAAATGAACAGCGGGCGCTTGCCCTCCTCCAGCCTGACCTGATGGACCACCCGCTCCGGGGCCACGAATTCGCCGGGAAAGACGATGTATGGCTGCCATTGCGGGTCGGCCAGCAAGGTCAGCAACTCCGGCTCAACCTCAGTGCGCGACCAGGGGAACGCGGTCGTGTCGTTGATCACATCGGCAATCAGCCAGCCGGTGTTGCTGGGTTTCATCGGCTCTACGTCGTGCATCAGCAGGCACATGCCGGATCTGGCCTGGACCTTGGGCCGCCAGGCGCACAGGCAGTACTCGGGAATCACCCGGCAGCCGGGGCAGCGTTCGGCCCGCGAGCCTCGCGCTACAAACGGTTTTACGGCACGGGCAAGGCGCTGCGTGCGCAAACGGGAGACGGCATGGCTCATCGGGTGCGCCGCAGGGAAGTGGAAATCGACACGGATAGAACTCGGAAGGCAAAAGTTACCGCAGTTTACCAGAGCCGCCCCCGGCCACCTGCACTTCCCGGCAATAGGCTGGCCCTAGGGGCAAGCGGTCACCTATAATCCCGCGCCACTGAACGCACAGCGCAGTGGCTGGTCTATGCACCAGTAACCGAATCAGGAGAGTTTCATGCTGCGTCTTATGCCACGCCTTGTAGTTCCGTCCGTCGCCCTCGCGCTGGTGTTGCCTCTGGGTGCCCAAGCGGCCTCGTTGCTGGAGGCTCAACTGAACAGGAAGCTGCAAAGCGTCGCAGAGGAAACCAACAAAGAACTGCCACGGGAAATTGACGAAAAGACCCTGGAAGTTGCCTACACCGTTGAAGGCTTGCAGCTGATTGACCATTTGAGCGTACTGCCCGACCGCGCCGAGCAAATGCGCGCCAACCCCAAGGCTGTGTACTTCCAGCTCGGCCAAAGTGTGTGCCTGAACAAGGGTTACCGCGAGCTGATGGCCAAGGGCGCGATCATGCGCTATGAAATCACCGAGAACAAAACCAACCGCCCGGTAGCTTCGGTGAAGTTCCAGGAAGCAGATTGCCCGGCACCGGCTGCCGCGAAGAAGAAAAAGTAAGCGATAACTCCTGTCGCGCGCCGCTGACCAGCGGCGCGCAATATACCCCTCTGCACTCTCCGCCATTGCCCGCTCGCGGCAGCGTCTAAACTCCCTCAGAAGTGATCAATAAGCGGTTGCCAGCCAAGACTTTATAGGCTCATGATCAATTCATCCTGAACGCCTGGAACATCGGGTTTTCACACCGTCCTGTAACATTTTCAGGGCAAAAGAGGGTTGCCCTCCTGAGCGTGCAATGCAAAGGTTTTTAATCATAAGGAATATACAGAACCGGTATCGCCCACCTCGTTAATCAGAGGCAACGACACATGCAGTGTCGTGGTCCCGACGAATTTCTCGCCGGCACCCAGGGTTCTGTGAAGAAGGAGAAGTTGAATGCCTTACGAACCGAATGAACTCCTGATCCGTCAATTTGAAGAAAACGGCACCGACCTCACGCAGCAGGTCGACGCGCAACTCCACTTGATTGCGCCCAACAGCCCAAATATCCCCCTTTATCGCGACATGATCTTCACCGTGTTGCGCATGGCCCAGGACGACCGCAGCCGCTGGAATGCCAAGATCACCTTGCAGGCGATCCGGGAACTGGACCACGCCTTCCGCGTGCTCGAACAGTTCAAGGGGCGGCGCAAAGTCACGGTGTTCGGCTCGGCGCGCACGCCGGTGGAAAGCCCGTTGTATGCACTGGCCCGGGAAGTGGGCGCGGTCCTGGCCCGTTCGGACCTGATGGTGATCACCGGCGGTGGCGGCGGCATCATGGCGGCGGCCCACGAGGGTGCCGGCCTGGAGCACAGCCTGGGGTTCAACATCACCCTGCCCTTTGAACAGCACGCCAACCCGACCATCGATGGCACCGAGAACCTGCTGTCCTTCCACTTCTTCTTTACCCGCAAGCTGTTCTTCGTCAAGGAAGCCGACGCCTTGATCCTGTGCCCGGGCGGTTTCGGTACCCTGGATGAAGCGCTGGAGGTGCTGACCCTGATCCAGACCGGCAAAAGCCCGCTGGTACCGGTGGTACTGCTGGATGCACCAGGCGGTAGCTTCTGGCAAGGCGCACTGGACTTTATCCGCAGCCAGCTTGAGGCCAATCGCTACATCCTGCCCACCGACCTCAAGCTGGTCCGCCTGGTGTACAGCGCCGAAGAGGCGGTGGACGAAATCAACCAGTTCTACGCCAACTTCCACTCCACCCGCTGGCTGAAGCGCCAGTTTGTGATTCGCATGAATCATCCGTTGAGTGACCGCGCACTGGCCCATCTGCAGGAGGCATTTGCCAGTCTTCGCCTCAGTGGCGACTTCCAACAAATCGCGTACACCGGCGAAGAGCATGACGAGCCAAGCTTCAGCCATCTGACGCGGCTGGTGTTCAACTTCAACGGGCGTGATCAGGGACGGTTGCGGGAATTGGTGGATTACATCAACTTGCCGGAAAACTGGGCCCAGGCTCAGGGAAAACCGCAGCAGCGGGTGACGGAGACGGCGTGACCTGACACTGAAACGAAAAAAGGCCCGCTATTTTCATAGCGGGCCTTTTGGGTTGTGTCAGGTAGAACGATGCGCAGGTTAGGGCCGCTGCGCAGCCCAGCGGGAGCAAGCTCCCTCGCCACACCAAGCCCCGCAATGATCAGAGCAACCATTTACCAGGCGCAGCCTTCAGTCATCCATATCCCGACCGCTCAACAGGCGACTGATCATCTCCATCGAAAACCCGCGATAACTCAGGAAGCGACCTTGCTTAGCCCGCTCACGCGCATCAATGGGCAGATGACCGGCAAACTTGCGCCGCCAGGTTTCTTCCAGTTGCGCCTGCCAACTGATGCCGCACTCACGCAACGCGAGTTCGATATCAGCACGCTGCAGGCCACGCTGGCTCAGCTCTTCACGAATTCGTGCAGGGCCATAGCCGGATCGGGCTCGGTAGGAGACGAAACTTTCGAGGTAACGGGACTCCGACAGCAGCCCTTCTTCCGTCAAACGGTCAAGGGCTGCGTCGATCATCTCGGGATCTGCGCCACGCTGACGCAGCTTACGCGTCAGCTCGACTCGACCATGCTCGCGCCGTGCGAGCAGGTCCATTGCAGTGCGCCTTACGGCGACGGGTGTATCCAGGACAACGCTCATCGTTTGCTTCAGATGTCAGTGTCGACTTCTTCTACTTCTTCAACCGGCTCGCGGTTGGCGGCAGCCTTGACGTCAGGTGCCGGGGTCAGCAACTTGTCGCGGATCTGCTTCTCGAGCGTAGCGGCAACATCCGGGTTATCCGCAAGGAACTTGGCCGAGTTGGCCTTGCCCTGGCCGATCTTGCTGCCGTTGTAGGCATACCAGGCACCGGATTTCTCGACGAAACCGTGCAGCACGCCCAGGTCGATCATCTCGCCGTTCAGGTAGATACCCTTGCCGTAGAGAATCTGGAACTCGGCCTGACGGAACGGCGGGGCCACCTTGTTCTTCACGACTTTAACGCGGGTTTCGCTACCAACAACCTCGTCACCTTCCTTCACCGCGCCAGTACGACGGATGTCCAGACGGACCGAAGCGTAGAACTTCAGCGCGTTACCACCGGTGGTGGTTTCCGGGCTGCCGAACATCACGCCGATCTTCATCCGGATCTGGTTGATGAAGATCACCAAGCAGTTGGCGTTCTTGATGTTACCGGTGATTTTACGCAGGGCCTGGGACATCAAGCGGGCTTGAAGGCCCACGTGCATGTCGCCCATTTCGCCTTCGATTTCAGCCTTGGGTACCAGGGCTGCCACGGAGTCGACCACGATCACGTCGATGGCGTTGGAGCGCACCAGCATGTCGGTGATTTCCAGCGCTTGCTCACCGGTGTCCGGTTGCGAAACCAGCAGGTCGTCAACGTTGACGCCCAGCTTGCCGGCGTATTCAGGATCCAGGGCGTGCTCGGCATCGACGAACGCACAGGTGGCGCCCATTTTTTGTGCCTGGGCAATCACCGACAGGGTCAGGGTGGTTTTACCGGAAGATTCAGGACCGTAGATCTCAACGATACGGCCTTTTGGCAGGCCGCCAATGCCGAGCGCGATGTCCAGACCCAGAGAGCCAGTGGAGATAGCCGGGATCGCCTGACGGTCGTGATCGCCCATACGCATTACGGCACCCTTGCCGAATTGACGTTCGATCTGACCCAGGGCCGCAGCCAAGGCTTTCTTCTTGTTGTCGTCCATTAAAGTCCTCACGTAATCAATAAGGCCTGGCGGCCAACACCTGTATAAGTAGACAGTATTGTTCCACAAAGATCCGTGATCGCCTACCCCTGTTTTTCTATTTCTGCTGCAGCTCGTCGCAACAAGCCCTCTAGCGCGGCCTTTACCGTTTGTCGGCGAACCTCGTCACGGTTCCCAGGGAAGTGTTCAAGCTCGGCGGTAACCTCATCGCCCACGCCCCAGGCCAGCCATACGGTGCCCACCGGCTTGTCCGGCGAACCGCCATCGGGGCCGGCCACACCGCTGACCGCTACGGCAAAACGCGCCAGGCTTTTCTCCTGGGCACCCCGCACCATCGCCTCCACCACTTCGCGACTGACGGCCCCGACCTTGGGGAACAGCGCTTCCGGCACATTCAGCTGCCGGGTCTTCTGGCGATTGGAATACGTGACATAGCCCGCCTCGAACCAGGCCGAACTCCCGGGAATCCGCGTGATCGCCTCGGCGATACCGCCGCCGGTGCACGACTCGGCCGTTGTGACGTGGGCATTGAGCACCTGCAAGCGTCGACCAAGTTCAGCGGCGAGTTGAGTAATTTCCTTCACGGTCATCTCCTGGAGTGGACGGGCGTTTGCCTACCCTACAGGAGCCCATGGGCCATGCAAGTTACAAGAGACTAACGCGCGACGGCCCGGACATACGCCTGGCAGGCGCGCAAGGCGATCATGGCGTTATCACCGTCGTCGGTGATGCCGATAATTCGTTGAGCATGCGCCGGGTCAAGTCGGGCTCGCGGGGCTGCATGAACCACGCTGCCGGAGGGGGTGGGGGCTGGCATTGGCCAGCCGTTGGTTGGGTCGCTGGTGTCGAGAAGGACTGACAACCGCACATCAGCAGTGGCCAGGCGATCCCGCAGGTGAGCCTGATCGCGCTGTGCATCGGAAAGCTCCCGGGTGTGTTGTTGGTCGCTGGCGCTGAGTTGTTGCTCCAGTGCCAGCCGTTTGTCCTGTTCCACCTGTTGTTGACGTTGAGCCGACAGGCTTTGTTGGCTGAGCGCTTCGGCATGCAGCGCCTCCAGGCGCTCAAGTTGGATGCCATACCGCCAAGCCTGTACCTGCCAGGCAATACCCGCCGAGACCACCACCAACAGGAAAAAGCCAAGCAGGCGATACGACGTCAGGAGGCCCATAACACCGCCTTCGCCCGAGCCCACAACTGCATGCGGTTATCCAGACCGTTGAGGCCGCCATTGATGCGCCGAGTGATGGTGGTGAACTGGTCCTTGTCAGCCAGTTCGTTCAAGCCATTGCTCTGCCAGAACCACGCGGCGGATTCGCAGGCCCATTGCGGTTGCTCCAGCAACTCCGGTTGCTGCAACAGACGCTCATCGCCGAACAACGCCTGGCTGCACGCCAGGTAGTTGCGTCGGCCGGTGATCTGGATCAGGCCACGGCCACGGTATTTCTGGCCATCGCCATCGGCTTCGGGGGTGTTGCCCAGGCGGGCGGCCAGGGTGCCGGTGTCGTATTTGCTCAGGTATTGATCACTGCCCAGTTCACGTACGTAGCGCAGTTCGCCGGATTCGTGGCCGATTTGGGCGAGGAAGGCGGCGATGCGTTTGGGGGTGGTTAATTGGTAGTGGGACATAGCGGCGTTTAGAGCGGATATGAAAACGCCCGCTTGAGAGCGGGCGTTGGGCATAATCTGCGCGAGGTCACTTTGAGCGAGTGGCATGGAAAAACCTCCGATCCTACTTCTGCCCATTTATCCAATCCGGCGCTTTAGGACGAAACTCAAACACTGGAAACTTAGGGTGCTGCGGCCAATCACGCAAGAGCTGAAGATGAGCCAACAGTTGTCCAAACTGTATGTCTGTCAGCGTCGTATCCAGTTTCAGGTCCGACTCGTCGCGGTGACGCTCACGTAACCACTTGGTGTTCTCAATTTCCAAATTCCGCCAGCGTCGTTCCGCCTCGCACTCATGACTGTTTTTTGCGTGTTCATCGAGCGCCCAAGTAGAGCCATCCCAAGTGTGATTGATATCAGGACGTTGGAGAGGCGTAAAGTCGCACGGCAGTTCACCCAATTGATGCCAGTTGATTTCCTCGCCGTTATCGACTCGATAAACAGTGCCGCGCAAATCAGGCGTCAAACTCCAGATATGTTCAGAGTCTTTTACATGTACAGCGGCATAACCAGGTTCGACAACTGGAGGAGCGGTAGTAAAAGCCATTGCTGGAATTAGCCACTCGCCCTCAACAAGCGGATCCGAATCAGCAAACACAGAACCGATATACTCTCCAGTCACCGGATCTGCCTGATAAAGCATAGGAGTAGAGTTAATCATAAATAACCTCAGTACTTGATGCACATAAGACGGGAAGTGTTGCGCGGGCGCGTTTCATTACCGGTTCTTGGGGCTCCATTTACACCGTTAGTAACGGGGTCACCCGTGCTGCCGATGTTGTAGCCGCCATTAGTACCGTTGCTTCCGTTCCAACTGCCTGGACTCCCGTTTAGGGTTGTACCTGGACGTGGTCCATGCCAGTGTCCCTGCATCGCATCCAATTGCAAGGATCCCAGTACACGCTGTGGGTCAACGCCTCGGCCATCATCAACCCCGCGAATAAACTCACCTCGACTGTCAGGCAAATTAAACGTAGTGCTGCCGTCTCCAGCGCCATAGATCGTTCCGATGGCTGCAAACAGTCTTGCGTACACAGTGCGTGAAACTTCTGCGCCATTCTCTTTCAAGAAACCTGCCGGTGGGTAAGGACCCGCATATTGAATAGTGGTGCCCGCAGGAAACATGTCGCCCGGTTTGAGATTGCCGTCATGCCACAACTGCCGAGTAGGCGTCCACTTACCATTTGGATCACAGCCTCTGACAAGGACCACGGCATCCAGATTTCCCTGTTGAAACCCCAACTGTCCAGCATGACTTCCCGCACTATAAGGAATATTTACCAACCCGACATAGTTGGCAAAGCTGGTATTACCATCAAGGTACGAGTAAAAACCTCCCGGCAACCCCACCGTATCAATACTCGCTTTGGGAGCTATGTTTCCGCCCAATCCGTATTGCCCAACTGCCAACGCATCGGTAATCCCATATCCCGCCAGAGTGGTTGCCTTATCCGCCTTGTTTGTCAGATCCAAATTGGCAGCAGTCCAAACTTTCTGCCCCCCCCATACCATCTCTCCGTTAGCATCCATCGCCAACGCTTTCGCCCAGCGGTCCTTCCAATGAAACATGATTTTCGGGGCGTACTCGAACGTCAGCTTTTTGCTTTCTACCTGTTGAGCCTCACGGATTTCCAGCGCACCACCAAGACCATTACCGGTATCAGTCAAATCACTGGCGGACAAGCTAGGCCGTTGGTCTGTTGTACGTCCAACCAGCAGCGCATCGGTAATCCCATACCCCGCCAACGTCGTGGGCTTATTCCTCAACTTCAACCAATCACTCAAAACACTCAATGCCTGCGCCAGCTGATCGGTCTTCGTCTCGTCCGGCGCGATCCCCGCCGCCGCCAGCACATTCAAAATCTCCTGCGTAACCCCATTCCCCCAAGCCGCCGGAATCAAACTCCCCGGCGTCCCCGTAACCGGGTTTTCATCCACAAACTTGCCATTCACCAGCCCAACGCTGGGCACACTCTTTGGATAATCCACGCTTCTACCCTCTAGTCATAATTGATGTGCACCTGCGTATGAGCAGGTGCGCTGCGATGAATCAGGCACTCCAGGGCGTTCCCCGGATTGACGCCAAACCGCTCTCCCCAATAACTCGCCCCAAACCGCCGCCCCAGGTGCTGGCGCCCGCCGGTGTTGAGCGTCCACATGAAGTGCGCCCGCCAGGTGCCAAAATGCGCAGCGCCAAACCGTGAGCGGCCCATGCGCGGGGCGCGATGTTCAGTGACACTGGCGTCGGGATAACCCTGGCTGCGGGCGATTTCGATGTAGTAGGCGGCGCGCTGGCTGCCCACCGCCAACAGGCGTCGACGCACTGCCAGGCGACGGTCGTCGTACAGCGGGCTCAAGCCCAGGCAGGGATCGGGCAGTTGCATCACCCTTTCCCACTCCGGCACCAGTTCGCTGACGGTCACGGGGTCCATTTCGTTTTGCAGGTCGCAGGCGCGGGCGTCGATGCGCGTAAGTTCTTCGGCGATGCCTTTGAGCACCGTCTGCAACTGCGGCATGGTCTCCAGATCCCAGGCCGGGCCGCTGGGCAACAAGGCGATCAGTTGTTCCTGATACTGGCCAGCGGTTCTCACTCCAGCCATGTGATACCTCCGAACACCAGCAACTGATTCGTCGCCGCTGCAACATCCGCCAACGGGTTTGTGAGGGTGTGATCGGTCTCGCCGGTCGCCGTGCTGATGGCTTCGGCGATATGGGTCAGCAACAAGGTGTCGCCCAGCCCCGCCTCACGGTTGTGCAGGTCACGCAGTTGGGCCTCGACAGCCGCGCGCACGGCGCTGGTGTCGGGGGTCAGGCGCAGTTGATAAGCCACCGGTTTCATCACCGGCGCCAACACATACACATCAGCGGTGACTGGCCGCAGCGGTTCGATATGGGCTTGAACCTGCGCCAACTGCGCTGCATTAGGGATCGGCTGCGGGTCGTCGTCACGCATCACGAACACCCCCACCGTCCCCGGCCCCAGGTAATTGCCGCGACACCATGCGCGGGTAATGCCGGGCACTTCGAGGGACCAGGTCTCGTAATCCTGTGCCGAACCGCCCTGGGGAATAACGCGATAGGAACGAATCACCCGCGCCCGCAGCGACTCCAGGGTTTCTCGCGCCACACCGCCGGTCAGCCCCGGCGCCAGCACGGTAAAGGTCGAACCAATACCTTGCAGCGGCTGGACCGCAATCAGGCTCAGCCCGGCATCAGCGTTGCCCAGCGTGCCGGCATCAATCGCCTGCACCGTGGCGGTGTTGAGGCCTGCATGGGTGGTACCGGCAGCGGTGACTTTGAAGCTGCGACCATCACTGGTTTGCAGCACCGTGTCCACATCCAGCACCGCGCCCGCAGCGGCGGTAAAACTCACGGTGCCACTGGCGGCTACCGCCGCCTTGCGTGCCTGGTTCAAACGCAGCGCAGCGATGCGTTCCAGGGTGGATTCATCGGCGGTATCCGGCAGGATCTGCTCAGCGATCCAATCGAGATAACCGTACAGGCCGAACGCCGCACCACTCAGTGTGCGCGCCAGGACCTGGGCATCGGACTGGCGCAGCGAATCGCTGGCCAGGTCGCTTTGGGTGCGTTTGATCAGCACCGGCAGCGAAGGGGTTTCAAACGGCATAGATCACCTGCCAACTGTTATGAGGGTTGATGTCCAGGCGCTCGCCATCGGCCAGGGTCAGCTGCGTGCGCAGGTTGAGCCGCTGGGTGTCGAGGCGCACACTGAGGACTTCGATGGCGCTGCAATGCCCGTCGTCGATCAGCCATTGCAAGGCTTCGCGGGCATAGAATTCGGCGTCCAGTTGCGTCTGGCGGGTCAGCTTGACCCGGCGCAGCAACCACAACCTTGAGCCGATACGGTCGTCGGCCACGCTGGGAAAACTGTCGCCCCACCAGCCGAAGCGCTCGTCATCGTCAACAGGGTCATCCGGCGCGGCACGGCGCCAGGTGAACAGGCTGATCAGCACCGAGCGGGTCAGGGCCTTTTTCAGGTTGTCGGAGACAAACATCACTGGCCTCCCGCCGGCGCACCGGTCTGACCGCTGCCGGGCTGGACGCCCACATGCACGTGCCGGATCTGGCTGATGCCGCCGGCAATCTGGTCGCCCTGGGAGATGATCTTGCCGCTCTGGGTCAGGATCGGCGTATCAATGTTCACCGCCTGGCTGGCGCGGATATTCAAGGTGCCGGTTTCAATGTCGATTACCCGCCCGCGCTTGAAATGAACTTTGTCGCCTTCGTCGGTATAGATCGCCACTTCACCCGGCGCCAGGGACTGCAAGCGATAGCGACGGTCTGCCACCACCAGCACGATGGCATGGGAGCGGTCACCGCCCAGGAAGGTGGCGATGCCTTCAGCACCCGCCAGAGGGTTGCTGGTAAAACCGTAGGGTTCGAAGTGCTCCATGTCGTCGTTCACTTCGCCTGCCGTCAGGCGCATTTGCAGCGATTGCAGCTTGGTGGCCGAGTGGGCGAGCACGACAGTGCCGCGCGCCAGCAGGCGAGTCAGTAAGCTCATGGAAATTCCTTGGTGGTTAAGCGGATGGCAACGGATTGGCATCAAAGGTGGACGGCGGCGCCACCTGTAGCGTGGTGATCGAACCTTGGTCGGAGAGCGACCAGGTGACCTTGGAGATCAGCATGTCCTGGTCAAAGCCCAGCACCGGATCGATCACCCGCACCAACAGGTTGTGGCGCCACAAATCGCCGTTGGACTGCCGCCAGCCTTGCACGGTGTAGGTGGTGGTCAGGGCTTTTCCGGTACGGGTGGCGCGTTCCCAGTCGGCGCGTTGCTGGGCCAGCTCGGGGGTCAACTGCGTCGGTTCGCTGATCACCGTGACGCGTTTTCGCGTGGCTTTTTCATCCCGGGAAATCCCTGAAACCTCACTGACCGCCGCTGCACTTTTCTGATCATCGCCCTTGTGCTGGCCGATGACGCGGTACTCGGAAAATACCGAGCTGAAGTCCATCGGTGCGTTAGCCGAAAGGATGTTCTGTCCCAGCTCCAGGCTGTCATTCGCACGCCCTGCACTACCGGGCGATGCCAATACCAGGCGCCCATCCGCATCGTCGGTGGAGAACACCCGATACAACGTCAGCAAGCGGTCGATGGATTGAAATACCGTCTCCCCGGGCACGATGCTGTGGGTATGCAGGCGCGCAGTTTCGGCAATCTCGCTGTGCACCTCCACGCCATAGGTGGCCGTCAGCGCCCGGACGATGCTCAGCACACTTTGCCCGCGCCACTGGCCGGGCTGGTTTATCGCTGCGCAGTCCACAAGGTCCTGGGTCACTGAACCGCCCTGAATACTCAGGCTGATCTGTCGGCCGTCGTAACTGATGGGCGCCTTGAACACAAAGCCGGTGAGCACCAGGTCGCAACCGATGCGTACCTGGCAACGGGCGCCGGGCTTGATCGGCGCCGCCAGGGTTTGCCCGGGCCATTGCCAGGTGATGTTGAGGGTGAAGGTGCGAAATTGACGCTCCAGGTCGGCGCTGATTTCCACGCTTTTCCAGCCGCCATAATCCAGGCCGTCCACGGTCAGGGTGACGGCATTGTCCAACTCGTTCATGGGTTACTCCCTGACCACTTGCAGGTCCGCCGGTGGCAGGAAGCCCGGGTGGGCCACCCGATTGCGCTGCACCACCTCGCCCACTCGCGTCGCGTCACCGAACCGCTGATAGGCCAACAGCAAGGCGGGCATGCTGCGCATCGGCGTCAGATTGACCAGCCGGACACCGGACGAAGCCACTGCCGTCAGATGCGCGAACATCTGTTGGCGCAGGTCGTTCAGCGCAACATAGTGCCCGGCGTCGGCCTTCAATGCGGCTTGCCACATGGCTTCGTTCAGAAGGTCACGCAGCACCAGCACATCGTCGGCCACCGGCACTTCGCGGCGCTGCACCGGCTGTGCCGCCTGTTGCGCCAGGGATGGCGTGGTACTGAGGGTCACCGCTTTTGTCGCCACCGGTACGTCCGCCAGCCAATGGGCGATCTTCACCCACAACGCATCCTGTACCAGGTTGGCAGTGGCTTGCACCGCCGCCACGCTGTCCTTGCCGGTGGTCAGCTTCGGCACGTCGATATTCCGAGCCGCTTCCACCTGCTGCGAGAGGTTGGCCAACATGCCGCGATAGCCGTTGCGGGCAAATGCCTTCAACTCCTTCACATCACCGAGCAAGCCCTTGAACTCGGCGCTCAATTCCTTGGGCACTTCCTTGATGGCTTTGACCAAGGCATTCAGGTCGCCATACAACTGAATCAGTGGGGCAAACTGCTGCTCAATTACCTGGTAAACCTCTGCCAGGCCATTGCGCAACGCCTGGATGCCCACCCGCGCCTGCTTCACCAGTGCGACGGCCTGCTCAAAGCGCAGCACCGCCGAACCCAGCAAACTGTCGGCCGACACCAGCAACAGCTGGCGGGTATTGACCGCCGTAGTGGGAAACTTCAAAGGTTCGTCGGGATAGAACTTCAGGGCAAAGGTCACCAGCCCGCCGTCCTGGCGGGTTTGGGTCATCTCGCATTCGCCGACCTTGACCTGCAACCGTCCAAGCCACGGGTGCACCAGCTCGCCGGCGCCCTCCTCCAGGGCCTTGAGCAACTTGTCGCGTTGCTCCAGGCAATCCTCGCCCACTACAAATGCCGTCAGCTCATGCACCCTGGACTGTTGGCCCAGCCCTTCAAAAAAAGGCAGGTCGCGCTGAGGGTATTCGTGCAACTGGCCCTTCTTGCCGACCGGGACTTTCGCCTGGTCAACCCAAAACCCGACGCCACGAAACGACGCCGGCAACAAACGATCACGCCAGCTCATTGGAGCCTCCAAGGGACAGGGAACGGTAGCCGACACGTGGGGTGACGCTCAGGCCGGGCTGGTTGGTTCTGGGCTGGTCGACCCGCAGGCCGGCCGGTGCATTGTCGAAGCTCACCCGCAAATCGCCGTTGAGCTGCGTGCGGTTGTTGGCAGCGGTTTGTTGCAGCAGCGAACTGGAGCTGGACGCCAGCGGTGATACCAAGCCAGGCCCCTTGCGGAACCAGGACGGATCGCGCGCGCTTTCGGCATTACGTTCCTGTTGCTCGGTGGTCAACTCCAGCACACTGCCGGTCGCCTGGTTGATCACCTCACCCAGCCCACCGTTGAACAGCTTGCGAATCGGTGCGGTGATCACCGCAAGCTTCTCCGAGAGCGCCGTGAACCAACTCAGCACCGGTGCCCACATGGCTTCAAGTTGCTCCATCGGATGCCAGTCGTCGAACAGGCCACTCAACACTACAAAGGCGTCCTGGGCCTGCAACTTGATATCGCCCCAGATCGAGGCGAATGCACCGCTGACGCTACCCCAGACGGCAGAAACCTTGTCCAGGGGCGACCAATCGAAGTAACTGCTGACGATGGTAAAAGCCGCCAGCGCGGTGAGTTTGAAGTCACTCCAGATCGCCGCAAACATCTCACTGATCACGCCCCAGTTGGCAATGATTTGCCCTTGGGGTGACCAACTGAACAGGCTTTTCATGAACTCGACCACCGGCACACTCAGTGCCTTGAGCAAGTCCCAGAGGGCCGCAAAAAAACCGCTCAACGGCGTCCAGTTGTTGACGATCAAACCCATTGGCGACCAGGAAAACAGTGTGGTGAAAAAGCCGACCAAGGGCTGCGCCATTACCTTCAGCGACGTCCACAACCCGGAAAAAAAGCCTGTGATCGGCCCCCACAAGCGCATCACCTGTTCCAGCGGACGAAACGCAAAGACCGTCTGGAAAAACTCGCCCAAGGTTCCAATCGCCGCCATCACCCGTTCGCCGAGCCCGACAAAAAATGCCGAAATCGGCTTCCAGTTGGCAACGATCAAGCCTGCCGCCACGGCAATGCCTACAGCCACCAAAACTATCGGATTGGCGCTGAGCACCAGCTGCATCAAGCCCAGTGCCTGAGACACGCCGGTGACGGCCGCCTGCATCGCGGTAAACGCTACTGCGCCGGCAGCCAGGCCCTGCACCAGTTGCGGATTTTCGGTGAGCACCTGGGCCAACGTCGTCAGCAACGGCTCCAACCCGACCACCACCGCCGTGACGGCCGGCAACAGCGCAGTACCAAACGCCACCGACACCTTGTCCAGCGACGCGTTGAAATCCTTCAGCCCTTGCGCCGCCGTTTCGGTAACGCCCTGCCCTACGGCGGCATTGACCTCGCCGACCTCAGCCCTGAACGCCAGCGCCGATTTGATACCGCTGATAAACGGTGCCGCCAGCCCACCGCCCTTCTCCAAACCGGCGATATCCAGCTTGCCGAGACCGGTCTGTTCCAGGTTCTGCCTGAAGCGACCGACCATGGCCTGCAGCGCAGCGAGCTTGGGCGACAACTGGTCGATGCCGGTCAGGCGCACCGCGGTACTTTCTACTTTCTGAGCTTCTGCCATCACTGCACCTGCTGCATCGCATTGATCCGTTGCGCATGCTCCAGGGATTCCCGGAGCGTATCCAAAGGCCTGGCCAGCATCTGTTCGGGATCAACCTTCCAGAACCAGGCCAGGTCATAGGCCACCGCAATCAGCTCGGCGACGGAGCCTGCGCCGCACTCATGAAAAAACCGGCGACGGCCCAGCTCAGCGCGTTGAAGTCCATCAGGTCGAGCTGGTTGACCGACGACGGCGGGATACCCGCGCACACGGCGATGTACTTGGCGGCGACGTCAAGGTCCAGACTCACGTCTTCGCCCTTGTCGATTTTGTACGGCAGCGCCTTGATTGCCCGCACCTCCTGCACCGTCGGGCGGCGCAGGGTGAGTTCGGTCAATGACTCGCCGTGGGCCTCGATGGCCGCTTGCAGCTTCACCGTATCGGTCATTGCCAGGTCCCCTTGATGCCTTCGAATTTCAGCTCGATCACGGCATCGTCGCCCTTGGCCACCGGCTCTTCCACCAGGTAGGCACCGGCCAGCACGTAGACCTTGCCGTTGTTGAATTCGCAGGTGACGGTCATGTCGGTGCCGGCGATCAGTTGCTTCAATGGAAAGTCCGGCGTGTGCAGCGCGGTAACTTTGAAAGACGGGGTGATGTCGGTTTCCTTATAGAAACCCGGCACCACGGTTTCCCGCTTGACGGCCATCAACGGTGCTTCGCAGCCGCCGTTGATGGTCAGTTGAGCGCCGTCCACTTTGACGTAGCAGGTGCCCGCAATCAGTTGACCCATGATGTTTCTCCCAAAAATAAGCCCGCACTCGGCGGGCTGGAATCAGTTGCGAAAAGCGCGGGGCCTACACCGCCGCGTCGTACTGCAAACGGAACTGGTTGAGCAGCGCGAACACCCGCAGCCCGTTGACGTAATCCGGCGGGAACAGCACGTTGACCCGGCTCGGGTCCTGGCTGTCGCGCTCGACGATCAGGTGCTCGGCGAACAGCTCGGCGTTCTCCACATGGCCTTCCAGTTCAAGCTTGGCGTACTGGGCAATCAGCTCACCGCGGATGGTGCTCGGGGTGACGATCGGCTGGCCGGCGCCAAAGCGCGTGCCGTCAGCAGCGAGTTTGTGGCGCCCGTACTTGCTGGTGATCACGCTCTGCAGGCGGCGCACGATAAAGGCCGACTGGTGCAGGGTTTCGCTGTCCAGATAGGAATTGTCCGCCTGGCCGAACGCGTTCTTCTGGTAAGTGGTGATCGCCCGCTGAATGCGCACGTAACCGCCTTCGTAGTAAGCGGTGGCGATGCCGTAGTTGAGCAGCGATTGGCGCTCGGTCAGAGTGAAGCGCTCGCTCGCTTCGGCCGGATCGAGGCCCGGCAAGCTACCGCTTTGGGTCGGACGACTGGCATCGGCAGAGATGAACACCGCCGTGCGTGCAGCCAATGCTGCGGCCTGGACCCAGAACGGTTGCGGCACGCCCGGCTCCATGGCCTGGATGGTCACGTGCTGGTCATTTCGCCCTTGCCCGGCCGCCACCAGGGTGCCGATAGTGCCGCGCTTGGCGGTGTAGACGTGGCCGAACAGTTGCTTGGCCCACGACCAACGACCGCTGTTGTCATCCATCACCGCTTGCCAGGCGTTGAGGCTGGTGGTGTCGGCCCAGGGCATGCAGATGAACTCGAACGGCTCGTCGCCCAGCGCAGCCAATGCCGCGAGCTGGTCCGGCACACCGGCGCCCGCCGCCATTTTGCCGAGCACGGCGGTCAGGCCGTCGGGGGTTTGTTCGCCGTTGCTCTGGCCCAGGCGGTTGAGCTGCAGGCTGATGTCGTTGCCACTCTCACCGGTCCACTTGGCGGTCAGGGTGACGGTGCCATCGGCGGCTACCGCACTGACCGGCAGGTCGGCACTGGCGTTGATTTTCAGCGCCAGGGCGGTGGCAGCCACGGCAGCCGTCGCACCATTGATCACGGTCGCTTGAACCCGGGTGCCGCCGACGTACAGGCTGAGAATGCCACCTTGGGTCGCGGCGCCGGTCAGCTTGAGCTCGGCCTTGGCCGCGCTGCCTTCGGTGCTGTGCAGCGGCAGGCACCAGATCTCGCCCACCGGGTCACTCTTGCGGAACGTCTCGTACATCGACGCCAGCATCGAACCCTGGCCACCGATACGCTTGGCCATGGCCGCGCTCGATACCAGCACCAGGCTGCCGATTTCCGGGCTGGTGACGTTGTCGTTGACCTGGGCCACGATCAGCCGGCGCAAGGCCGACGACGCACTATTGGCCGCCGAATTGTCCATCTCGGCGTAGAACAGCGGCACACGAATGTCCGCCGGAATATGACTGAATCCGATCGCCATTACTTGGCTCCCTGTGTTTTTGCCGCCTTGACGGCTTTGGTTGTGATGTCGCCATCGGCCAGACGTCGACGCCACCAGGCGTTGTCCGGGACTTCGCGGCCTTCGGCGGGCAACAGATCGCCCGCCTCCGGGTCAGGTACGGCACGGCCGGAAACCGGCAGTACGGTGATGCGTTTGCTCATGGTTTTACCTCGGCAGAAAACGTCATTTCCAGGCGCCCGTCGGGGCCTGGGCGTTGCAGGTTGGGGTCGGCTGGGTCAATGGCATCGACCCGCACCGTCACCCCGTTGAAGGACGGCAAAGCGTCCAGTTCAAGCTCGAGCCAGGTTTCCGCCGGCTGTGTGCTGAGGTTGCGTCCCAACTGGCTCTCGAGAAAAAACCGTAGCCGGTACAACCCGCGAACCTTGCTGAGCAACAGCCATTCGCCAGCGTCGTACTGGATGGGCTCGTAGAACCCCTCGGGCCTGTAGCCCACCAGCGCCCGCCAGACCTCGGCGCGCAAGGCATGCAGCTGGTCCATCGCCTGGGCTTGCTGGCCCTCCGGCAAATCCAGCACCAGCACCACGCCAAAATGTTCGCGCAGGGGTTGGCGACTGCTGTTTTGCGCAGCGTTAGGGCTGGCCTTGTCACTGATCGGCGTCACGACCGCCTGGGGTGAGTCGAGCACTGGCAGGTTTTGCAGCGCGTCGAGGTCGAGGCCGGCGCGGATGTGTTGGTTGAACGATGGGCAGTGATCCCGAAGATGACTGACCAGAGGGGTTATCTTCATGGCATCTCACCAGGCAATAAAAAACCCGCAACGGCGGGTGGGTGAATGGGGATTATTGGAGGTGTCATTCAGGTGCGGACAACCCGCTCGCCTTGACTGTGCAGCGGTAGCTCTCTTTGCGCTTGCCGCTGGCCGTCACCGTATCGATCGACCAGCGCCCTTGCATGAAGCCGGGCCAGGTCTCATCCAGCAGTAACAGCCCTTCAGCCCCCAGCGCCGGATCGCCCGGGCAGACCACATTGATGACCAGACCTTCACGGCCAACCCTGCGCATCTCGCCTTCAGCCGCAGCCCGGGCTTCTTCTTCGCTTTGATAACGCTGCGACAGAATTTTGAACGGCGCGAAACCGACCTCTACTTCACGTTTTTTACCGGCAGATGCATCCCACCAGGACGCCTGACCACCATTGAATTTAGCGCGGCTTGTCTCGGTAAAGCTGGCACTGATGAACGCATGGTCGCCGGGGCGATTATCGCGGGTTACCGACAGCGGCACGTCTGGCAACACCTTGCCCGACAATGTGGTGATCTGGCCTTTGCGGCCCAGTACGTACAGCTCGTCAACCGGCTTGGCCACTGCATCAAAACGCCGGGCAAGCCGGGTCAGGAAGCTCATGTCGCTTTCATTGGTCTGGTCGATATGGCTGATCATCTGACCGTCCAGGTCCGGCGCCACGCGCGGTGAAAATCCATAGCGTGTCGTCAGTTGGCGAAACAGTGCGCCCAATGTGATCGGTCCATGGCTGGCGGTGCGACGCTGTTTGAATTCGTGCTCGTCAAACGGCGCCGCGGTGGCGACCAGTACCAGGCGCATGGGAAATAGGTATGGCGTGCGCTGAGTAATCTTGAACAGGCCTTTATCTACCAGGCCCGACTCGAGATACCCGACACGCAAACCGATCCTGCCGCCCAGATCGGGCAAGCCCTCAAGCCCTTCAATGTCGAGGGTCAGCTTGAGCTGGTCAGACACGAAACCCGCAGTGTCGGTATGTTCCCACTCCAGCAGTCGCTCGTTGAGCAACACGGCATTGGCCCCGTAAATCTCCACTACCGGTGTGAATCCTAGTGCCATGAATCCTCCTTAATCCCACGCCGAAACCGGACTTTTCGCCACAGGGCGCACGCTCAGTTCCGGCACGATCACGCCAATGCCGGCAGGCAATACCGCGCCATGCTCCGCAAGCTCGGGATTCAGGCTCCACAGTGCTTCCTCCGCCGCATCATCGCTGCGGCCCAGTTCACGGTAGAGCAGCAAGTTCACCGAGTCACCGGCAATACTTCGAACTTTACGCATTGACGAACTCCTCCAATGTCAGCGTCCAATTGATCAGCATCGCCGTGCCGTCGTCGATCACGTTAGCCTGCTTCTCGTCCACCGACTTGATCGTCCACAACCCCCAGTTACGACCTATGCCATCTACCAGCGGCAACGGCGTACGCATGGCTTGCAACGCACGAAGTTCATCCAGCCGCGCCATCCCTGTCGCCCGCGCCGCCTTGCCACCGAAGGTCAATGTCTCCAGGGCCTGGCCGGTCTGGCTGGATTTGGGTTTGCCGGCAATAATCTCCAGACTCACCCAACCACCACTGCTCACACGACCAAGCGTGTCGTAGGCAAACCCGCGCGACAGCCCGAAAATAAAACTACCCAACACCATTTGTTGTCGCATCACACCATTCCATCGGTCAGTGCTGCGTCGCGTCGCGTCGCCAGCAGGTTGTCCATCGATAACGGCCTGAACTGCGCCTCGATCTGCTGCACCACGATTGCCGCCAGCTGTTGATAGTTGGCCTGCTCGGGCGCGGTGATGGTGATCTGCGGGGCGAAGTTGATTTGCCGATTATCGGCTTGAGCATTGGAGAGGTTTTTGCTGACATCTGTGGGTGGAGGGAGGCGGTCGGCAGGGCTCGAAAACTTTTCACCTAACCACGCGCTGATGTTGCTGCCGATGTCGCTGCCGATGACAGTGCCCAAGGCACCACCGACATACCTACCGACTGCACCGCCCACAACCAACCCCACCCCATTGCCGATAACGGGTACAACGGTACCCAGCAACCCCCCGGCGGCTGCACCCACGACCTGGCCAATAGCCGCGCCGGCGAACTGGCCTGCAATCCCACCTGCCGCAGAACCGGCGGCGGAGCCCATCAGCTGTTTATCTCCCGTCACAGCACCCTTGACGAAATCGAAGCCGGCGTCTGCCATGACCATCGCAGGACCTGCCCATTTGGCGAGCTTGGCGGTTTTGCCGGACAAGCCCCACGTCGGGCCGGCAGAAGGCTTGGCATTTTTGGACGTGCCCTTGCCTTTTTGGCGGTTCTTGTTTGTGGAGTTGCCTTTCTTCCTGGAGCCGCTGCCGGGACTTGTACCGCCTTCGCGCAAAATCTTCCCGGCCACCTTGTCGAAAACCTTGTCCTTCACGGCATCGAACACGCCGCTTAAAAGCGGCCCCATTACCGCGGCAGCCACCGTGACAGTGGCAGTCGTCTTGGGCAAAGCTTCAGCCAACCAACCCACGCCGTTGACCAACGCGGTCATCGCCGTCAGCGTGGTATTCACGATCGGTGCCATCGCCGTATCGCTGGCAGTGTCCAGCCGTGTGGTGCTTGCGTCGAAGGCCTGCCGGCGCGCTTGTGTGGAGTCGGCACGAAGCTCCGCCGAACGCACGACTGAACCCTGCGCGCCCACGGCCGAGGTGGCATACGTCGACTTGTCCGCCACCAGCGAGAAGGCCTGCTTCACACTGTCGACTGCCGGCATCAGGCTCAGGATCGACTGGTTGCCGTCGAACAGCTGTGTGGCCAACGCCGCCTGTCGTTGCGCAGGCTGCGCCTTGAGCGCTTCAAGTACCGTCACCAACGTTTGCGGTGCGTCTTGCTTCATCTCGCCCGCGAGTACTTTGGGGTCAAGCTTGAGTTCTGCCCAAGCACTGCGCTGGGCCTCTGAGGCGTTTTCACCTTTTGCCAGGGCGGCGCTGATTTTTTCCACCCCAACACCCGTGGCACCTTTGCTGTTGCCAGCGTTGAGTAACGCTGCCGAGAGTGCCGCTATCTGTTCAGGGCGCATGCCAGCCGCCATCGCGGCGGCACCCTGGCCTTGTACAACGCTACCGATATCTGCAGCCTCAGCGTTCAGCGAGACGCTGGTGCCCAACACGTTTGTCGCGTCTGCCAGATCCAGAGCTTGCCCACGGTCGAGCTTCATCGACGCGCGCCACCCGCCGATGATTTCGCCAGCATTTTTAACGTCGATCTTGAAAGCCGTGGCCATGATCGCGGAGTCACGGGCGAACTGTGTCAGGTCAACCTGGCGCGCCGCGCGATCGATGTTCCCCGAAGCGTCGACGCGCTCACTGCCGATACCGGACTTTGCCGCCACATACTCGACCTTGGCCAGATCGACCGCACTTGCACCACTCGCCGCCACCACCGGCTCTGTCGCCATGGCAAGGTTAGTTTCGCGCAGATGTTTGCGCTCACGCCCTGCAAACCCCAGCAACTGATCCAGGTCGGTCATCGCCGCGTCCAACATCTGCGACCGCGTCCCCGAATCAGGAACTTCGGAGGCCTTGGCACCGCTCGCCGCGTTGCCAGATTCGATTTGTCGGGCGTCCATCAGGTTCAGCAGCGAGGCGTTGAACAACTCCAGCGTGTCAATAAGTCGAGCCTGCCCTGCAACCAGTTGGCTGATCTGCTGGCCGGCCGAGTCGCCCGGGACCGTATCCAGAAAGGAGGGTGTCACAAGCGTTGGCGCAATAGCGTTGATACTGGCGTAGGACTCTGCTCGATCAAGTGAGCCAAAAGGCGCCCCGCCATCCTTGGCGATGGCCGACCTCAGTCCATATTCACTGTTTGCCATCCGCTCTACTCCTGTTTGACGCCAAGGCGAGTGATCGCGATGTCGTAGCGGCGCAATGCTTTTCCAGCGTCCCAATCGAGGATCTCCGCTTCATTTACCGAGTAAATGAGCGGAACGATATCGAGGATTACTTCGATATCGCGCTCCGAAAGAAGTCCGCCGGCTTGTTTAAAAAATCGTCGATGCGCTCCTGCAGTTCCGTCCAGTCAGGCACGGTCAGGCCGGCGAGATCGGGAATCATCAAGCCAGTGCAGTGGGCGGTGATGAACTCGGCGCGCTCTTTGTTGGTGGCGAGTTTTTTCATCACTTTGGTGGCACGCAATGCAGGCATTTCCAGGGTGACGGCGGTGAGGCTGCGACCGGCCTTATCGAGTGGCAGCAGCAGCGAGACGTGCTCGCTGGTTTGCGACTCCCGTGGCTGATCGTTAGCGTTGAGGAAAAACGAGGCCGGGCGGGTCGACATCTCGTGCACGTACTGCGCGATGCTGACGTAGTCCGGACGCTTGAGCTGGTCGAGCTCATGTTCAGAAAGGCCGGTGGCGAGTTTTGCGAGTTCGAAAAATTGGTCGTCTTCGTCGTCGCCAGCGCGAGCCAGGGCTTCTTTCTGTGGCGCGTAGAACAGCGGCTTGAGTTGGATCTTCTCGATCGTCTCACCGGTATCGGCGGTGATCGGGGACAGCAGGATGTGCAGCGGAGGCATCCAGGCCATGGGACAATTCCTTGGTGAAGTATGGGAGCGAGCACACTCGCTCCCAGGGGCTTACGGCATCAGTACCGCGCGGCGGGCGTCGCCCAGGATGTCGACGCCATTGAGCACGAACTTCTGCGTTCGCACATCGATGTCGATCACCGGGATGCCGTTTTCGAGGCGGTTGTAGGTGCGGCAGGTCAGGATCAGCGTGGTGGTGACCTTATCGCCCATCTTCAGCTTGGATTCGGTCAGGGTTTTCAGCTTGCCGCCCACCGTGTGGTAGATGAAGTAGGTCTTGCCGTCCTGATCCTGGCCGGCTTCACGTACGTTCAGCAGGATGTCATCGCCTAGCTTCACACCCAACGCCAGCATGATTTCGGGCCCCACGCCCTGCAGCGCCAGGGTCGCGTTCAACACCTTGCCGCTCTTGGCCATTTCTTCGGCAATGAAGCGGCCACCGGTCATGGGTTCCATATCAAAATCAATCACCGGCGGGGTGAACTCTTCCACGGTTGCGGACAACGGCAGGCCTTGAAGGGTGGCCGCCATGGCCTGTCTGATTCGGTTGGTAAACATTAGAGAACGTCCTCCAGGAACTGCTCGATGATTTCATCGCGGGCGTTGAGTTGATAAATCATGTGTTCGTTCGGCGCGTAGCGGCCGTAGTCGATGACGATGAACCAGGTGCCGTTCTTGTACTTCTCGACACTGTTCAATTCCGGGTGCAGGTACACGCTGCCGCCGGGAATGGTCTCGTCGGCCACCAGGGTTTGCAGCCAGTCGTTGATGCGCTTGACCTCCTGGTCCATGAACGACTTGGTGAGGTTCTTGGCCATGGCTTTCTGCCCGGCCTTGACCAGCTTGCGGCTGATCGCATCTTCCAGGCCTACGTAGCTGATGAACTTGCCGGTGATGGAGCGGTTACCCAGCAGCGAGAAACCGCCGAGGATGGTGCGGGCGTAGTAGCTCACGCCGTAGCGGTTGAGCAGGTCGCCTTCGGTGGAGGTGTCAAGGATGTTGTACTCAACCACGCGGGACACGTCTTCGGCGAAGGTCACCTGATTGCCCGGGCTTTCCCACTGCTTGACCTTGGCCAGCGCGGCGATGGCCAGGGACGACGGCGCCAGGAACACGTTTTTCTTCGCGGCCTTGGAGTACACCGACGGCATGTTGTGCACCAGCAGGCAACGGTCGAAACCGAGATCGGCACCGCCCAGTTCGCCGCTGTAGGTCACCTGGTCGGCGACGGTTGCGTCCTTGCCGTCCAGCACCACACGGGCCTTGATGCGCTTGCCGAAGGAGGCGAATTCGCCGGCCACGGCCTTGGTGCCGGTGAAGCCCGGGGCGCCGATGATGGTCAGGTCTTCGGGGACGCTGGCCAGGGCGGCGAGGCCCAGTTTGCGGCCGGTGACCGGCTCTTCACCGCCGATTACGTTATTGATGGTGTCGGCCGGGGTGGTGCCCTCGTCGACGATCACTACGTAGACCGGCACCTTGACCACTTTGAGGATCTGGTACACGGCGTGGAACAGCGTGCCGGTTTCAGCGCCGGTGGGGTCCAGCAGCGCCTGGGTGGTGAAGCTGTTGATGCGGAACGGGGCGTTTTTCGGAATCGACGCATGGGCGTTGGGGGCAGTGCCCACCAGGCCGATGACGTTATCGCCCAGGCCACCCATGGCCTCGGGGGATTCAGTGGCGTTCACGGTGATGCCGTTGTGTTCGAAGTTCAAAACCTCAGCCATGATCAGTCAGCCTTCTTCGGGGTGGAGTTGAGGACGCTGGTCAGTTCCAGGCGGCCAGCGGTGCGCAGGGCGGATGCTTCGACGTCCAGCAGTTCCAGTTCCTCGCCGGCGGTAGACCAGTGGCCGTTGCCGGTGGGGAATGGAATGAGGACGGTGTAGGTTTGGCGGTTAAACATGAGTGGAATTCTCCGGGTGGAAAACGCCAAAGCCCCTGCGAGAGGGGCTTTGGGCGGGCGAAAAAAAACCGCTTTCGCGGTAGGGTTCAGTCGCGGTCAGGCAAGGGATAAAGCGCCTTGATTTCGGCTACTTTGTCGCGCCAAGCCTTTTCCTTTTCAGGAGTTTCGTCGTATTGCCACTCGAGAAACAGCGGGTCAGCTTGAGTTTCATAAAGCGTGCGACGCGCAGCGATGGTGCTTTCCAACTTTTCAGCTCGTATCGTTTCTTCGCAGAGTTCGTCGGCGCGGGCTTCGCTGAACCCCAGTGAGATAAGTGTAGGGCGATCAGCCGGAACATTGATGAGCGTTTCGCCAGAGTCGAGCAGTAGTGTTTTAATAGACCCAACCATATTCATACTCCTTTAACTGCATAGCGCTGATCGTTATCCAACGTATACGCCATCCTACTTTCAGGGTAAGTAGCTCCCAGCTCTGACGCTGTGATTGCGAAAGGCTTGACCTTCCACGAAATTTCATACTCAGCTGTAACGGCTTGGCTCAATTCGACCTCGGCGTCTGAACGACTAAATTTAACAGGGGCTTCAAAGCTTTTGGTAATGATGTAACTCAACCCGCCCCGCAAGTAGCATCCCGACTCTTGTGGAGAACCAACCAAAGTGCCCACAGCCTGATTCAACCAAATAGGCTTCAGCCCAGTGACAGGACGAACATAAGAAAGCATCCCAAACTGCGCGCACCGAACAGTTTCTCGGTATGTTTGGGATATACGCTTGATTGTCAAAAAGTTCGCATCACCATTCCACGGAATCCCACACCCTTCCATTTGCAGGTTTAGGCCCGCAACGTGCGGTTCAAAATTATTATTGAACGGATTAAGCTCGGCATTCGTGGCGTAGTTTCTAGAAATCACGATCTCAGACATGCCTTGCTCGTTACCCGGCATGCGCCACCATACGGGATAAAAGATGTTGGTGGACAGCCCAGTCAGATCAATAGTCTGGGAGTAAGAGGCACGCCCGTTAATATCCTTGGCCTGTACACTGCCGCGCCACGCGTTGAACTGACCCAAGGCAACATCCATTCGAGAATCTATTTTGCCAACCTGATTCGTCACCGTATCCGTCAGTTTGTTACATGCGTCCACAACTTTTGTGATCGTCGTTTCAATCCCCATAATCAACTCCCTAGTAAAAATTATCTTTTCAGCACTTTTGCAAGCGCTATTGCTTAGCTTCTAATTGCATAACCCGAAACATCAAATCAACATGCCTCGACATATTGCCAACCGAAGCCGCCGCCATGATTGCGATTTCTTCAGCCATCAATACATTCAAATTCTCGCTCCCCACCACAATCGTCACGCTATCCGCCGGCAACGGCGAAATATCCAACGTGAACTTCTGCAGTACCCGAGCCGCCGCCGCTTTATACGTGAGCAGTTTCCCCTCCACGGAATACACCGCCAACAACGTGCCACTGGCGAGGTAAAAACCAAACTCGCCGATCTCATACTCGGCCTCGCCATCAAACAGCGCGGCCATCCGGAGTTGCCGGTCGCCCAGATCCTCGTAGTCCACAATGGCGACCCGCTGGCGCTCGTCACGCAGGGCCACTTCGGTGCCGTCGGGGTTGTAGCGGCCAGTACCGGCGCCAATGTGGGTGATCTCGCCTTTCAAGCCCTGGTTCTTTGCCTGCAGCACTTCATCCAATCCCTTGGAGGTGAAGCGCACCAGGCGTGTAATTTCATCTGTCATGGCTGCGCCCTGAGGTCGTAGTCGTTAATGGTGTAGTGCCGGGCAACCCCGGCACTGTTTAGCCGGGCCGCCAGCCCGAGTTCAGGCAGTACGCCGCACAACTGCAACTCGCCATCGCTGAGCGGTGTGTGCGCCACGCTGCTGCAAGCAAGTACCCCGTGCAGCTTCACTTCGGGCAACGCCCCGGGCTGGCCCTCATCGCCGATGCTCAACCCTGGATCAGCGGCTGCAGCAACACGTAAACCCTGGGAGGTCTCGTGCACGATGGTGATGGTGGCCAGGTCCCGCTCGCTCTTGGCCGCGTTGATGCGGCGGATCAAACGGTTGTGATCGCCACTGGACCAACTGCGACCGATGATTGCCTGCACATCAAAGGTGTAAGGCAGGCCGGTTGGCCGCTGTTGATACCAGGCACTGATATTGGGGGTGAATCCCAGGGATTCGACGGCGTAGCTCAGCGCCTTGGGCGTACCGGCCTGACGCTGGATTTGCCAGGACAAGGCCACGGTGAGGCGCTTCTCCGACTCGCTGGCAGCGGCGTCCCATTCACTGACGCCGCGATCAGCGGCCAGGTAGGGAAGGAATTCAGCCGGCGTCTGTAGCGGATTCATCAAGGCGGGAAAGGGTGGCGTCACCCGATCGAGCAATTGCCCGAAACCCAGGTCCAGCGCCTTCTCCAACGGCGAACTGTTGGCGGGCAGCAAACTGCCTTTGGGCTCGTTCATAGCGTGCGCACCTCCACCTCGACACCCGTGCAATATGGGGCCTGGAATGCCGTGGTGACGATCGGCTCCAGCGGTTCAAGGATTTGCAGTTGTGCAGCTCCCGCCGAGTGGATGGCGTAGTCGATCCAGCTCGGGTCCACCCGCCCTTCCAGGCGATGACAGGACTCTGCATAGTCTTGCAGCAGTTTCTGGGCGGCGACTTGAGTGAGCCCGGAATCCGGGCCGGCGTTGATCTTGGCCACCACGCGGATTTTGTAGCGCAGGATCTGAGCCGCCTGCACCGTGACGAGATCCGTTTCCGGTCGCACGTCAGGCCGGGCGAAATGCCGACGTACACCGTCAAGCAGATCAGCAGAAGGTGTACCATCCCCGTCTCGGGACAGGACCGTGACCATCACTTCGCCGGGCGCGGTTCGACGGCCATTACCATCCTTGACCCGCGCCGCGTAACCGTCCGGGTCGAAGGTATAAGTGACCGTCACCACACCCGGCGTAGCACTTTGCACTTTCACCGATGGACGCTCACCGAGGGTGAAAACCTCCCGCCGATACTGCATCCGCGAACCCGCCGCCGGAGCGTGAGGCGCGAGGTAATAACGCAACCGGGCGTCATCGTCGCTCTCCAATGTTGGCGGTACCGGCGGGAAAGCCGCCGGGTCACCATGGTCGAGCACCTGGCGCTGCAGGCCCATGTCCGCCAGGCGTGCATCGAGGTTGCTGCCGGTGGCCCACCACGCCAGCATCTGCTTGATGCGGGCGTTGTATTTGCGCTCGTGGGTTTGCAGGCGAACGCAAAAAGCTTCCAGCGCCAACGTCAGCAACTCGCTCTCGTTCTCCAGGCTGACCTTCAGCTTGGCGGCATTTTCTGGTGCACGAGTGGCGACGTAATCGACGACAAACGCCTTGAACTCCGCCAGCAACGGTTCGAACTCATCGACGGCAATGATCGCTGGCTCAGCCAACTGGTTCTGGCCGGGTATCAGCATGCTCATGTCACCACCTCGAAGGATTGTTTGCGGTTTTTCCAGGTGCCGGCGAAGCGCAGCAACAGGCCGGCGCCCTGGCGGTTGGCGACGATGACTTGCGGCTCGAAGTCGGCGATGCCGTTCTGCGGGTTGTAGAACGCCTGGGCGGCATGGCTCTGGGCGAGAATCAGCAGGTCATCGCCGAGGTTTTGCCCGAGCAGCTGCGGGATCATCGACCCGTACAGCGGGCGCTTCTGGCGAGTGCCCAAGGGCGTGGTCAGCGCTCGGGTAGCGCGCTGCACAAATTGCAGCCAGTCATCGACCGCCGCCCCGGTGTTTCTATCGATTCCGATCATGGGATGTCCTTGTCAGGGGCTGATGACTCGACCCTGGTGGTCCACCACCGGGCCGCTGAAGTGCGCGCCGCCGGCGTCCAGCAACAGGCTGGTGCCGCCGACTTGCAGCGTGATGCCCTGGGCGCTCATCGTGAGGCTGGCGGCGCCGACCTTGATGTCGACCTGTTCGCGGGAACCTGTGAACGTGGTGGGGCCATTGACCCAGTTGAAGGTATGGCTGGCGTCGTCGTAGTCGCTCTGGGTACCGTCCTGATGGCGGCGCCGGGTCAGTGTCGAAGCGCTGGAGACCGGTGGAAAGCGGTCGCTGTTCAAGCCGAACAAGGCCACCGATTGCGCCCCGCCCTCCCCGGCGCCGTAGTTGAGCAGCAAACATTGCTCGCCTACTGACGGGATGCGGGTTTCCGTCTGTGCCCCGGCGCTGGGGTTGAAAAAGCGGATCGCCGGGGTGAGCAGTTCGCCGTGGCTGACCTTGCAGGTATTGCTGGCGGCGTCGACCTCTTGGCACACGCCGATTCGGCAGAAACTTTCGGCGCGTCGATACAGGTCTTCGAGCTGGCTTTCCATTTCCGCCAGGCGCTCCACGATCGGCCCCAGCTGCATGCGTAACAGCGCGTCGAACATGGGCTACTCCGCCAGCGGCTTGTATTGGTCGGGGTCGTCGATGTTCGAGACGTCCCAGGTGCAGGCAAAAAGCGGCTTGCCTGTGGGATCGTTGAGCAACGGCGGCCCGATATAGAGGGTTTGGGTGAAGGTGACGGTCCAGGTGTCGTAGTCCGTCTCCGCGCTGGTGCGTATTGAAGGCGCAGCGACAATGCTGGTCGGCAGGTCGCACTGCGCCTGCGGCAGGTTCCAGCGGTTATCCAGCACCAGGTCCATCAGTTGGCTGGCCAGGTCGCAGGCATCAAAGGGCAAGGCACCCGGGGCCACCATGGCCTTGAGTGAAATCCCCA
This sequence comes from Pseudomonas sp. G5001, assembly GCF_013385475.1. Taxonomy (NCBI): domain Bacteria; kingdom Pseudomonadati; phylum Pseudomonadota; class Gammaproteobacteria; order Pseudomonadales; family Pseudomonadaceae; genus Pseudomonas; species Pseudomonas sp. G5001. The sequence continues at coordinate 65,489 of NZ_JACAPZ010000018.1, forward strand.
GGGCATGGGCCTTGCGCCCCTCGCGGGAGCGAAGGCCCGGCCCATTGCCTTCGATCGTGATCAACACGCCGGTGTCGTTCGCGGCGCCCTGAAAGTCCTGATGAGTGCCGACCTTAAGTTCCGGAAACGCCCTGCGCAGTGCCTCGCTGATGGCCTGGGGCAATTGGGAGGGTTTTTCGATAAGTGTCATTTAAGTAGCGTCCTTGCAACGGTTACTGCGGGTCCCGGCCAGGGCCTTCGTTGACGCCGATGCGCTTGGCCGCCCAGCGTTCATAAAGGCCGATGGCCACGTCGGCGCCGGCCATGGCGGTCAGGCACCCAATGGCGCCGGCCGTCCAGATCGACATGCCGGCGGCGTAGCACAGCATCAGGGCTGATACCCCGCACACCATGCAGGCCCCCGAACGCAGGGCCAGGCGCCGCATAAGCGACCAACCGCGGGCGCCTTCCTTGTCGGCGCGCCACATTTCTCCGGAAACCCCGCCAATCACCGCCAATACGATAACCAGCCAGATAGGCATTTCCGCCAACGCTTGCTGCTCGTTTGTCATGTCACGCCTCCTGGAATGAGTGATACCGGCAGGTCGCCGGTTGTAGGTGTTTGTTTCAATTTGAATGGGTTCTCTAGGTAGGCATTCCAAAAAGCCCGGTTGCCCGGGCTTTTCAGTAATGATGTCCTCGAACTTTCGGCGCTACTGGCGCGGTACGGTTCTTTCCTCAATGTTTTTCCGACCACGATCCCTGTCTGCCGGATAACTGCTTCTGGTGCTTTACGCTGCACACCCGGGCCAGTTGCCAACCCTCTGAACCGTTAAGGCCGGTTCATCGCTGCCTGTTCTTGAAGCGGTTTGAAACTAAAGAGCGTCGGCATCCTTGCCGGTATTGCCTGGCATCCTTGCCATCGCTTCGATGGCGTCCTTGCCGGTGTTGCGTAACGTCCTTGTCTTCCTTGGCAGCATCCTTGCCGCCTCCACCAGGCCTTCTTGGCTGGCTTGAGATGAAGAATATGCATGTATGCATATACAGTCAATGCACAAATGCATTTATTTTTGCGCAAGAAATGCACAGATGCATTTATAGCCCCGCAGGCAAAGGGTTTGGTGGTTTTACGCAGACGAAAAAAAGCCCGCTCACTGGCGGGCTTTGTCTTACACAGAAGGGTTAGCGGGCGTACATGCCCCACCAGAAAACGTGACCAAGGATGCTGATCTGTTCATCCTGGATTTCCTGGAAGCTGTAGTCCTCGTCCGGATGTTCATCGCGGTTGAAGCTACGCAGGCGAATCCCGGAAGGCAGGCGATAGAGCTGTTTCACCCGTAGCTGGCCGTTGTGATTGATGGCGTAAAGATCGCCATCGACGATGTCACCAATCCCGCATTTGCCCGCATTGACCCCTACGGTGGCGCCGTCGCGCAGCACCGGCAACATACTGTTGCCGCGCACCGTCACGCACTTGGCCTGGTCGAACTGCACACCGTTATGCCGCAGGCTGCGCTTGCCGAACCGCAGGCTGGCCTTCTCGCTTTCCTCGATGACGAATCTTCCTGATCCAGCAGCCAATTCAACCTCGCGCAGAAAGGGGATCGACACCTCGTCATCATTAACGGGTGTTTCGTCGTCCCACAGGCTTATGTCCTTGAGTTCCGAATGCATCGGGTCACGCTCGTCCGACCGCACCGGCACCAGCCCTGCGCGCCCGCGCAGCTGATCGGTGCTGACCTGGAAGTAATCGGCGATGCGCGAGATGTGCTTGTCCGACGGATCCACGATCTTGCCGCTGAGGATCCGGGACAGTGTGGATTGAGGCACGCCGGTACGCCGGTGAAGCTCCGTGGGGGAGATCCGGTCGCGGTCCAGCAGCTCTCTTAAGACGATAGAAACGTTGCGTTTTTGCATAACGCGGATAGTGCAGGCAGTTTTGATGCTTGGCAAATGCTTATTTGCATATTTAATGCATGGAGCAACGAATTTGACCTGACCGCTTGTGCACTGCGAAGCCCCGACCGCGCGTGTTAACCTTGCGCCCATTGCAAAAAATGCTGGGCCAAGCGCCCCCTTTGCCCCATCACTTTCAACGAATTTGCCAACTATTCAATGAGTAAAAACACTTCCGATCTGTCCTCCCACACCCCGATTGTGTAGGGGTATATGGGGAGAGCTGAGGGAAAGGCTTAAGATTATTGGCTATAATGTCCGCATGCATTGGATTGCATAAACGCATAATAGGCATTGAATGGCATTGATTGGCGTACGGTTTGCCCCATTTTTGCCCCACTTAGGCATATCCATCTGGACCAACAACCAAGAACATCACAACACATCACTATCCTTAAAGGTTGGCCACACACAAGATTTTAATCCTCACCTTTACTAACGCGCCAATCTGATCTCACTCCCTGAACCAATAAGCATTTTGGTCTATTACATCACGATTCGTACGTGACACTCTGGCCTCGGCTCCCCTATAGTGGCTCATCGCCCCTCCAAGACGAATTAATGGACATGAACGCTGGACTTCCCTCACTATCGAACAGTTCCGGGGTAGGCGACCAGAAGCAAGGGGCTCAGGACCAAATTGAGCAGGAACCCGCGCCGCTGCAGGGAGTGCTATCTGCAACGATTCAAGGCCTCGTGAATAGCAGCCCTAAAAGTATGGGAAAGGACGCGGCCCCCATTTTTATCGCGGGCATCGTACAACATCTAAACAGCGACAATGAGATATTAAAGTTACAACTTGAGAGTAGAAACCGAGAACTGCGCGAAAGTCAAAGACAGTTATTCGACTCACAAATAAAAGCAGCACGCCTAGATGAGCAACTTAAAGCCGCAAATGGAAACTCTAGGATAGGCCAGTGGACAGGGCTTATAGGCGGCCCTCTACTAGGAATATCTGTCGATTTGTACAAAAGCAACATCAACGCTTCCTACTTACTGGGCATTTTAGGGTTTTGCGTCCTACTCCTACCGATAGTTGTCAATTTCAAGAGAAAGCAAGGATGAGCCTAAGCATATATGAAGTTCAAGATATAGGCGTCCCGAACCTCGAACGCATCGCCATTCGTGTAGATACCTTATGTGACATAGGTGACTACTGCCTACTAATAGGTCATCAATCTCCAGATGGAACTGCGAGCCCAATAAAAGACCATATGCTCTGGTTCGGAAGAGGTTGGGTTAACCCTGGAGACTGGATTTTTGTTTACTCTGGGCCAGGACAGACTAGGGTCAACCCTATCCCCAATGGTAATAATCGCGTTTTTTCCATTTACTGGGGAAAAGAGCATACTGTTTTCCAAAACAGAGCTTTATTACCGATGCTGTGCAAATTAACTGATATAGCGCTACCGCCACAACAACAAGCGCTACCCCAGACAATGCTACCCACCATAAAATTTTAGACACCGGCTCCGATTTACCGTTTGAAACGGAAACATCAAGGTAAAACATCGTGACCTACCCCCCACACTCATGTAATAAGCGGCGAATTAAATACCCTCAATGCGTTTTCACCCGCGAATATGCTTACCACACATTGATTCTTTTGAAAGAGCTTGACACCAGTGTGATTTCATTGACTTTCAAGACGACAGGGTTACACATTGAAGCTTCCTAACTGGTTTAAAGTTTTATGGTGGATACTGCTTACTGCGGCTCTAACATCCTTTTTGTACAACCGCTACCCCGAGCTTGCTAAAGGCCATGCCTCACATGCGGACATAGTCGTATTCATAATATGGATAGCATTACTACTGGCACCACTATTTAATGAAGTCTCCTTATTTGGCCTAAAACTAAAACACGAAATCGATGAGCTTAAAGGTTTTGTTTCAGCACAAGTATTGGAAATACGAAGTGATGTTCGTAATGCTGTAGATGTACGCACCACCTTCAGCCCGCACTTCAATCTACCTTTGCCCGCAGCAGATGCTCAACTACCGGATTTAGAAGCCCGCATCAAATCCGCTCTCAATGATGCCTTAGCAGCACATGGCGTGCCACTCCCTCCGCCCCTTTCTCCAATTACAGCTCCAGACGACACAGCTTTCTTGTTTGCAGCAAGATATAATATTGAATTAGAGATGCGAAGAATTGCAGAAGATCTTCATATTGATATTAGTGACACTTCACGACAGAGAAGAGCAATCCCAGTCCAGCAATTAGCACGATACTTATCTGATTCCAACTTGATTGAACCAAGATTGGTCTCAGCAATACGCGAGGTCTACTCAATATGCTCCTATGCCATACACGGGGAACCGGTATCAGAAGCACAGCTCGCTTTTGTTCATGAACTCGCCCCTGAACTAATTGCAACGCTTAAAGCAATTCGTCACGGATAAAAACCTACAAATAAGGCTAGCATACCGAAACCGCATGAAAACCATCCGTCCCCACATAAGCGACAGCGGTATTTTATGAAACATATTTAGACCCCCCATCGTTCTTACTTCAGCACAAACCAAAATTTACGCACCTAATTATATGCACGAAACCCGCCAAAGCTGATCAAGTTTTGTCGTATAACTCTGGCTCTTCATATCGCGCCGCATCCCCCACACGGCATCCACAAGCGTAGCGTCGCCTTGCCCCATCGTCCATTGATCTGGTCCAGCACCTTCATCACCCGAGTCGCCTCCACCGGTTGTGATATAGCAAACAAATCATAGATGTACTCACCAGGCTGGCAGAGGTTCAACAACATCACCTCAGCCTTGCTGTACTTAAAACCTATTCGAAATATCCGATCGAGTGCACCCACCGCTGCTTGAGTAAGCAACCGCACGTCGTCGGTTGGATACGGCATATCTACCACCACCCCATTGGCATACTTCGCCTCCTCTGGGTTGAACATGCCAGTGCGGATGCACACACGTATCTTCTTGCAGAGCGAGTTCTGAGCGCGGAGCTTTTCAGAGGCACGCATCATGTAGGTGGCCACCGCCTCCTTTATGAGCGGCAGCTCCGTCAGCCTCTTACCAAACATGCGGCTGCAGCAGATCTCCCGCCTAGGCGGATCAGGCGCATCCAGCTCCAGGCAAGGCGTGCCGCCCAACTCCCTCGCAGTCTTCTCGATCACAATGCTGAACTTCTTACGGAGCGTCCACGGATCGGCTTCAGCCAGGTCCATAGCCGACCTGATACCCATAGCATCAAGATGGAGTTTCATCTTGTGACCGACGAGATGATTGGTCAATTGGCTAACGAGACCGGCCGAACAGGAATGTGCTCGATTGCTGATCGTGAGCGGTTCGAAAGGGTCATCAACGCAAACTACCGCAAGCAGGTGGCGTGATGAGCACTCAAAACATCATTAGCGTCAGCGGTGGAAAAGATAGCACCGCCACGCTGCTCGTCGCCATTGCCCTGGAAGCACCCAACCTGCAGGCCGTATTCGCCGACACTGGCAACGAGCATATCCAGACCTATGAGTACCTCGACTACCTAGAACAAGCCACACAAACGAAAATCACTCGGGTGCGTACCGACTTCACCCAGCGCATTGAAGGTAAACGCCGATTCATCGAGACAAAATGGCGGGAGCAAGGCGTCGCTGAGCGGGTCGTACTGGCGGCGCTGGATGTTCTACAGTCCACAGGTAATCCGTTCCTTGACCTGCGCATCTGGAAAGGCCGGTTCCCCAGCAGAAAGGCCCAGTTCTGCACCATGGAGCTGAAGCGAGACCCAATGTTTGAGCAAGTGATTCTGCCGTTGATGGGCGACGGCGATATGATCATGAGCTGGCAGGGTGTGCGTGCCGACGAATCGATCAACAGGCGATATCTGCCCGAGTGCGACGAAGAAGGTGGCGGCCTGTTCAACTACCGACCGATTTTGAAGTGGGATATCCCGGCCGTGTTCGAGGCTCACGGTTACATGGGCATAAAACCGAACCCGCTTTATTCACAGGGCATGGGACGCGTCGGCTGCATGCCCTGTATCAACTGCAGGAAGGACGAATTAAGAGAGATAGCCTTGCGGTTCCCCGAAGTGATTGACCGTATAGATCAATGGGAGAGGATTGTCCAACAGGCAAGCAAACGCGGTGCAGCTACGTTCTTTGCTGGCTCTAACGCCAAACACCCGAAAGGCTCTATTTCCAACATGACTGCCCTGGAGGTGATGGAGATCGCGAGTGTCCGTCAGGCGGTTGAATGGTTCAAAACCGCACGAGGCGGCATCCAGTACGACTTGATGATCTCCACCGACTCTACGGCCTGCTCCAGTGCGTATGGGCTCTGCGAGTCGGCCTGGGAGCCAGTCACCATATTGGAGGCTGCAGCATGAGCTTTACTCGCTGGTTAATGATCAATCGCGCCTCCGAACTTACTGGCTACAGCGAAGACGCTATCCGACACAAAGTGAAAACCGGCACCTGGGCCCAGGGCCGGATCTGGCGCAAGCCCCCAGACGGCCGCATCGCTATCAACATGACGGAGTATGACAAGTGGGCCGAGAGCGCACCTCAGGAAGCGGCCTAGAAACCGAGCTGGCAAAGCACAAGGGGATTGAGATACACGGCGGCTACCTGCGCGTCGTGTTCATGTGGCGACGTATACGCTGCCGCGAATCCCTCGGCCTTCCGATCACCAAAGCAAACATTAAACACGCCGCCCTATTAAGGGCGGCAATTCTTCATGAGATCAAAACCGGCCACTTTGACTATGGCCGACACTTTCCCAACTCGAAGCACGCGACCAACTACAGTTGTGCTAAGGACGAAAAGCTAGGGGCTCTGCTGGCCCGGTACAAACCGCTAAAGGCTGTCGACATTACACCGATGACCGAGGAGAAATACGGCTACGCCTTGGACATCTGCACGGCCTTGGTCGGAATTGATCGTCTCGCCGGCGTTTTGCTGCCCGAAGACATCCAGTTACTGAGGAAGCTGTTGATTGCAGATCGAGCGCCGTCAACAGTCAATCACTACCTGGCTACGTTCGCCGGCTTCTTGGGCTGGTGCGAGACCAATGGATATTGCCGTAAGGGGTTATCAGAAGCGTGCAATCGGTTCGCAATGCAAGGCCAAGAGCCTGATCCGCTTACTCGTGACGAATTCCAGCTGCTGGTCGATAAAGGATGCCTTCACCCTCAGGACTCAGCGGCGATTACCTTGGCCGTGTATACCGGGCTTAGACCAGGTGAGCTATGTGCGCTGGCTGTTGAAGACATCGACTTGCACGCAGGTCAGATCAACATCACCCGCGCCATAACTGCCAACGGCACATTCAAGGTCCCCAAAACAGGAAAGCCTCGCTCAGTATTATTAATGCCGCCAGCGGTGGAAGCCTGCCGGGTATTGATGTCGCTCGTTGCCGATCACCCTGCACGCCCTATTGAGGTATTCCAGAACAGGCACGAAAGCCGAAAAGAGAGGGTGACCCCAGTGCTTTCTCCCTCCACCCAGGCACGCAAGAAGATCATAAATTTCTGGTACGTGCCAACCGCGTGGAACACCAAGTGGGCGGCGATTCAAAAGCGTTCTGGCATCCGTCCGCGACGACCATATCAAACGCGCCATACCTACGCCTGCTGGTGTCTGACAGCCAACGGTAACCTTGCTTTTATCGCAAAACAGATGGGGCATAAAGACTTCACAATGCTTGTAGAAGTCTACGCGAGGTGGATGGAGGAGGAGTCTGATACGGAATTACAACGAATTTGGGCAGGTATTCAACAATCAGGATGAGCAGCAACACAAATCAATACAGGCAGAAAAACCTAAACTGCTGATATTTAAGAATTTTATAAAAACCAGAAAAAATCTACTTCGCTCTCCTAGGTGGCCCGCTCGGCTCTGCCGAGCGGGCCACCTAGGAGAGCCTATAGGCACACGGCCCACGATCTTTTTATAATATCGAATTGTCAATCATTTTGTCAATTCCCGAGCATAAAAAACCCTGCGAATGCAGGGTTTTTAATCAATGCAGCATCACTGCTGAGCTACGATCACAGGCTCCACCCACCCGTTGGTGGCACAAATCTCCTGTATATCCTTAGCTGCGCGCTTATAAGACTCCAAGCTTTGTCGAGTCTTAGCGGCATTAGCGTGGCGTTGCTCATCAGAGATAGGCTTGAGGTCACGTAGCGATTTGATAGTCATCATCCCCACCCTTCGATTTCCTTTCAGATAGTTCTAGACCGGTATCAGGCAGTCTTGGTTCCCATAATAGGCTTCGCGCATTCGATCCATGGAATGGCGGTAGCTAAGCTTTTCATCCTCAACGATGAGGTTGAAAGCCAACGTTTCTTGCGACTCCTGCTGAGCGTAAATAGAGCACATACGCACAAATAATTCCTCGAACAGGTCGTCAAAAATCTTCAACTTTTCTTGCATTGGCGCTTTCAGAGGATGGGCATCTTCCATCTCACTACAGAAACAAAGATAGCCGCCTCTCTGCCGACGTGGTCTGTGGTACATCACTACACCCTTCTTTTTCGGGTAGAGCGACGTGACATTATGCGATTCACGCAGAAAAAACCAGAGCCACAAGGTAGCTGCTGCACTCATCACATATCGGCTGAAGGTGATCTCAACTTTAGCAGATGTTTTGTCCAGCGCTTCAATCAGCGCTACCATTCGATCCACATTTCCACCAGCGTTGTGACGCAGATGAATCTCAATCAAGTCACCCTCGGATGCCTTGTTGAGAACGTCAATGATCGGATTGACTGTCTCAGCTGAAATTTGATCTTGAAGCTCAAGCTTCAGCTTCGCGCGAGTATCCTCAACGCTCGGCAGTTCTACTCCAATATTCGCCTCCAATGCTATCCCTCGCTTGATCGATTTCGGCGCGAGATGTTACCAGCCAGGTGAAACACTATCAATGTGATATCAAAATGAACCGACGAACGCTCATCCGTCCCATCACAAAATACAAACCATGCACTGAAGCAGGCACATCGCGTGGTACGCTTTGATGAATATATGACCACATCTAACTCTAGGGTTTGTCATAGCGCAATGCCCCAAATCTGCCCCAAACCACGAGCCTAATAGACCGCAAGCCACTGATGAATAAAGTAATTTCCGATCTGTCCTCCCACACCCCGATGATGCAGCAGTACTGGCGCCTGAAAAACCAGCACCCTGATCAGTTGATGTTCTACCGCATGGGCGACTTCTACGAGATCTTCTATGAAGACGCGAAGAAGGCGGCCAAGTTGCTGGACATCACCCTGACCGCGCGCGGGCAGTCGGCCGGGCAGTCAATTCCGATGTGCGGGATTCCATATCATTCGTTGGAAGGTTACCTGGTCAAGCTGGTGAAGCTGGGCGAGTCGGTGGTGATCTGTGAGCAGATCGGCGACCCGGCCACCAGCAAGGGCCCGGTGGAACGCCAGGTGGTGCGCATCATCACGCCGGGTACGGTGAGTGATGAGGCGCTGCTGGATGAGCGTCGCGACAACCTGATCGCGGCAGTACTGGGGGACGAACGCCTGTTCGGCCTGGCAGTCCTGGATATCACCAGTGGCAACTTCACGGTGCTGGAGATCAAGGGCTGGGAGAATCTGCTGGCGGAGCTTGAGCGCGTCAACCCGGTGGAGTTGATGATCCCGGACGACTGGCCAAAGGACCTGCCGGCGGAACGTCGCCGTGGGACCAAGCGTCGTGCGCCGTGGGATTTCGAGCGTGATTCGGCGCTGAAAAGCCTGTGCCAGCAATTCTCCGTGCAAGACCTCAAGGGCTTCGGTTGCGAAACCCTGACCCTGGCCATCGGCGCCGCCGGTTGCCTGCTCAGCTATGCCAAGGAAACCCAGCGCACTGCCCTGCCGCATTTGCGCAGCCTGCGTCATGAACGCCTGGACGACACCGTGGTGCTGGATGGCGCCAGCCGTCGCAACCTGGAACTGGACACCAACCTCGCCGGCGGGCGCGACAACACCCTGCAATCGGTGGTCGACCGTTGCCAGACCGCCATGGGCAGCCGCTTGCTCACCCGCTGGTTGAACCGCCCGCTGCGGGATTTGACCGTGCTGCAAGCCCGCCAGACCTCTATTACCTGCCTGCTCGACCGCTACCGCTTTGAAAAGCTGCAACCGCAGCTCAAGGAAATCGGCGATATCGAGCGGATCCTGGCGCGGATCGGCCTGCGTAACGCGCGGCCCCGCGACCTGGCACGCCTGCGCGATGCCCTCGGCGCCCTGCCGCAACTGCAAGCGGCGATGACCGAACTGGAAGCACCGCACCTGCAGCAGCTGGCAGTCACCACCGGCACCTACCCGGAGCTGGCGGCGCTGCTGGAAAAAGCCATCATCGACAACCCGCCCGCGATCATCCGTGACGGTGGCGTGTTGAAGACCGGTTACGACACCGAGCTGGATGAGCTGCAATCCCTGAGCGAGAACGCCGGGCAGTTCCTGATTGACCTGGAAGCCCGTGAAAAAGCCCGCACCGGCCTGGCCAACCTGAAAGTCGGCTACAACCGCGTGCACGGCTACTTTATCGAGTTGCCAAGCAAGCAGGCCGAGCAGGCGCCGATCGATTACCAGCGCCGCCAGACCCTCAAGGGTGCCGAGCGCTTTATCACTCCGGAGCTTAAAGAATTCGAAGACAAGGCGCTGTCGGCCAAAAGCCGCGCCCTGGCCCGGGAGAAAATGCTCTACGAAGCCTTGCTCGAAAGCCTGATCGACAAGCTTGCGCCGTTGCAGGACACCGCCGCCGCCCTGGCCGAGCTGGATGTACTGAGCAACCTGGCCGAGCGTGCCCTGAACCTTGACCTGAACTGCCCGCGCTTTGTCAGCGAGCCGTGCATGCGCATCGTGCAAGGTCGCCACCCGGTGGTTGAGCAGGTGTTGACCACGCCGTTCGTCGCCAACGACCTGTCGCTGGACGACGACACCCGCATGCTGGTGATCACCGGTCCGAACATGGGCGGTAAATCCACCTACATGCGTCAGACCGCGTTGATCGTGCTGCTGGCGCATATCGGCAGCTTCGTGCCGGCGGCAAGCTGCGAATTGTCACTGGTGGACCGCATCTTCACCCGGATCGGTTCCAGCGATGACCTGGCCGGCGGCCGTTCGACCTTTATGGTGGAAATGAGCGAAACCGCCAACATCCTGCACAACGCCACCGAACGCAGCCTGGTGCTGATGGACGAAGTGGGCCGCGGCACCAGCACCTTCGACGGGCTGTCCCTGGCGTGGGCGGCGGCCGAACGTTTGGCGCACCTGCGGGCATATACGCTATTCGCGACGCACTACTTCGAACTGACCGTGCTGCCGGAAAACGAGCCGTTGGTAGCCAACGTGCACCTCAATGCCACCGAGCACAACGAGCGCATCGTGTTCCTGCACCACGTGCTGCCCGGCCCGGCAAGCCAGAGTTACGGCCTGGCCGTGGCGCAACTGGCGGGGGTGCCGGCCGAGGTGATTACCCGTGCTCGCGAGCACCTGAGCCGCCTGGAAGAAACCGCGCTGCCCCATGAGATCCCCGTGGTCAGCCCGGCCAAGGCCAGCAACAAACCCAGCGCGCCGCACCAGAGCGACATGTTCGCCAGCCTGCCTCATCCGGTACTGGATGAGTTGGCTAAGCTTGACCTGGATGACGTGACGCCGCGAAAAGCGCTCGAAATGTTATATGCACTGAAGACTCGGATATAACGCAGACGCTTGCAAGCTGGTAGACTCTCGCGCGGTTTGGGATGCTGCGGGCTTTTAGCCTGGCCTGCAGACTATCGCTCCCGAACCTCGCGAGCCCTGCCACAAAGGGTTTCGCTGCCGCCGCCTGAGGAGAAAATTAGAAATGACCTTCGTCGTCACCGACAACTGCATCAAGTGCAAGTACACCGACTGCGTAGAAGTGTGTCCGGTGGACTGCTTCTACGAAGGCCCGAATTTCCTGGTCATCCACCCGGACGAGTGCATTGACTGCGCCCTGTGTGAACCAGAATGCCCGGCCGTCGCTATTTTCTCCGAGGACGAAGTCCCCGCAGAGATGCAGGAATTTATTCAGTTGAACGTTGAGCTGGCGGAAATCTGGCCGAATATCACTGAGCGCAAAGACCCGATGCCGGATGCGGCAGAGTGGGATGGCAAAAAAGGCAAGATTGCCGACCTCGAACGCTGATAGCGTCGATGCCCTCCAAAAGGCCCCTTGCGGGCCTTTTTGCATTTCTGCGGGGCGGGTTTCACTTTTCTACAGGCAAAAAAAAGGGGCGGTATGACCCGCCCACATTTTTTCCCTAGTCCCTGTGTTCCTTTTCATCGTCCTGATGAATCGCATCCTGCGAGGTTCCCTGAATCATCGTTCCTTGATGACTGTGTCAATCCGTGGACACAGGACTGATCTTAGAGAGTTCACGGGGAAGTTCAACGGGATCCAACCCGCCGGGTTTTCGATTTACGCGCTCAAACGCGAATAAATAATCTTTATATTTCAATAAGATAGAAATATAGGTAATCAATTCAAGACGCCCCCGCCGACGAAAAAACCCAAACGCTTACGAAAAAGTAAGTGAATGCTTACACCAGCAATTACGTAAAAGAGTAAAAAACGCCTCGTTGCTGTTCATCAGGCAAGAAAAAGCCCCGACAAGGTCGAGGCTTTTTTCCCATCCGGTGGATCAGTCGTCGCTGACAGTAATCGTCGGCATCGCCTGGGCCTCGGCTTCCTGCAGGACGATTCGCGCGCCTACGTGGCGCGCCAGCTCCTGGTAGACCATGGCAATCTGGCCATCGGGCTCGGCAACCACCGTCGGCTTGCCGCCATCAGCCTGCTCTCGAATCCCCATGGACAGCGGCAACGACGCCAGCAGTTCAACGCCGTACTGGGTCGCGAGCTTCTCGCCGCCGCCTTCACCGAACAGATGCTCGGCGTGGCCGCAGTTGGAGCAGATGTGCACCGCCATGTTTTCCACGACGCCCAGCACCGGGATGTTGACCTTGCGGAACATCTCCACACCCTTGCGGGCATCCAGCAGCGCGAGGTCCTGCGGTGTGGTGACGATCACCGCGCCGGCCACCGGCACTTTCTGCGCCAGGGTCAGCTGGATATCGCCGGTGCCGGGCGGCATATCGATCACCAGGTAGTCCAGGTTGCCCCAGTCGGTCTGCGTGACCAGTTGCAGCAACGCACCGGATACCATCGGGCCGCGCCAGACCATCGGTGTGTTGTCGTCGGTCAGGAAGGCCATGGACATGACTTCCACGCCATGGGACTCGATCGGCACGAACCATTTCTGGTCCTTGATCTTCGGCCGGGTGCCTTCCGGGATGCCAAACATCACGCCCTGGCTCGGGCCATAGATGTCGGCGTCGAGAATCCCGACCCGCGCGCCTTCCCGGGCCAGGGCCAGGGCCAGGTTGGCGGCGGTGGTGGATTTGCCCACGCCGCCCTTGCCGGAAGCCACGGCCACCACGTTCTTGACGTTGGCCAGGCCCGGAATCTGCGCCTGGGCCTTGTGCGGGGCGATCACGCACTGGATGTCGACCCTGGCCGCGCTGACGCCGTCCAGGCCTTCGATGGCCATTTGCAGCATCTGCGCCCAGCCGCTCTTGAACAGGCCTGCGGCGTAGCCCAGCTCAAGCTGGACCGAAACCTTGTCACCCTGCACGTCGATGGCGCGTACGCACCCGGCGCTGACCGGGTCCTGGTTCAGGTAGGGGTCGGTGTACTGGCGAAGAACGGCTTCCACCGCTGCGCGATTGACGGCGCTCATGGGCTACTCCCGAAAAAAGACTGACTAAAACAGGCGGCTATCCTAACCGTTCCAGCGCCCCAGCGGCACGCTTTCGGCCTGCGGGAAAATCCGGAAACAGCCGCACGGGGTGAAATAAATTTCCCGGCGCTTTATAGTGGCCGACCTCCGTTTCATCAAGTAGCCGAGCCCCATGTCCGAGCCACGCAAGATCCTCGTCACCAGCGCCCTGCCCTATGCCAATGGTTCTATCCACCTTGGCCATATGCTTGAGTACATCCAGACCGATATGTGGGTGCGCTTCCAGAAGCATCGCGGCAATCAATGCATTTATGTCTGCGCGGACGACGCCCACGGTTCGGCCATCATGTTGCGCGCCGAGAAGGAAGGGATCACCCCGGAACAACTGATCGCCAATGTCCAGGCTGAACACAGCGCCGACTTTGCCGAGTTCCTGGTGGATTTCGATAACTTCCACTCGACCCACTCCGACGAAAACCGCGAGCTGTCGAGCCAGATCTACCTGCGCCTCAAGGACGCCGGGCACATTGCCACGCGTTCGATCACCCAGTATTTCGACCCGGAAAAGAAAATGTTCCTGGCCGACCGCTTCATCAAGGGCACCTGCCCGAAATGCGGCACTGAGGACCAGTACGGCGACAACTGCGAGAAATGCGGCGCCACTTACGCGCCCACCGACCTGAAGGATCCGAAGTCGGCCATCTCCGGCGCCACCCCGGTACTCAAGGATTCCCAGCACTTCTTCTTCAAGCTCCCGGATTTCCAGCAGATGCTGCAAACCTGGACCCGCAGCGGCACCCTGCAGGACGCCGTGGCGAACAAGATCGCCGAATGGCTGGACGCCGGCCTGCAACAGTGGGACATCTCCCGCGATGCGCCGTACTTCGGCTTTGAGATCCCGGGCGAGCCAGGCAAGTACTTCTACGTGTGGCTGGACGCGCCGATCGGCTACATGGCCAGCTTCAAGAACCTGTGCGACCGCACGCCGGAGCTGGACTTCGACGCGTTCTGGAACAAGGACTCCACGGCCGAGCTGTACCACTTCATCGGCAAGGACATCGTCAACTTCCACGCGCTGTTCTGGCCTGCAATGCTTGAAGGTTCGGGCTATCGCAAGCCAACCGGCATTGCCGTGCACGGTTACCTGACGGTCAACGGCCAGAAGATGTCCAAGTCCCGTGGCACCTTTATCAAGGCGCGCACCTACCTGGACCACCTGTCGCCGGAATACCTGCGCTACTACTACGCCTCCAAGCTGGGCCGTGGTGTCGACGACCTGGACCTGAACCTGGAAGACTTCGTACAGAAGGTCAACTCGGACCTGGTGGGCAAGGTCGTCAACATCGCCAGCCGTTGCGCCGGGTTTATCCACAAGGGCAACGCCGGGGTGCTGGTGGCTGAAAATGCCGCACCTGAGTTGACCGATGCATTCCTGGCCGCCGCGCCGAGCATCGCCGATGCCTATGAAGCTCGCGACTTTGCCCGGGCCATGCGCGAAATCATGGGCCTGGCCGACCGCGCCAACGCCTGGATCGCCGACAAGGCGCCGTGGTCGCTGAACAAGCAGGAAGGCAAGCAGGCTGAAGTCCAGGCGATCTGCGCCACGGGCGTCAACCTGTTTCGTCAGTTGGTGATCTTCCTCAAGCCGGTATTGCCATTGCTGGCAGCCGACGCCGAGGCGTTCCTCAATGTGCCGCCGCTGACCTGGAATGACCACGCGACACTGCTCGGCAACCATCAGTTGAATGAGTTCAAGCCGCTGATGACCCGTATCGACCCGGTAAAAGTGCAGGCCATGACCGACGCATCGAAAGAAGACCTCGAGGCCAGCAAGACCGATACCGGCGACGCTGCACCTGCGGGCAATGGCGAACTGGCGAAAGATCCGTTGTCGCCGGAAATCGACTTCGACGCCTTCGCTGCGGTGGACTTGCGGGTGGCCCTGATCCTCAAGGCCGAAGCCGTGGAAGGCGCCGACAAGCTGCTGCGCCTGACCCTGGACATCGGTGATGAACAACGCAACGTGTTCTCGGGGATCAAGAGCGCCTATCCGGACCCATCCAAGCTCGATGGTCGCCTGACCATGATGATCGCCAACCTCAAGCCGCGGAAAATGAAGTTCGGTATCTCCGAAGGCATGGTGATGGCGGCCGGCCCTGGCGGTGAAGAGATCTACCTGTTGAGCCCGGACAGCGGCGCCAAGCCGGGTCAGCGCATCAAGTAACAATGGCTAACTGCCTCATGGTCTCGGCCATGGGGCGGTTTCAGCTAGTACCCCCTCCTCGCTTGCCGGATAATCGGATTCTGTTTGCTGTCGGCCCGTTGTTGGCTGTGGCTTTTCCGGGTTCCAACGCAATGATCAAACCATGAGCCTGATTCAACGTATCGACGCCCTGCTGCCGCAAACCCAGTGTGGCAAATGTGGGCATCCTGGCTGCAAGCCCTACGCAGAAGGCATTGCCCAAGGCGAGGCGATCAACAAGTGCCCTCCGGGCGGCCAGGAAACCATTGCAGCCCTGGCGCAGCTGTTGAAGCTCCCGGTGCTGGAGTTGGACACATCTCGAGGGGAAGCGCCCGCACAGATCGCGTTTATCCGTGAAGCGGAGTGCATCGGCTGTACCAAATGCATCCAGGCCTGCCCGGTGGACGCTATCGTCGGTGCTGCCAAATTGATGCACACGGTGATTGTCGACGAGTGCACGGGTTGCGACCTGTGTGTAGCACCCTGCCCGGTTGATTGCATCGAAATGCGTCCGGTGAGCACCGTGGTACCGATTGTCGGCGGGCTGGCCTCCAATGATCATGAACGCGAGGCACGCAGCCTCAAGCGCGACCGGGCCCGGCGACGGTTTGAACAGCGCAACGCGCGGCTGCAACGCGAAGAGGAACAGAAACTTGCCGAACGCCAGGCACGCTCCAAGCGCGCCGCCCCGGTAGCTGCGGCCACGGTCAACCCGGTCCAGGCGGCCATTGAGCGGGTTCGTGCACAAAAAGCCGCGGCCATGGACGCCGCCTTGAAGAAGGCCAAGATCAACCTGGCCATGAGCCGCGCCCAATTGCACAAATCCCTGAAAGCTTTCGGCCACCCGCCGACCTTTGAACAGCAGTCGCAGTTGATCATTCTGCAACAGCACTTCGAAACGGCAGAGCAGGCGCTTGCAGCACTGGTGGTGGCTGATGCCCGCACCTGAACCCCTTGAGCACCGGCCCCACGTGATGAAGCGTGTACTGCCGGTGCACGCCGCGTTTATCCTGCTTGGGTTATTGGGCCCGTTTTTCGTAACCACACTGACTGTCCGCAAGGAACCGCTCGCCCCATGAACGCCGCAAAACGCCTGGAAATTTTCCGCCGGCTTCACGAAGACAACCCGGAACCGAAAACCGAACTGGCCTATTCCTCGCCGTTCGAGTTGCTGATCGCCGTGATTCTCTCGGCCCAGTCCACAGACGTCGGCGTCAACAAGGCCACCGCCAAGTTGTATCCGGTGGCGAACACCCCGGAGGCGATCTACGCGCTGGGGGTTGAGGGGTTGTCCGAATACATCAAGACCATCGGCCTGTACAACAGCAAGGCGAAGAATGTCATCGAGACATGCCGGCTGCTGGTGGAACTGCACGGCGGCGAAGTACCGCAAACGCGCGAAGCCCTGGAAGCCCTTCCGGGTGTTGGCCGAAAAACCGCCAATGTGGTGCTCAATACGGCATTTCGCCAATTGACCATGGCGGTGGACACGCACATCTTTCGGGTCAGCAACCGAACCGGTATTGCCCGCGGAAAAAATGTGGTGGAGGTGGAAAAACAGCTGATGAAGTTCGTGCCCAAGCCGTACCTGCTGGACTCGCATCACTGGTTGATCCTTCACGGACGCTATGTCTGCCAGGCCCGCAAGCCACGCTGTGGCAGCTGCCGCATCGAAGACCTGTGCGAATACAAGGAAAAGACTTCCGACGATTGAGCCATCATTGCTTTTATCGATGAGTCGATTGAAAAAATCTTTTTTACCAGGCCCGAGATTATCGTTATAAGGAGCGCCAACGGCAGTCTTAGCCTGGAGTTAACCTTATGAGCACTGGCAAAGAACAACTGGATGTAGAAGACGACGTTGTTGGCGCTGAATCCGACGATGATGCAGCAGAAGCACCGGTAGAGGTGGCCAAGACCAATTTGAGCAAACGCCGCACCATCGACAACCTTCTGGAAGAGCGGCGCTTGCAAAAACAGTTGGCCGATTACGACTTCGATCTCTAATCGATCCAACGATAAACAGAAGCCTCCCTTGCGGAGGCTTTTTTCTGACTGGATGTAAATGTGAGGCCGGCCTACACCAGGCCGTTACGCTGGGCCAGCTCGATCAAGTCCACCAGCGAGCGGGCGTTGAGCTTGAGCAGCAAGCGGGTCTTGTAGGTGCTCACAGTCTTGTTGCTCAGGAACATGCCATCGGCGATCTCCTTGTTGGTCTTGCCGCGGGCCAACTGCTGCAACACCATCATCTCCCGGCCGGACAGGCGCTCGACCATGTCCGCTTCGCTGGCGTTACCCATTGTGGAGCGCACCGAGTTCAACGCCTGGTTGGGGAAGTAGCTGTACCCGCACAGCACCGCCTTGACCGCGCTCAACAGCTCGGTGAGATCCTGTTGCTTGCACACGTAGCCGGCAGCACCCGCCTGCATACACCGCATCGAGAAATGCCCGGGCGCCTGGGACGTCAGCACCAGCACCTTGAAGGGATGTGCCTGTTTGGTTGATGACAGCCGGCATATAACTTCCAGGCCATCGAGTTTGGGAATTCCAATATCCAGTATGACAATGTCCGGCATATGCTCGCGCGCAAGTTGCAAGGCATCGACACCGTTATCGGTCTCGGCAACGACCTCATAACTATGACGTTCCATTAGCATACGCACAGCAAGACGAATGACGGGATGATCATCCACGATCAGCACTTTATTCATGGGCAAGTCCAATTTCGCTGTTCGAATTATTAAGAGTAAGCACAATAGCCTAGTCGTTTCTCGCTTGGCATAGCGCTCCCCCCCAAGCAACAGCAAGCAGAGACCTAACCCACAAAGACATAGGATTTAACCTACAAAAAAACGCCAGATCGGAGCTATCCAGTTTTGTTGGGGCTTTCAGAACTTTCCGAGCACAAACATATTTTGAGTGAAAATTCCCAGGATTACGCGGGCCCGGGTAAACGCGCCGTACACAAGTTTCAGGAAATGCCCCTTGTGCGCTGTCAGAAGACCTGTGAACCCGGAGGGAAACCGGGTTTTTAAAAGTTCCATTCGACATAATTACTAACGCTCCATAAATCCTACAGGCATGTCAGCATCTGACATATTCGCGGTACATTTCTGAGTGAATTTTCTGTAGTACATAGTTCCTGCCTACAAGAAAAAATCTCACTTTCAACAATGCATCACTTATCGAGCGAAATTAATAAACATTGCCCCCGTAAAAATATAAACACTCCAGATCATCTCCTGGAGTACCTGAACTTTTTCGAAGCGAACAATAAACACAGGCGCACGCCCGATGATTCCGGATGTATTTTCAACCAAAAAAAAATGGCCCCTTGAGGGGCCATTTTTCATTGCAACTTACAACACTCAGAACAACTTGCGACCTTTGTTGGCCGCAATGCGCATGCGCAACGCGTTCAGCTTGATGAAGCCTGCCGCGTCTGCCTGGTTGTAGGCGCCGCCATCTTCTTCAAAAGTGGCGATGTTGGCGTCGAACAACGACTCATCGGACTTGCGACCGGTCACGATCACGTTGCCCTTGTACAGCTTCAGGCGCACAACGCCGTTCACGTGGACCTGGGAAGCGTCGATCATCTGTTGCAGCATCAGACGCTCCGGGCTCCACCAGTAGCCGGTGTAGATCAGGCTGGCGTACTTGGGCATCAACTCGTCTTTGAGGTGAGCCACTTCACGGTCCAGGGTGATGGACTCAATGGCGCGGTGAGCGCGCAGCATGATGGTGCCGCCCGGGGTTTCGTAGCAACCACGGGACTTCATGCCCACGTAACGGTTCTCGACGATGTCGAGGCGGCCGATACCGTGTTCGCCACCGATACGGTTCAGGGTCGCCAATACGGTGGCCGGGGTCATTTCGACGCCGTCCAGCGCGACGATGTCGCCGTTGCGGTAGGTCAGTTCCAGGTACTGGGCCTTGTCAGGAGCGTTCTCCGGGGAGACGGTCCATTTCCACATGTCTTCTTCGTGCTCGGTCCAGGTGTCTTCCAGCACGCCGCCTTCATAGGAGATGTGCAGCAAGTTGGCGTCCATCGAGTACGGGGACTTCTTCTTGCCGTGACGCTCGATCGGGATCGCGTGCTTTTCAGCGTAGTCCATAAGCTTTTCACGGGACAACAGGTCCCATTCACGCCACGGAGCAATCACTTTTACGCCTGGCTTCAAGGCGTAGGCGCCCAGTTCGAAACGCACCTGGTCGTTGCCCTTGCCGGTGGCGCCATGGGAAATGGCGTCGGCGCCGGTTTCGTTGGCGATTTCGATCAGGCGCTTGGCGATCAGCGGACGTGCGATGGAAGTACCCAGCAGGTACTCGCCTTCGTAGACAGTGTTGGCGCGAAACATCGGGAAAACGAAATCGCGGACGAACTCTTCGCGCAGGTCGTCAATGTAGATCTCTTTCACGCCCATGGCTTGCGCCTTGGCACGTGCAGGTTCGACCTCTTCGCCCTGACCCAGGTCAGCGGTGAAGGTCACCACTTCACAGTTATAAGTATCCTGCAGCCACTTGAGGATCACCGAAGTGTCCAGGCCGCCGGAATACGCGAGAACGACCTTGTTTACGTCGGCCATGCCATCACTCCACGGGGTTGTACGGAAAGGCGTCGATTCTACCGACCAAAACCGTGAAATTACAGAGGCGCGACAGCAAATGAAGATAAAGCGACAGATTATGTCGAGCGGGCGACGAAACGCCGCACCTTATGAGGTGGCGGCAGCGTTGCCTGGCGCCTTGGCCTGGGGCGCCGGTTTCTCGGGGGCTGCCACCCGTTCGAGCTGAATATTCACCCGGCGGTTTTTCGCCCGGTTGGCCGCGTTGGTGTTCGGCGCCAGCGGATAGCTTTCGCCATGAAAGCGCAGGGTAATCTGCGATTCCTGGATGCCATTGGCCTTGAAGTAGTCCATCACCGCCAATGCACGACGCCGCGAAACGTCGCGATTGGTCAGGCGATTGCCGCTGTTGTCGGAGTGGCCATTCAACTCGACGTGGTTAACCGTCGGGTCGGCTTTCATGAACTCGAGAATCACCGAGAGCTTTTTCCTGGCCGCCGCGTCCAGTTCGATGCCGCCACCCGGGAAACCCACCTCGGTCTGTTTGACCTGCTCGAAATTCATCGGCAGCAGCTTGGTGGTGCAGAGTTGGTAGTCGTTGTAGGCCTTGCTGAATTTCGCCGGCAGCAGGCGGATCTCGGAGTAACCGCCGTCGCGGCTATAGTGGCGCACCGTCGGGCTGCGCCCTTCGAGCAGGCCGGTAAACAAACGCCCGGCCTGGGCCTGGGAGCTGTTGAACAGCACATCGCCACTGCCGACACGCACCGCCCCCAGGTTGATATCGCCACGCCCCGGCTGCCACGGCGCAGCCGCCGCCAACAGGGTTGCGGAACCGGCACCCAACGAGCCGTTAAAGGCTTTCAGGCGAAACGTCGCCTGCTCGCCGGCCCGGCGCACGAACTCGCCCGAGCCGAAATCGGTGATCGGCTGGGTCAAGCGGCACTCGAATTTATCGCCCTCCACTTTCCACTCAATATTCTCCAGACGTGTCTGGAACGTGAGGGCCATCGCGGGCAGGCTGGCGAACACACTGAGCAGGGCTAGATAATGCTGGCGCACGGGAGGCTCCACTGGTTTCTACAACACATCAAGGCGTCATACATCGTTAAGGCATACCCAGGGATATCGGTCGCATCCTGCAAAACTTGATAGCGAGTGCCTGCAAGAGTCTTTTCCGGTAGCATTCCCACCAGATTGACCCGCCTGGAATCCCCAATGTCCGACCGCCTGACCCTGCTGCGTCCCGACGACTGGCATATTCATCTTCGCGATGGTGCTGCGTTGCCCCAAACCGTGGCCGATGTAGCGCGCACGTTTGGCCGCGCCATCATCATGCCTAACCTGGTACCTCCGGTGCGTAACGCCGCGGAAGCCGACGCCTATCGCCAGCGCATTCTCGCTGCACGACCGGCCGGCAGCCGCTTCGAACCGTTGATGGTGCTGTACCTGACCGACCGCACCCAGCCCGAAGAAATCCGCCAGGCCAAGGCCAGTGGTTTCGTGCACGCCGCCAAGCTGTACCCGGCCGGCGCGACCACCAACTCCGATTCCGGCGTCACCAGTATCGACAAGATCCTGCCGGCCATCGAAGCCATGGCCGAAGTGGGCATGCCGTTGCTGATCCACGGTGAAGTCACCCGTGGCGATGTCGATGTGTTCGATCGTGAAAAGATCTTCATCGACGAGCACATGCGCCGAGTTGTCGAGCTGTTCCCGACCCTCAAGGTGGTGTTCGAGCACATCACCACCGCCGATGCCGTGCAGTTCGTCACCGAGGCTTCGGCCAACGTCGGCGCGACCATCACCGCGCATCACCTGCTGTACAACCGCAACCACATGCTGGTGGGCGGGATTCGGCCGCACTTCTATTGCCTGCCGATTCTCAAGCGCAACACGCACCAGGTAGCGCTGCTCGATGCCGCCACCAGTGGCAGCGAGAAATTTTTCCTCGGTACCGACTCTGCACCTCACGCCCAACACGCCAAGGAAGCCGCGTGTGGTTGTGCCGGTTGCTATACCGCCTATGCGGCAATCGAGTTGTATGCCGAAGCGTTCGAACAACGCAACGCGCTGGACAAGCTTGAAGGGTTCGCCAGCCTCAACGGCCCACGTTTCTATGGCCTGCCGGCGAATACCGACCGCATTACCCTGGTCCGTGAAGACTGGACCGCCCCCACCAGCCTGCCGTTTGGCGAGCTGACCGTTATCCCGCTGCGCGCCGGTGAAACACTGCGCTGGCGCCTGCTGGAGGAACACCCGTGAGTGAAGACCATTACGACGACGACCAGGAACACGGCGGCGGCGGTGGTGGCGGTTCCCGTCACCCGATGGCCGAGCGTTTCCGTGGCTACCTGCCGGTTGTCATCGACGTAGAAACCGGCGGCTTCAATTGCGCCACTGACGCGCTGCTGGAAATCGCCGCCACGACCATCGGCATGGATGAACAGGGTTTCGTGTTCCCGGAACACACCCACTTCTTCCGCGTCGAGCCGTTCGAAGGCGCCAACATCGAAGCGGCGGCCCTGGAATTCACCGGGATCAAGCTTGATCACCCACTGCGCATGGCCGTCAGTGAAGAAGCGGCGCTGACCGACATCTTCCGTGGCGTACGCAAGGCCCTGAAGGCCAATGGCTGCAAACGCGCGATCCTGGTGGGCCACAACAGCAGCTTCGACCTGGGCTTCCTCAACGCCGCCGTGGCGCGCCTGGACATGAAGCGCAACCCGTTTCACCCGTTCTCCAGCTTCGACACTGCGACCCTGGCCGGTTTGGCCTATGGCCAGACCGTGCTGGCGAAGGCCTGCCAGGCTGCCGGTATCGACTTCGACGGTCGTGAGGCCCACTCGGCCCGCTACGACACCGAGAAGACCGCCGAGCTGTTCTGCGGCATCGTCAACCGTTGGAAACAGATGGGCGGCTGGGAAGACTTCGGCGACTGAAGCCAAATCCCGCGCATAAAAAAACCGGCCCTCTCAGGCCGGTTTTTTTTGCTTCGAACGTGGCTTACAGCTTGCCAGCGTTCTCGGTCAGGTAAGCCGCAACGCCTTCTGGCGAAGCGTTCATGCCTTTGTCGCCTTTTTTCCAGTTGGCAGGGCAGACTTCGCCGTGCTCTTCGTGGAATTGCAGGGCGTCGACCAGACGGATCAGCTCTTCCATGTTACGGCCCAGCGGCAGGTCGTTGATGATCTGCGAGCGTACAACGCCCTTGTCGTCGATCAGGAACGCGCCACGGAATGCCACGCCGCCTTCGGACTCAACGTCGTAGGCCTTGGCGATGTCGTGCTTCATGTCGGCAGCCATGGTGTATTTGACTTTGCCGATGCCGCCATCATTGATGGCGGTGTTGCGCCAGGCGTTGTGGGTGAAATGGGAGTCGATGGAAACGGCAACCACTTCAACATTACGCGCCTTGAAATCGTCCATGCGGTGATCCAGGGCGATCAGCTCCGATGGGCAGACGAAGGTGAAGTCCAGCGGGTAGAAGAACACCAGGCCGTATTTGCCTTTGATGGCTTCAGACAGTTTGAAGCTGTCTACGATTTCGCCATTGCCGAGGACGGCGGGTACGTCGAAATCCGGGGCTTGTTTGCCGACGAGTACGCTCATTGGGTATCTCCTGATGGTGGTGACTGAAGTAAAAGGATCCGTCCCAGTGTGCCGCAGCTAAACGACAGGCCTGTGACGTGATCACGCTTCGTGAAGACCGACCATCATACCGGAAAAAAGCCGTTCGTCAGTGAAGCCGCGTGCAAACACCAAGGCTTGAGAAACTACTTTGACAATCATTCTCGTTAACATTAAGATCCGTCGCACTTAAGCCTTAAACCGCGATGGTTCTCCCTTATGTATGTCTGCCTTTGCACTGGCGTCACCGACGGACAAATCCGCGAAGCAATCTACGAAGGTTGCTGCAGCTACAAGGAAGTACGTGAAACCACCGGCGTTGCCAGCCAATGCGGCAAATGCGCCTGCCTCGCCAAGCAAGTGGTACGGGAAACCCTGACGCAGCTGCAAACTGCCCAGGCTGCGATCCCCTACTCAGCAGAATTTACACACGCTTAATCAGCGTGTTTTAAAGAACCGGACTTAGTGTCCGGTTTTTTTATGCCCGAAATTCAAACAGTTAGCGCCAAGACGCGGAACACAAACATTCTTATTCCGATTAATTTTCATTTATTATTCAATAACTTAGGTTTGACAGTAGTAAATGCGCAGCTCAAACTCCGCCTTATATACAGCTAATACAGGGCAGGACCCCAATCATGAAAGGCGACATCACAGTCATCCAGCAACTCAACAAAATCCTTGCCAATGAACTGGTCGCGATCAATCAGTACTTCCTGCATGCGCGCATGTATGACGATTGGGGCCTGGAAAAGCTGGGCAAGCGTGAATACAAAGAATCCATCAAGGCCATGAAGGACGCTGACGCGCTGATCAAACGCATCCTGTTCCTGGAAGGCCTGCCTAACGTGCAGGACCTGGGCAAGCTGAACATCGGCGAGCACACCCAGGAAATGATCAACTGCGACCTGAACTTCGAGCGCAAGAGCCACACCGACCTGAAGGCCGCCATTGCCCATTGCGAATCCAAGGGCGACTTCGGCAGCCGTGAACTGCTGGAAGATATCCTTGAAGACCAGGAAGAACACATCGACTGGCTGGAAACCCAAATCGGCCTGATCGACAAAGTGACTATCGAGAATTACCTGCAATCGCAGATGGGTGAATAACCCAACAATTCCCGGCCACTAAAAAGCCCCGCTCTCTTTCGAGAAGCGGGGCTTTTTATTGCCGCGGCCTAAAACAAATCAGGCTTCGGTCTTCGCAGCTGCTTTGGCCGCTGCGTCTTTGATCAGTGCCTGCAACGAACCATCAGCCGCCATTTCGGTGATGATGTCGCTACCGCCGACCAGCTCACCGGCAACCCACAGCTGCGGGAAGGTTGGCCAGTTGGCGTACTTCGGCAGGTTGGCGCGGATTTCCGGGTTCTGCAGGATATCCACGTAGGCGAACTTCTCGCCACATTGCATGATTGCCTGGGAAGCCTTTGCGGAGAAGCCACACTGGGGAGCGTTAGGGGCGCCCTTCATGTAAAGCAGAATAGTGTTGTTGGCAATCTGCTCTTTGATCGTTTCGATGATATCCATGGAACACCTCGGCTGGAACTTTCCGACTCATGGGTCGGCACGGTGGCGCATTGTAACGCAAACCCCAGCGTGACGCTCGGACTCCCCGACAGACAATCCTTACGCCGCCGCCACCTGCACCGGCACGCCGTTCAACGCTGCGTTGCCCGACAGCTCATCCAGTTGCCGCTCATCCGTCAGGTCATTCGCGCTCGCCCCCGGCTGCCCGCTGGCGATGGTCATCTGCACGCCAGGGCGGCCGTGGCCCCAACCGTGAGGCAGGCTGACCACACCGGGCATCATGTCGAGACTGGCCAACACTTCCACCTCGATCATGCCGATCCGCGAGCTGACCCGTACACGCTGCCCGTCAGTCAACTGGCGATGGGCAAGGTCATCCGGGTGCATCAGCAGTTGATGGCGAGGCTTGCCCTTCACCAGCCGGTGGTAGTTATGCATCCAGGAGTTGTTGCTGCGCACATGCCGGCGGCCGATCAGCAGCAACTCATTCACCTCGGGCACCGGCTGCGCGGCAAAGCGCGCCAGGTCGGCAAGGATTACCGATGGTGCGGCCTGCAGATGGCCATTGGCGGTTTTCAGGCGGCCTGCGAGGTTGGGTTTCAGCGGCCCGAGGTCCAGGCCATGAGGGTGATCGGCCAGAGCGGCAATGGACAACCTGTCACCATAAGGCCCGGCCCGCAGCCCGAAGTCGATCATCTGCGCAGGCGGCATCGTCGGTTTGAGTGCATTACCCGTCTTCTCGGCAAACGCCCGGGCCAGGCCGACGAAGATTTCCCAGTCATGCAACGCACCCTCGGGTTTCGGCAGGATGGCGCGATTGAAACGGGTGACGTTACGCACCGCGAACATATTGAAGGTGGTGTCGTAGTGATCGTTTTCCAGGGCCGAGGTGGACGGCAGGATCAGGTCGGCATAACGCGTGGTCTCGTTGATATACAGGTCGATGCTGACCATGAACTCCAGGCCATCCAGCGCCTGCTCCAGTTGCCGGCCGTTGGGCGTGGAGAGCACCGGATTGCCCGCCACCGTCACCAGCGCACGGATTTGCCCTTCACCCTCAGTGAGCATTTCTTCAGCCAGTGCCGATACCGGCAGCTCGCCCCCGTACTCGGGTCGCCCGGAAACCCGGCTTTGCCAGCGATTGAAGTGCCCGCCGGAGGTGGAAGCCACCAGATCGACTGCCGGCGTGGTGCACAAGGCCCCGCCGACTCGATCCAGATTGCCGGTCACCAGGTTGATCAACTGCACCAGCCAATGGCACAGCGTGCCGAACGCCTGGGTCGAAACGCCCATGCGGCCATAACACACAGCCCTTTCAGCCGCCGCAAAGTCCCGGGCCAACTGGCGGATCTGCTCGGCGGGTACCGCACATTGACGGCTCATGGCCTCGGCGGTGAATCCGGCCACGGCGTGGCGCACGTCATCCAGGCCGTCCACCGGCAGGTGACTGTCACGGGTCAGGTTCTCGGCAAACAGTGTATTGAGCAATCCGAACAACAACGCCGCATCACCGCCCGGGCGCACGAACAGATGCTGGTCGGCCATCGCCGCCGTCTCGCTGCGGCGCGGATCAACCACCACGACTTTGCCGCCGCGAGCCTGGATGGCCTTCAGGCGTTTCTCCACATCCGGCACGGTCATGATGCTGCCGTTGGACGCCAACGGGTTGCCGCCGAGGATCAGCATGAAATCGGTATGGTCGATGTCCGGGATCGGCAGCAACAGGCCGTGGCCGTACATCAGGTGGCTGGTGAGGTGGTGGGGTAACTGGTCCACCGAGGTGGCGGAAAAACGATTGCGGGTCTTCAGCTGGCCAAGGAAGTAGTTGCTGTGGGTCATCAGGCCATAGTTGTGCACGCTCGGATTGCCCTGGTACACCGCCACAGCATTCTGCCCGTGACGCGCTTGAATCGCGGCCAGGCGCTCGGCTACAAGTACAAAGGCGTCTTCCCACGGGATCGGCTGCCATTCGCTGCCCACCCGCAACATGGGCTGGTGCAGGCGGTCCGGGTCATTCTGGATGTCTTGCAGGGCCACGGCCTTGGGGCAGATATGGCCACGGCTGAACGTATCCAGGGGGTCGCCCTTGATCGAGGTGATCGCCAGGCTTGCGTCTTCGCCCTGGGTAGTTTCCAGTGTGAGGCCGCAGATGGCTTCGCACAGATGGCAGGCACGGTGGTGGAGAGTCTTGGTCATGGCCAGTCTCTTTTATTGTGGGCTAGGCGCTTCGGACGAAAACTATGGCCCGCCCGGGGCAGCAGCGCCAGCAACGTTCGTCGTGTGAATCGAGCGGCATCAGGCCAGGCCATGAGGAAACATCAGGAAATGTTTCAGAAGCTTCCGGCAGCCCGCTGAAACCGACGCAGCCCGGCCTCAGCCCGCCCTCACGCATTGCAATGTGGCGCAGCGCCAGTGTACAAATGACCCGCTGCTGTCAGGAAACAGGCTTCAAAAGCGCCCTCCCCGCGTCCTTGAACTCCCCTAAAAACTGTAGCCCTATTGGTAAGACGCGACATTTAATTATAAGATCGCGCCTTCCCCTATTTCGTCGCCCCGTGCGGCTTTCGCCGCAGGTCTCGCCCGTTTTCAAAATAAACCAGGCTTTGAGTATCTGCGGTCTGTTGCAAAAAGGTAGTTAATGATGAGCGCAAGGCACTTTCTCTCCCTGATGGATTGCACGCCCGAAGAGCTGGTCAGCGTGCTCCGTCGAGGCATTGAGCTTAAAGACCTGCGTAACCGCGGCGTACTGTTCGAGCCTTTGAAAAACCGCGTGCTCGGGATGATTTTCGAGAAGTCGTCCACCCGCACCCGCGTGTCTTTCGAAGCCGGCATGATTCAGCTCGGCGGCCAGGCTATCTTCCTGTCACCTCGCGATACCCAACTGGGCCGTGGCGAGCCGATCAGCGATTGCGCGATCGTGATGTCGAGCATGCTGGATGCGGTGATGATCCGTACCTTCGCCCACAGCACCCTGACCGAATTTGCCGCCAACTCCCGAGTGCCCGTGATCAACGGCCTGTCCGATGACCTGCACCCCTGCCAGTTGCTGGCCGACATGCAAACCTTCCTCGAACAGCGCGGCTCGATCCAGGGCAAGACCGTGGCCTGGATCGGCGACGGCAACAACATGTGCAACAGCTATATAGAAGCGGCGATCCAGTTCGACTTCAAATTGCGCGTTGCCTGCCCTGAAGGCTACGAGCCGGATGCACGTTTCCTGGCCCAGGCCGGCGACCGCGTGACCATCGTCCGCGACCCGCGTGAGGCGGTCATCGGCGCACACCTGGTGAGCACCGACGTGTGGACCTCCATGGGCCAGGAAGAGGAAACCGCCAAGCGCCTCAAGCTCTTCGCCCCGTTCCAGGTCACCCGCGCCCTGCTCGACCTGGCCGCGCCGGACGTGCTGTTCATGCACTGCCTGCCCGCCCACCGTGGCGAAGAAATCAGTCTCGACCTGCTGGACGATCAACGTTCAGTAGCCTGGGCCCAGGCGGAAAACCGCCTGCACGCACAAAAAGCCCTGCTCGAGTTTCTGGTTGCGCCGGCGTACCGTCCTGCATGAGCCAGCCACTACTGCTGAACCTGCGCAATCTGGCATGCGGCTATCAAGACCAACGGGTGGTGCAGAACCTCAATCTGCACCTCAACGCCGGCGACATCGGTTGCCTGCTGGGCTCCTCGGGCTGCGGCAAGACCACCACCCTGCGAGCGATTGCCGGGTTTGAGCCGGTGCATGAAGGCGAGATCAGCCTGGCAGGCGAAGTCATTTCCAGCGCCGGTTTCACACTGGCTCCGGAGAAACGTCGGATCGGCATGGTGTTCCAGGACTACGCGCTGTTTCCACACCTCAGCGTGGCCGACAACATCGCCTTCGGCATTCGCAAGCACCCGCAAAAAGAGCGTGTGGTCGCTGAATTGCTGGAACTGGTGAACCTGAAGAACCTCGGCAAGCGCTTCCCCCACGAACTCTCGGGCGGCCAGCAGCAACGCGTCGCCCTGGCTCGCGCCCTGGCGCCGGAACCGCAATTGTTGCTGCTGGACGAACCCTTCTCCAACCTCGACGGCGAACTGCGGCGCAAACTCAGCCACGAAGTACGCGATATCCTCAAGGCGCGGGGCACCAGTGCGATTCTGGTGACCCACGACCAGGAAGAAGCCTTCGCAGTGAGTGACCATGTCGGTGTGTTCAAGGAAGGTCGCCTGGAGCAGTGGGATACGCCCTACAACCTCTATCACGAACCGCTGACACCCTTTGTCGCCAGCTTCATTGGCCAGGGTTACTTCATTCGCGGGCAGTTGAACACGCCGGAATCGGTTACCACCGAACTGGGGGAGTTGCGCGGCAATCGTGCCTACACCTGGCCAACCGGCGGCGCGGTGGATGTGTTGCTGCGCCCGGACGACATCGTTTATGCACCGGACAGCGCCTTGAAGGCGCGGATTGTCGGCAAGACGTTCCTCGGCGCGTCGACCCTGTATCGCTTGCAGCTGCCGACAGGCGCTCAGCTGGAGTCGATCTTCCCCAGCCACGCCGATCACTTGGTCGGTGCCGACGTGGGCATTCGCGTGGCAGCCGAGCACCTGGTGTTGTTCCAGGCCTCAGGCAGCACCGCAGCACAAATCCCTCAGGTTGAGTCAGGCGTTCGACGCTACAACACCGCCTCCTGACGTCAACGCATCACGCCCGGCCAATTTCCGCGAACTTGGCCTGGGTGTGTTCGGCCAGCACTGTCGCTGCCAACTCCACCTCAAGCCCCCTTCTCCCCGCACTGATAAAAATTGTCGGAAACGACTGCGCCGTCACATCGATGAAGGTGCGCAGGCGTTTCTTCTGCCCCAGCGGGCTGATGCCGCCCAACAAGTAACCGGTGGCCCGTTGCGCCGCTGCCGGGTCTGCCATCTCGACCTTTTTTACCCCCGCCGCCTGCGCCAACGCCTTTAAATCCAAACTTCCGACGACCGGCACAACCGCCACCAGCAGCTCGGCTTTTTCACTGCTGGCCAGCAGGGTCTTGAACACCTGCGCCGGGTCCAGGCCCAATTTTTCCGCGGCCTCCAGACCATAGGACGCTGCCTTGGGGTCATGTTCGTAACTGTGAATTCGATGTTCGGCGCGAACTTTTTTCAACAGGTCCAATGCGGGCGTCATGTGGGCTCCAGGCTTGGCAAAAAGGTGAAAAAACAGACAGCCAATTCTAGGCCAACAACAAGCAAAAGGCTCTAGTCCGAAGCCCTCTGCCACGCGCTCACGCGCACCTTCCCTGCCGCTTCCCGCGCCCACGGCACGATCATTCATCACACCAATAATTACAAAATGACCGATCGTTCACTTTCGACCTTTGACAGCCGTCATTCTTGTCTATATTTTTTCGTTTACGAATACTGTAGGAATGCACCTACGGATTCACAGCAGTAAGCCGCGAACAGGATGGGGGATCCTCGCCACGGTGAAAATCGCCGATTGCCCGTTGCGGCAAAACGCCAGACAACAACAAAAACAGAGGTTTTCCATGACAACTGCTCTTCAACAGCCTTCACTTTCAAGTCAATGCATGGCCGAATTCCTGGGCACTGCGTTGCTGATCTTCTTCGGTACCGGATGTGTTGCTGCGCTCAAGGTCGCGGGTGCCAGCTTTGGGTTGTGGGAAATCAGTATCATCTGGGGGATCGGCGTCAGCATGGCGATCTACCTGAGCGCCGGTATTTCCGGGGCTCACCTGAATCCGGCGGTCAGTATCGCGCTGTGCATCTTTGCCGATTTCGACAAGCGCAAACTGCCGTTCTACATCATCGCCCAGGTCGCCGGGGCCTTCTGTTCGGCCGCGTTGGTTTACACGCTCTACAGCAACCTGTTTTTCGATTACGAACAAACCCACCACATGATTCGCGGCACCCAGGCCAGCCTGGAATTGGCGTCGGTGTTCTCCACCTACCCGCATCCGCTGCTGGGCACGGCCCAGGCGTTCCTGGTGGAAATGGTCATCACCGCGATCCTGATGGGCGTGATCATGGCCCTGACCGATGACAACAACGGCCTGCCCCGCGGCCCGTTGGCGCCGCTGCTGATTGGCTTGCTGATTGCCGTGATCGGCAGTGCCATGGGCCCGCTGACCGGCTTTGCGATGAACCCGGCCCGTGACTTCGGCCCCAAGCTGATGACCTTTTTCGCCGGTTGGGGTGAAATGGCTTTCACTGGCGGGCGCGACATTCCTTACTTCCTGATTCCGATCTTTGCGCCGATTGTCGGCGCCTGCCTCGGTGCTGCCGCCTATCGCGGGCTGATTGCCCGTCACCTGCCCAGCGCCGCACCTGCTACAACTGATGCAACCGAAGCGGCTGCCACCGCCAAAACCCGTACTTCCTGATGCGATAGCCTGGGCCGTACTGCCCTTTTGCGGCCCAGGCTGTTTACTGACTTCCCTATTCTCCGTCCAAGGCAATCGACATGACCGACATTCAGAATAAGAACTACATCATTGCCCTCGATCAGGGCACCACCAGTTCCCGGGCGATCATCTTCGATCGTGACGCCAACGTGGTCTGCACCGCCCAGCGTGAATTCACCCAGCATTACCCGCAAGCCGGCTGGGTCGAACATGACCCGATGGAGATTTTCGCTACCCAGAGCGCGGTGATGGTCGAGGCCCTGGCACAAGCCGGCCTGCACCATGACCAGGTCGCGGCCATCGGTATCACCAACCAGCGTGAAACCACCGTGGTCTGGGACAAAATCACCGGCCGCCCGATCTACAACGCGATCGTCTGGCAATGCCGCCGCAGCACCGAGATCTGCCAGCAGCTCAAGCGCGACGGCCACGAACAATACATCAACGACACCACCGGCCTGGTCACCGATCCGTACTTCTCCGGCACCAAGCTCAAGTGGATCCTCGACAACGTCGAAGGCAGTCGCGAACGTGCGCGTAACGGCGAGCTGCTGTTCGGCACCATCGACAGCTGGCTGATCTGGAAATTTACCGGCGGCAAGACCCACGTCACCGACTACACCAACGCCTCGCGCACCATGCTCTTCAACATCCACACGCTGGAGTGGGATGCGAAGATGCTGGAGATTCTCGACGTGCCGCGCGAAATGCTGCCGGAAGTGAAGTCTTCCTCGGAAATCTACGGTCGCACCAAAAGCGGTATCGCCATCGGCGGTATCGCCGGTGACCAGCAGGCGGCGCTGTTTGGCCAAATGTGCGTAGAACCGGGCCAGGCGAAAAACACCTACGGCACCGGCTGCTTCCTGCTGATGAACACCGGCGACAAGGCGGTGAAATCCAAGCACGGCATGCTCACCACCATCGCCTGCGGCCCGCGTGGCGAAGTGGCCTACGCCCTGGAAGGCGCCGTGTTCAACGGCGGTTCCACCGTGCAATGGCTGCGTGACGAGTTGAAGATCATCGCCGATGCCACCGACACCGAATACTTCGCCGGCAAGGTCAAGGACAGCAACGGCGTGTACCTGGTGCCAGCCTTCACCGGCCTGGGCGCTCCGTACTGGGACCCGTATGCCCGTGGCGCGCTGTTCGGACTGACCCGTGGCGTACGCGTGGATCACATCATTCGTGCAGCCCTGGAGTCGATTGCCTACCAGACCCGCGACGTACTCGATGCCATGCAGCAGGATTCCGGCGAACGCCTCAAATCCCTGCGGGTAGACGGTGGCGCGGTCGCCAACAACTTCCTGATGCAGTTCCAGGCCGACATCCTCGGTACCCAGGTTGAACGCCCACAAATGCGCGAAACCACCGCGTTGGGCGCCGCCTACCTGGCCGGCCTGGCGTGCGGTTTCTGGGGCAGCCTGGACGAACTGCGTGGCAAGGCGGTAATCGAGCGTCAATTCGAACCGCAGCTGGAAGAAGCGGCGAAGGAAAAACTCTACGCCGGCTGGCAGAAAGCAGTCAGCCGCACCCGCGACTGGGAACCCCACGAAGGCGCTGAATAAGCCAAGCGCCGGACGCGCATAGGGTTGTAACTGGCAGGGAGCAGATTCCTGCGTCATCATGGGCCACTTTTTACGGCAGCCCAAAGGACGCACCATGAATCTGCCTCCCCGCCAGCAACAAATCCTCGAACTGGTTCGCGAACGCGGCTATGTGAGTATCGAGGAAATGGCGCAGCTCTTCGTTGTCACCCCGCAAACCATCCGCCGCGATATCAATCAACTGGCGGAAGCCAATCTGTTGCGCCGCTACCATGGCGGCGCAGCCTATGATTCCAGCGTTGAAAACACCGCGTACGCCATGCGTGCCGACCAGATGCGCGACGAAAAACAGCGCATCGGCGAAGCCATCGCCGCGCAAATCCCCGATCACGCCTCGCTGTTTATCAACATCGGTACCACCACCGAATCGATCGCGCGTGCGCTGCTTAACCACAGCCACCTGAAAATCATCACCAATAACCTCAACGTCGCCATGATGCTGAGTGCCAAAGACGACTTCGACGTACTCCTGACCGGCGGCAACGTGCGCCGGGATGGCGGTGTGGTAGGCCAGGCCAGCGTTGATTTCATCAACCAGTTCAAGGTCGATTTCGCCTTGGTGGGCATCAGCGGTATCGATGAAGACGGCAGCCTTCTGGACTTCGATTATCAGGAAGTACGGGTTTCCCAGGCGATCATTGCCAATGCGCGCAAGGTGATCCTGGCGGCGGACTCCAGCAAATTCGGGCGCAACGCCATGATTCGCCTGGGACCGATCAGCTTGATCGATTGTTTAGTCACCGATCAGCAGCCGGTCCCGGCACTGGTGCAACTGTTGAATCAGCACAAGATTCGACTGGAAGTGGTGTAAGCCTATACAGGGGGTGTCCTGCCCCCTGATGTTCACAAATTTTCCTTTCTTCGCCCTTCGATCAGTATTTTCAATCGAAGCGGGCTGGCTGTGCCTGCGTTTATAAGCTACCATTTTCGCAAATGAACATTTATGTTCGAATTCCAATACGAAAAAGATTGCGAGGCCAGCCGATGAACCCTTCTACCTTGCCTGCCCCACCGCTTGCCGAAGTCTATGACGTCGCCGTTATCGGTGGCGGGATCAATGGCGTCGGGATTGCAGCAGACGCAGCCGGTCGCGGTTTGTCGGTATTCCTTTGCGAAAAGGACGACCTGGCCAGCCACACTTCCTCCGCGAGCAGCAAGCTGATCCACGGTGGCCTGCGTTACCTGGAGCATTACGAATTCCGCCTGGTGCGCGAGGCCCTGGCTGAACGTGAGGTGCTGTTGGCCAAGGCCCCGCACATCGTCAAGCAGATGCGCTTTGTATTGCCTCACCGCCCGCACCTGCGTCCGGCATGGATGATTCGCGCCGGCCTGTTCCTGTATGACCATCTGGGCAAGCGGGAAAAACTCGAAGGCTCCAAGAGCCTCAAGTTCGGCCCCGACAGCCCGCTGAAAAGCGAAATCACCAAAGGCTTCGAATACTCCGATTGCTGGGTCGACGACGCCCGCCTTGTAGTACTCAACGCCATGGCTGCGCGGGAAAAGGGTGCGCACATCCACACCCAGACCCGTTGCGTCAGCGCACACCGCAGCAAAGGCCTGTGGGAAATGAACATGGAACGTGCCGACGGCAGCCTGTTCTCGATCCGCGCCCGAGCGCTGGTGAACGCTGCCGGCCCGTGGGTGGCCAAGTTCATCAAGGATGACTTGAAGCTGGATTCGCCCTACGGCATCCGTCTGATCCAGGGCAGCCACCTGATCGTACCGAAGCTGTATGAAGGCGCCCACGCGCACATCCTGCAGAACGAAGACCAGCGTATCGTCTTCACCATTCCGTACCTGAATCACCTGACCATCATCGGCACCACCGACCGCGAATACACCGGCGACCCGGCGAAGGTGGCGATTACCGAAGGTGAAACCGACTACATGCTCAACGTGGTCAACGCGCACTTCAAGAAACAACTGAGCCGCGATGACATCGTGCACACCTATTCCGGCGTGCGCCCGCTGTGCAACGACGAGTCCGACAACCCGTCGGCCGTGACCCGCGACTACACCCTGGCGCTGTCCGGCACCTCGGGCGAGGCGCCGTTGCTGTCGGTGTTCGGCGGCAAGCTGACCACCTACCGCAAGCTGGCCGAATCGGCGATGGCACAACTGGCGCCTTACTTCACGCAGATGCGCCCAAGCTGGACGGCTACAGCCACCCTGCCCGGCGGCGAAAACATGAGCACGCCAGAAGCCCTGGCCGATGCAATCCGTAGCAAATACGACTGGGTGCCGAGCGAGATTGCCCGTCGCTGGTCCACCACTTACGGCAGCCGCACCTGGCGCCTGCTGGAAGGCGTGCAATCGCTGGCGGACATGGGTGACCACCTCGGTGGCGGCCTGTACACCCGCGAAGTCGATTACCTGTGCGCTGAAGAATGGGCCACTCAGCCCCAGGACATCCTGTGGCGCCGCAGCAAGCTGGGCCTGTTCACCACGCCGCAGGAGCAGGAGAACGTGCAGCGTTACCTGTCCAAGGTTGAGCACAACCGCGGCAAGATCGAAGCGGCCTGATCAGCCCGACGTAAAAAAGCCCCTGCACCGAAAGGTCCAGGGGCTTTTTCATGCCTGCAGATGACGCTGATAGCGCAGGCCCATTTCACGAATCCCGCTGAAGGCAGAGCCCAGCAACACGGGATAAGCCGCCTGCAAAAAGCCCGGTGTGGCCGTCGCGAGAGCCCGCTCCAACCATAGGCAGGCCTGCACTTCGTCGCCGTCGTGAGCCAGCTCCGCAGCATGGTTGTATTGCCCGCGGAAATCCCCGGCCTCGGCTGAGCGCTGATACCACTGGCGCGCCAGTTGAACATCCTTGGGCACCACCACGCCTTCATGGTGGAACCGACCCAACAGGTTCATCGACTTGGCGTGCCCCTTGGCCGCAGCCTGGCGGAACAGTTCATATGCCGCGACAAGGTCACGCTCCACACCACGGCCACGCGTCAGCAACTGGCCGTAGTTATACAAACCCCAATCCAGCCCCAGATCGGCGGCCTTGCGGTAATGCCGCGCACTGTCTTCCAAGTCGACCTCGCAGCCCCAGCCATTCTCCAGGCAGCGCCCGATCATGTTGATCGCCATGGGGTGACGCTGCCGCGCAGCGATGCGAAACCAGCTCAACCCCAGCGCCTCATCCTTCTGCACGCCACGACCGTCGAGCAGCAGCTGGGCCAGGGTCGCCTGTGCGTCGGCATCTCCCAGCTGTGCCGCATACATCACCCAGCGCACATAGGCACGCGGGTTATCACCGATATCCGAGGGCTCGCTGCCTGGCTGTGCGCTCTGCATTCCTGCCCCGAGTAGCGATCAAGGACCGCAAAAAGTTTCATGATTTATTTGGTTACAAAGTATTACATTTGAGATCGCTTATCAATTACGATCGCATCTCACTAACACCAACAAGAGATTACTCAATGGCTACCGGCATCAGTTCTGCCCCCCTCTCATCGCGGCATTTGCTCGCGTCGGCAGTGGGCCTGGCAGTGGCTGCGCAAGGAGGATTCAGTTACGCGGCGGAGCCCGCACCAGAAGACAACACAGGGGTCATCCAACTCGGCGCGACCAGCATCGAAGGCCAGGCCCCGAGCCAGAGCGTCTACAACCCTGTGGCGCCTTCTTCCCCCAAGTACACCGAGGCCCTGCGCGACACGCCGCAGACCATCACGGTGGTGCCCAAGGAAGTCATTCATGACCAGAACCTGCTGACCCTGCGCGACGTGCTCAGCACCGTGCCGGGGATCACCTTCGGGGCCGGCGAAGGTGGCAGCGGGTATGGCGACAGCATCAACCTGCGCGGCTTCTCCGCCAGCGGCGACATTTACGTGGACGGCGTGCGCGACAGCGCGCAGTACAGCCGCACCGACCCGTTCAACCTGGAGCAGGTCGAAGTCGTCAGCGGCGCAAGTTCGGTGTATTCCGGCTCCGGCGCGGTCGGTGGCACCATCAACCTGGTGAGCAAACAGCCGGAATTACGCGACAAAACCACCATCAGTGCGGGCATCGGCACCGATAACTACAAGCGCACCACCCTGGACACCAACCAGACGCTGAACGACACCACCGCGTTCCGCCTGAACCTGATGGCCCATGGTAACGACGTACCTGGCCGCGATTATGAAGATTACGAACGCTGGGGCATCGCGCCCTCCATCGCGTTTGGCCTGGGCACGCCGACACGTGTCACCGTCAGTTATGAGCACCAGAAAGACAACAACACGCCGCAGTACGGCATCCCTATCTACAACGGCAAGCCCATGCCGGGCGTGGGTTGGAGTGACTACTACGGCTACCACAACATCAATGACCAGCAAATCACCTCGGACTCGTTCAGCCTGAAGCTCGAACACGACTTCAACGACGCCGTCTCGGTGCGCAACTTCACCCGCGTCGAGCGGGTGCGCCAGGACCTGCGCGCTTCCGGCCCCGAAGGTGCATTGACCGGCTGCCTGGCCAGCGGCACCCAGATCACCGGCGCCCCTTGCGCCGCAGGCCTGCAGCCAGGCTACTTCCAGCCAAGCGGCGGCTCACTGGGTAACGAGCGCAACACCCAGAACAAGATGTTCACCAACCAGACCGACGTCACCAGCCACTTCAGCACCGGGTTCATCGACCACACGCTGGTGACCGGCATCGCCATCAGCCGCGAGGAATACGAGGCGGATACCGGTAAATGGCTGACCAACGCCAACGGCAGCACCATCGTCCCACCACCGGTCAGCTACAGCGACCCGAACTCCGAATGGTCCGGCCCCGTCAACTTCACCCGGGCCGCCCACATTGACGGCGCGCTGAACAACCGCGCCGCCTATGCCTTCGACACGCTCAAGCTCAACCCACAGTGGGAAATCAACGGCGGCCTGCGTTACGAGCACAACGCCGGCAGCTCGGTGACCAATGCCTATTCCAGCACTGGCGTGGAAACGCCCGGCACTCGCTACGGCCAGGCGGATGACCTGACCTCCTACCGCCTGGCGCTGGTCTACAAACCGGTGGAAAACGGCAGCTTCTATATCGCCTACGGCAACAGCAAGACGCCGTCCCAGGCCAGCGTCAATGGGGGTTGCTACACCCCGGCCAAAAGCTCAAGCATCGCCACCAACAACTGCGATGTTTCCCCGGAAACCGCCGTCAGCTATGAGATCGGCACCAAATGGGACCTGCTCGACAATGCCCTCTCGCTGACGGGCGCGATCTTCCGCAATGACCGCACCAACTATAAAGTCGCCGACAATGACCCGAGCAACCTGAGCGGCACCCAGACCCTCGACGGCAAGGCACGTGCAGACGGTGTGGCGCTGGGCCTGAGCGGCCAACTTACTGACCACTGGAAAGTCTTCGCCAACTACACCTACCTGAACACTCGTGTGCTGCGCAGCGCCAGCGATTACACCCTGGCGACCACCGGCATCGACGTGCAGAAAGGCGAGCCGCTGACCTTCACCCCCAAACATGCAGCCAGCATCTGGACGGTGTACGACCTGCCCTACGACTTCCAGGTGGGCTACGGCATCACGGCGCAAACCAAGCAGTACCTGGTCAGCGCCGCCAACTCGCCGACTTCCCCCGGCTATGCGGTGCAGCGTGCGATGCTCGGTTACAAGGTCAACAAACAGTTGAACCTGCAGCTGAACATCAACAACCTGTTCGACAAGGAGTACCTCACCCGTATCCGCAATAACGGTTGGGCAGTGCCCGGCGATGGCCGCGCGGCAGTGGTGTCGGCCGACTATACGTTCTGACAGAGCCACACCCAAAAGCCCCGGGAGCCACACTCCCGGGGCTTTTTCATGGGCGATACAGGCCCACGCCGCCATTCGGTTTTCCGAACGCCATAGCTCAACCTATTCGGTTTGCCGGACCAAAACAGGAGAAAAAACCCGTAACACAAAGTTAATCTCTATATAAATCATATGGTTAACCTTTTATTTCTGGTCTGGCACGACTCATGCTCTACACTCGTAGGCGATTGCCTGAGGCGCCTCAGGAGCCGTCACAGGCTTTCGCAGTACTGTTTATATAAAAACGTGGCCGTCCCAACCGGTCTCATAAAAAAAACAAATGTCGAGGAAGTATTGATGCGCATCGTTCCCCATATCCTGGGCGCAGCTATCGCTGCTGCTCTGATCAGCACTCCAGTTTTCGCCGCCGAACTCACCGGCACACTGAAGAAAATCAACGACTCCGGCACGATCACTCTCGCTCACCGCGACAGCTCCATTCCGTTTTCCTATATCGCGGATGGTTCGGGCAAACCCGTGGGCTACTCCCACGACATTCAGCTGGCTATCGTTGAAGCCCTGAAAAAAGACCTGAACAAACCCGACCTGAAGACCAAGTACAACCTGGTCACCTCGCAAACCCGTATCCCGCTGATCCAGAACGGCACCGCGGATATCGAGTGCGGCTCCACCACCAACAACGCCGAGCGCGCCCAGCAGGTTGACTTCACCGTCAATATCTTCGAAATCGGCACCCGCCTGCTGGTCAAGAAAGACAAGGAAGGCAAGCCGTCCTACAGCGATTTCGCCGACCTGAAAGGCAAGAACGTCGTGACCACCGCCGGCACCACGTCCGAGCGCATCATCAAGGCGATGAACGCCGACAAGCAGATGGGCATGAACGTCATCTCCGCCAAGGACCACGGCGAATCCTTCCAGATGCTGGAAAGCGGCCGCGCCGTTGCCTTCATGATGGACGACGCCCTGCTGGCCGGTGAAGAAGCCAAGGCCAAGAAGCCGGACGACTGGGTCATCACCGGTACTCCACAGTCCTTCGAAGCCTACGCCTGCATGGTTCGCAAAGACGACCCAGCCTTCAAGAAGGCCGTGGATGATGCGATCGTCGGCCTGTACAAGTCCGGCGAGATCAACAAGATCTACAGCAAGTGGTTCGAGAGCCCGATTCCACCAAAGGGCCTGAACCTCAACTTCCCGATGAGCGACAAGGTCAAGGATCTGATCGCCAACCCAAGCGACAAGCCAGCGCCTGACGTAAAAATCTGATACCTGACTAAGCTTATGTCCTGAGGGAGCCAACCCTCCCTCAGGCGTCTGTTGCTACCTGCTGGCTTTAATTTTGGAACACTCGACCTGGCGGTTTTCGAGCCGATCGCGTGTGCCTGGCGTTCACCGTCGGGCGGGAAAGGATCTTCCCCAAGCGGGTGCTTGTACATCGATCGATCTCGAGGGGAGACCCTAATGAATTACAACTGGGACTGGGGCGTGTTCTTCAAGTCCACCGGCGTGGGCAGCGAGACTTATCTCGACTGGTACATCGCCGGCTTGGGCTGGACCATTGCCATCGCCGTCGTGGCATGGATCATCGCCTTGCTGCTGGGGTCCATTCTGGGCGTCATGCGCACCGTGCCAAACCGCATCGTATCGGGCATCGCGACCTGCTACGTGGAACTGTTTCGCAACGTACCGCTGCTGGTTCAGCTGTTCATCTGGTATTTCCTGATACCCGACCTGCTGCCGCAGAACCTGCAGGACTGGTACAAACAAGACCTCAACCCGACCACCTCGGCCTACCTGAGCGTTGTCGTGTGCCTGGGCCTGTTCACCGCCGCCCGTGTGTGCGAACAAGTGCGTACCGGCATCCAGGCGCTGCCACGGGGCCAGGAATCCGCCGCACGCGCCATGGGCTTCAAGCTGCCGCAGATCTACTGGAACGTGCTGCTGCCCCAGGCCTACCGGATCATCATTCCGCCGCTTACCTCGGAATTCCTCAACGTCTTCAAGAACTCCTCCGTGGCGTCCCTGATCGGCTTGATGGAACTGCTGGCGCAAACCAAACAGACCGCCGAGTTCTCGGCCAACCTGTTCGAGGCCTTCACCCTGGCCACGCTGATCTATTTCACCCTGAACATGAGCCTGATGCTGCTGATGCGCGTGGTCGAGAAGAAAGTCGCCGTGCCCGGCCTGATCTCCGTGGGGGGTAAATAATGGAATTCGATTTCAGTGGCATCATCCCCGCCATCCCGGGCCTGTGGAACGGCATGGTCATGACCTTGCAGTTGATGGTCATGGGCGTGGTCGGCGGTATCGTGCTGGGTACGATCCTCGCGCTGATGCGCCTGTCGTCCAGCAAACTGCTGTCGCGCCTGGCCGGCGCCTACGTGAACTACTTCCGCTCGATCCCGCTGCTGTTGGTGATCACCTGGTTCTACCTGGCGGTGCCGTTCGTGCTGCGCTGGATCACCGGCGAAGACACCCCGATCGGTGCGTTCACCTCCTGCGTCGTGGCCTTCATGATGTTCGAGGCGGCGTACTTCTGCGAAATCGTGCGGGCCGGCGTGCAGTCGATCCCCAAGGGCCAGATGGCCGCGGCGCAAGCGATGGGCATGACCTACGGCCAGACCATGCGCCTGATCATCCTGCCCCAGGCGTTCCGCAAGATGACCCCGTTGCTGCTGCAACAGTCGATCATCCTGTTCCAGGACACCTCGCTGGTCTACACCGTGGGCCTGGTGGACTTCCTCAACTCCGCCCGTTCCAACGGCGACATCATCGGCCGCTCCAATGAGTTCCTGATCTTCGCCGGTGTCGTCTACTTCATCATCAGCTTTTCCGCCTCGCTGCTGGTCAAGCGTCTGCAAAAAAGGTTTGCCGTATGATCTCTATCAAGAATATCAACAAGTGGTATGGCGACTTCCAGGTGCTGACCGATTGCAGCACCGAGGTTAAAAAAGGCGAAGTGATCGTGGTGTGCGGGCCGTCCGGCTCGGGCAAATCGACCCTGATCAAGTGCGTCAACGCCCTGGAGCCGTTCCAGAAAGGCGACGTGGTCGTGGACGGCACCTCCATCGCCGACCCGAAGACCAACCTGCCGAAACTGCGCTCGCGCGTTGGCATGGTGTTCCAGCACTTCGAGCTGTTTCCGCACCTGACCATCACCGAAAACCTGACCATCGCGCAGATCAAGGTATTGGGCCGCAGCAAGGAAGAAGCCACCAAGAAGGGCCTGCAACTGCTGGAGCGCGTCGGCCTGTCGGCTCACGCCCACAAGCACCCGGGCCAGCTTTCCGGCGGCCAGCAACAGCGTGTGGCGATTGCCCGTGCGCTGGCGATGGACCCGATCGTCATGCTGTTCGACGAACCGACCTCGGCCCTCGACCCGGAAATGGTCAACGAAGTGCTCGACGTGATGGTGCAGTTGGCCCAGGAAGGCATGACCATGATGTGCGTGACCCACGAAATGGGTTTCGCCCGCAAGGTAGCCGACCGGGTGATCTTCATGGACGCCGGCAAGATCATCGAAGACTGCCCGAAAGAGGAATTCTTCGGCGACATCAGCGCCCGCTCCGAGCGTGCGCAGCACTTCCTCGAGAAAATCCTGCAGCACTAAGCACTGCCCTGTTGTGGTGGGTCGGGCAACCCCACTCACCACAACTGGTTGACCCAAGGCATCTGTGATGAAATGCGACCCCAACCTCTTTCGCGCCGCGCCGCCATCACTTGCCGTGAAGCCTCGTCTGATTCGCCAATTGTTCCTGCCGCCGCTGATCATCGCCCTGATGATCGGACTGGGTTACGTCGGCTTCTGGATCAGCGAGTTCTATGGGATCCGCACCCTCAGCGATACCGGCGAACGCCAGCTGGAACTGCACGCCCGCACCGTCGAGAGCGAACTCAGCAAATACACCTACCTGCCCAGTCTCCTGGAGCTGGAATCCAGCGTCTCCAGGCTGTTGGCCGACCCGAATCAAGAAACCCGCAAAACCGTCAACGACTACCTCGAAGGCCTGAACCGGCGCAGTCGCAGCCGGGCGATCTACGTGATGGACACCACCGGCCGTGTGCTGGCGACCAGCAACTGGCGCGATGCCGACAGTTACCAGGGTGAAGACCTGTCCTTCCGTGCCTATTTCCAGAATGCCGTGCGCGGCCAGCCCGGCCGGTTCTACGGCATCGGCAGCACCAACGGCGAACCCGGCTATTACCTGGCCCATGGCCTGGAAGAGCACGGCAAGATCATCGGCGTCGCCGTGGTCAAGGTACGCCTGGAAGCGCTGGAAGAGCGCTGGCAGCGGGCGCGCCTGGAGGCCTTCGTCAGTGACGAGAACGGCATCATCATTCTCTCCAGCGACCCGGCCCGTCGCCTCAAGTCCGTACGGCCATTGAGCGATGACACCAAGGACCGCCTCGCCCACAGCCTGCAATACTACTGGGCGACGCTCAACGAGCTGGAACCACTGGCCCGCGAACGCCTCAACGAAGGCACCGAGAAATTGACCTTCCCGGCCAACAGCGAAGTGGTGGCCGACGAGCATGAGGTCAGCTACCTTGCCCAGACCCGCCCACTGAACGACACCCCCTGGAATTTCACCCTGCTCACCCCGCTGAACGACCTGCGCCGGGCCGCCATCAACCAGGGCATCCTGGTGGCCGTAGCCTTTGCACTGGTGGCATTCCTGCTGATTGCCTGGAACGAGCGCCGCAAGGTGATTGCCACCCGCCTCGCCGCCCGGGAAGCCCTGCAGGAAGCCAATAACCAGCTGGAGCGACGGATTGCCGAACGCACCACCGACCTGCGGGCCAGCAACGAGCGGCTCAAGAGCCAGATTCGCGAGCGGCGCCAGGCCGAGGAAACCTTGCGCCGGGCCCAGGACGAGCTGGTGCAGGCCGGCAAACTCGCGGCCATCGGCCAGATGTCCACCAGCATCGCCCATGAATTGAACCAGCCACTGGC
Source organism: Pseudomonas sp. G5001 (assembly GCF_013385475.1). Classification (NCBI taxonomy): domain Bacteria; kingdom Pseudomonadati; phylum Pseudomonadota; class Gammaproteobacteria; order Pseudomonadales; family Pseudomonadaceae; genus Pseudomonas; species Pseudomonas sp. G5001. The sequence continues at coordinate 109,792 of NZ_JACAPZ010000018.1, forward strand.
CGCCCTGCGTACCCTGTCGGGCAACACCGTGCGCTTCCTTGAGCGTGGGGCGCTGGACACCGCCAGTGCCAACCTCAAGACCATCAACGAACTGATCGACCGCATGGGTCGCATCACCGCCAGCCTGCGCTCCTTTGCCCGGCGTGGCGATGACCAGGGCGAAGCCAATCTGGGCAAGGCGGTGGACGCTACGTTCCAGATCCTCGGCAGTCGCCTGGAGACCCTGCCGCTGACGGTGCACCGCCACTTCAGCAGCGCGCAGTTGCAGATCGACCAGACACGCCTGGAGCAGATCCTGGTCAACCTGATGGGCAACGCCCTGGATGCGATGCAGGCGCAACCGGCCCCCGAACTGTGGCTGGAAGGCGACATCGCCGACGGCAAATATCGCCTGCGGGTACGCGATAACGGCCACGGGATTGATCCCGAGACCCGCAAGCATTTGTTCGAACCGTTCTTTACCACCAAACCCGGCGAACAAGGCCTGGGCCTCGGCCTGACGCTGTCGGCCAGCCTCGCGGCGGCGACCGGCGGCAACCTCGCCGTCGAGCATCCGGCCAGCGGTGGTACTGCCTTTGTCCTGAGTTTGCCGCTGGCGAGCCCTCAACAAGTCGAGTCGAAATGAACGCAGAAAAAACCACCGACCTGACCGTCCTGATCGTCGAAGACGACCCCCATGTATTGCTCGGCTGCCAGCAAGCCCTGGCCCTGGAAGACATTCCCAGCGTGGGCGTGGGCAGTGCCGAAGAGGCCCTGACCCTCGTCGGTGAAAACTTCGCCGGCATCGTCATCAGCGATATTCGCCTGCCGGGCATCGACGGCCTGGAGTTGCTGACCCGGCTCAAGGCCCTGGATAAAAGCCTGCCGGTGGTGCTGATCACCGGCCACGGCGATATCTCCATGGCCGTGGGCGCGATGCGCAACGGCGCCTATGACTTCATGGAGAAACCCTTCTCTCCCGAGCGCCTGGTGGACGTAGCCCGCCGCGCCCTGGAACAACGCGGTTTGGCCCGGGAAGTCTGGTCGCTGCGCCGGCAACTGGCGGAGCGCGATTCGCTGGAAGGCCGGATCATCGGTCGCTCCCCGGCCATGCAGAACCTGCGGGAATTGATCGCCAACGTCGCCGACACCTCGGCCAACGTGTTGATCGAGGGCGAGACCGGCACCGGCAAGGAATTGGTCGCGCGCTGCCTGCACGATTTCAGCCGGCGCCACTCCCACCAGTTCGTCGCCTTGAACTGCGGCGGCCTGCCGGAGAACCTGTTCGAAAGCGAAATCTTCGGCCACGAAGCCAACGCGTTCACCGGTGCCGGCAAGCGCCGCATCGGCAAGATCGAACACGCCCACGAAGGCACGCTGTTCCTCGACGAAGTGGAAAGCATGCCGATGAACCTGCAGATCAAGCTGCTGCGGGTGTTGCAGGAACGCACCCTGGAACGCCTGGGTTCGAACCAGAGCGTGGCGGTGGATTGCCGGGTGATCGCCGCGACCAAGTCCGACCTCGACGACCTGAGCCGCGCCAACCAGTTTCGCAGCGACCTGTACTACCGCCTCAACGTGGTGACCCTGGAACTGCCGCCGCTGCGTGAACGCCGCGAAGACATCCTGCAGTTGTTCGAACACTTCCTGCAGCAGTCGTCGCTGCGTTTCGACCGCACCGCGCCGGACCTCGACAACCAGACCCTGTCCAGCCTGATGAGCCATGACTGGCCGGGCAACGTGCGTGAACTGCGCAACGTGGCCGAGCGGTTTGCCCTCGGTTTGCCGGCGTTCAAGAAGAGCGGCGCCAGCAGCGGCAACCATGGGCTGGCCTTTACCGAAGCGGTGGAGGCGTTCGAGCGCAACCTGCTCAACGATGCCTTGCAACGCAGCGGCGGCAACCTGACCCAGGCCAGCCAGGAACTGGGGATGGCCAAGACCACGTTGTTCGATAAGGTCAAGAAGTACGGGCTGAGCCACTAGGAGCGCATTGTGGATTTATTGTTGAAGGCAGCATTGGGTGCGGGGGTGGTGTTGATTCTGGCGGCGCTGGCCAAGACCAAGAACTACTACATTGCAGGGTTGGTGCCGCTGTTTCCGACGTTCGCGTTGATTGCGCATTACATTGTCGGCAAGGGTCGGTCGGTGGAGGATCTGAAGACCACCATCGTGTTCGGGATGTGGTCGATCATTCCGTACTTTGTGTACCTGGCGACGTTGTATGTGATGGTTGACCGGATGCGTCTGGAGGCTTCGCTGGCGGTGGCGGCGGTAGCGTGGTTGATGGCGGCTACGATTTTGGTCAGCGTGTGGGTTCGCATGCACGCCTGACATGTGGAGCCGAATGAGTGTGTTTGTCCATTTTTTAGGTAACGGCTGATATTGGTTCCGCTCTT